>CAWIUZ010000353.1:0-18290 GCA_963838915.1 uncultured Acidobacteriota bacterium
ACGGGCGAGACCACGCTTCCCATGAAATCTCTACGGTTCATGTGTCATCCATTCCAGAATGAGGTTTGCATCAAACGACCGGCGAGGCTCATACCTGAACCAACCCTTTCCTGCAGATTCAGCGACGCGCTTGAATCGGGCGGCGATCGTTTCTATTCCCGGGGCGGAATTGTCGCGTGCCTGGCAAAACAGGAGCCTGCGCGGCGCAATCAGGGCGGCGATTTCCGGCACGTCGGCAATTGCCAGCGCCCCAGGGATGACCGATCCGAAATCCACTTCGTAGTCGCCTGCATTCAGACGCCCGGTGACCTGCGGGTCGTTCCAGGACTCCGACATCTCTTTCCTTTCGCGTGATTTCCTCGCTCTCATTTGCGAGACGAAGCTGTGAACATACCCAACCACTGCCAGCCGCTCGATTCGTTCGTCAACGGAACTTGCAAGAAGCGCCGGCAGGGCGTCGTCTCCGACTCCCACCACCGTCACACCATTCAGTCGCTGCCTCAACGCGAGATGATCCAAGGCACGCTGTAGGTCGTAAGCGCGCCTGCCGGCCAAAGGCTCCCCAACGTCCACTTGGTTGGCCAACAGACGGAAGTTGGTGTTCCACCTCGCGCCGAAATGCCCTAAGGTCTCGCCCCTCCCTCTCAAGTCGAGCGAGACCAACGCATATCCCGCTTCAATCAACGGCCGGATAAGCCCTGATTGCGCGGTGGTCGCCTTGCCCCGGTCGTCCACAATGATTATGGTCTTGCTCGGAACGGCGTGGGCGTCCTTCGTCCAGCGCCAACCTGGTATGTACACCCCATCTTCGCTGGAAAACGAGAATTTCTCGAGCCATCCGCCTTGAACCGGGAGCGGCTTGTCCCAGTCCGAATCCAAGAACTGGGCCAGTGCCTCCGGAGGAGCGGTCAGTTCGCGGACCCACCGGCGAACGGATGAACTGGTTCCACTCGAGTTACCTCCCTCAAACCCGGCTACGCTTGTCATCGCCTTATAGCGCGCGAGATCGACCGCGGACGGAGCGTGGGGAAAGGTTGAACCATCGCGGTCACAGAGCAACCGTGGGTCTTCTTCGCTTAGGTTTTGGACCGGCCCCTCCGCGATCGGATCGCCGCTCCCTTGCCCCAGCAGGCGCCACGCCATCCATCCGTACATCTGCTCGCGGTACGGGGGTGAGTAGGCATGCGGTTGGCCGGCGAGCTCGCGGAAGCCGACCTGATCGGATGCCTTGAGCGCCTCATACACGGCTGCGGTGTTGTGCGCAGACCGCCTTGCGCCGCTGATGAGGAAAATCCCGTCGCGGTCGCCTTGCATCATCAGCAGCACCCGGGGAGCGATGAGTCCCGCCACTTCAAACCACTCGAAGCTACGAAACATGGCGGGCAGGTGTGTGCAGGTGCAGTGTGTACCGCCGTACTTCAGCCAGTTGTTAAATTCGAAGGTGAATCCGACGACCACAGCCGCTCGTACCCGCGAATCGAGCGCCGCGGTAAACAGTGTGTTCAATCCGCCGCCGGAGTTGCCTGTGACACCGATTCGGCCGCCGTCAACATCCTCGAGAGTCAGCAGGTAGTCGATCGCCCGCATGCTGTCCCAGACCATCCATCCGGCAATCGTTTCACCTAAAGGAAGCAGCGCGAAACCCGCGTCGTGGTGGTTGTTCCCCGGAACTAACCGTTCCCCCTGGCCGAGGGCGTCATAAGTTAAAACGACGAAGCCCATCCGGGCGAGATTGATGCACCGCGCCTGAACGTCGGAAGCCGCTTTTCCCGCGGAAATATAATGGCCGATAGGACACAGGATGGCCGGGCGCCTCTCGGAAGAAGCCGCCTTCGGCCGGTAAACATTGGCGGACACCGGGAACCCGGGGCGGCTTTCGAAAAGAACGTTTTCGAGAGTGTAACCGTCCACATCGTGGCGAGCCAGCACCCGCGCTTGTAAGGGCGTACGGGGTGGAAGCTCGCTCAATCCGATGGCCTTGCGGAATGCCGATTCCACCTCCACACGGCGCGATTGCCAAGCCTCCGCGCTTGTGGGTGGCCTCCAGCGCAAGACGTATTCGGCAGCATCGCCCAGGGATTTGACCAGCACTGAGGCGCCGGGAGTGCTGCTGAACCGCTCCATCAGGAGACCCTCTGGATTGACGGGAGACGGGTTCTCCTCGGGACCTCCATGCGCTACTTCTTCGTGTGCCGGTTCGCCGGCCTGCGCACGCGCTGGCCATGCGGCGAGGCCGAGAAGTTTGCTCCCCAGCGCCGAAGCCGCGCCCGTTCTCAAGAATTCCCTGCGTCGAACTCTTTTGCTCATGCCATCCCAACCGAAACAGAATTCCGGACCGAACAGTCTCATTTCGAGCTCCGGCCTTCGAAGGTACACTTCCCGTCCTTCAATCCGGGTGACGAAACCGTTACGGTAATGTCTCCCGGGCTGGGCTTCGACATCACATTAATCGCGGCCATGCCCCACACGGCATCCAGAACCGGAGTGCCGAGCACGCGTCCCGGCCCTTCCACGTGAAACGTCAGCCAGGGCATGGCGCTGGGCGCCGGCACACCGTCTTTATCCGCGATCACCGCCACAATGCGCACGGCATCGCGCCCGTCGCCGGCTATAGAATCGCGGTCGGGCTTAAGATGGATCTGGTAGGCCTCGCCGGCCGTCTTTCGCTCATCCACAAACTGCTTGCCATTCTTTATCCCGACGGCGCGCAAGGTACCGGCGGCGTAGGAAACGTCTTTCCAGATGAAGGGGCCATGCCGGAGTTGTGTTCCCGGAGGCATGCTGGGCCAGCTTTCCCACACCCCCTCGTTCTTCCACTCGGCAACAAGATTCTCCGTCGATTCGGGTTTCCGCCTGCCCAGTGACGTTCCATTTAAAAAGAGCTCCACTTCATCGCAAGTGGAATAGACGCGGATGTCTTTCGACTTCCCTTCTTGGCCAGGCCAAGTCCAATGGCCTACGATGTAGACAAAGGGATCTTCCGTCCACTGGGCTTTCACGAACCAATAGCTGGCTTTGGGGATGCGCCACAAATCGCTCAAGCCGCGGTAATCGCCGCCGTTGAAGTGCGTTCCCCAGGGGCGCAGTTCAGGCGGGCCGTAGTAATCGAAAATGCCTTTCGTCCCCGTGCAGGCGGCGCAGCCGGCATCGAACATCTCCCACTTCGCAGTGGCCATCCAGGGCATTGCCTCGAACTTGATCCAGCTCGCCTCCTGGGCGATCGCGCCGAGCAGTTCGGATGGATTGGTGCTGCGGCGGTATTCGGAGACTATGCCCACGCCGTTTTCCGGACGCTCGTTCCCCTCCGGTTCAAGAATCAAGCCGCGTTCGTTCTTGAACGCCCCCCATTCGTTCCAGAGCCACATCCAGTCCGGGTGCTCCGCCGCGAGCTTCTGAAAATCGTAATAAGCGTTGTTGGTGGGATCGCGAACATCGGTCAGCGTGGGATTAACGCGCCCCGCCACCCAACGCGTGGGATCAAGATGGTGGGCCTTTTCCACCATTTCCCGCTGGTCCTGAAGGTACGGGTAGCCGGTGTTGTCGTCGGCGATCCCCCAGATGATGATGGAAGGGTGATTGCGATCGCGCCGGATCATCTCCTGCATCGCCGCCAGGCAATTGTCAATGTACGCACGCGTGTATCGGGAGTCGCCCTGCTCGGTCATGGGACCGGGCTGGTAATCGTAAATCTTGATGTTGGGAATCTCTTCCCAGATCAGCAGGCCCAACTCGTCTGCCGCTTCCACAATGCTCTTATCTTGAATGTAGTGCGCCGTCCGCACCAGGTTAGCGCCGAGTTCCTTAATGATTTCCATGTCCCGGCGGTTTAGAGCGTCGGGCAGCGCGTCGCCCAAGTATCCGTAATCCTGGCGCCGATCGACACCGTGCAGGTTAATGAATTCGCCGTTGATCGTATAACCTTTGCCGGGCACGTAGCCCATCACCCGTATGCCGAAGGGTGTGGAAACTTCGTCGGCAAGCGCTCGATCGCGATAAAGACGGCTGCGCAGCGTGTAGAGGTAAGGATGATCGGGGCTCCAGAGTTTCGCGCCGCTTACGGCGAGTTCAGCCGGAGCGAACGGGGCCGTCGAATTCGGGGCGATCACTTTCTCCTGTTCAACCGTGGCGGCCACTTCGCCGCTGCTGGTCATCACCTGCGATATGACCTTGATCTCGGCTGTGGCAGGGAGCGAATTCCTGACCTCGGTCGTCACGCGGACCGTGGATTCCGCCTGGCCGACCCTCGGCGTGGTGATGGATATTCCACCATCGGGTATGAGAAGTGGGCCGGTAATGTGCAACCAGACATCGCGGTACAAGCCTCCGTAAATCGCAATGTTGGTCTCATTCGCCGGTGGGATGTCCGGGCTGTTGGTATCGTCCAACCTCACTGCGAGCAGGTTTTCCTGGCCCGGCTTGACCAGATCGCTGACGTCGAAGACAAATCCGGTATAGCCGCCCACGTGCTCGCCCGCCGGGCTGCCGTTCACCCATATTTTCGCGACTTGCATGGCGCCTTCGAATTCCAGGAAAACGCGCTGTCCGGCCGAGAGCGTAGGCACGTTGAACAACTTGCGATACCAACCGATGCCGCGCCAGTGAGCGAGCGCCACCCACGGCATGTGCGCCGTCTGGTCCCAAGAGTGGGGAAGAACGACTCTCGACCATGCGGAATCGTCGAACTCAGGCTTCCAGGCATCGCGAAATTGCCACTCTACTTCCGAACCCGGATTCACCTGGCGCCCGAATCGCCAGTCTTCGTTCAGGCAAACCTTTTGACGAACCGCTTGCGCCGGCAATAAGGCTGAGGAAAGCAGGAAGGTTAGGGCGAGTTGCGGAAAGTACCTCATGAGTTTCCCTTGGTAAAAGGTAAATAGCGGACCTGAGATCAGGTGTGAGCGTTTACGGGGGTGGCGCATACGTTGGACCCGAATCCCGGAGTTGAATTTGGCGCTCCCAGGCCAACTCGTTGAATTTGAATTGCCTGCCTTGATAACCTCGAGTACGGAACGGGTATTTGGATCCTTCAGAAGTAACCCCTCACCCGTCCCGCACCAGCTGATGAAAACGCCGGCAGCGGGACACGCTCTCCCCAAGGGAGAGGGCGGTCAACGATGATGGACTTCAGCCCTCTCCCTTGGGGAGAGGGTTGCGAGAGTAGCGAGCCGGGGTGCTGTCCTAATTTGAAAATCAATTGGCAAACAAATTGCCTGACATCTCGACTTTGATCGGCTCTGGGACGGTTGGCCTCGGGCCTCGTTTTGTTAAAGCTCTGAGTTCCAAGCGAAGTTGCTCGCAGAGCAGAAGGTCCGTCTCGGAGGTCTTGCTGCCGTATGGGCCGTAGAGTTTCCAAAAGTGAATGGCGATTTCCGCTTGCTTTCTTTTTATGATGAAGTGGTCGAGACAGCGCTCAAGCAAGTCTGAGGCATCGCGGTTTTGTATCCTCCATCGCTTGGCCGGGGCATACCTGGGGCCGCGTCGGTCGGTGCGTCCACTGTTGTCGTAGACTGCTCCCACAAATCGTGCGAAGCACCAATCTAGGATAACAAAATCCTTGCTGCCTATCGTCACCTGAAGCTGATGGTAACGAGTTTTGGGTGAGCCGGTAATGGCGATGTGTCCCTCGCAGTCGATGATGACGGCCATTTTTCCGATGTCCATTTCAGTGGGTTCCTGGGTTGGCTCCATGCCGCACCTCTGGCAAAGTCGGATTTACAGGGGCGGTAGGATAGCAGAAAATCTAGAACGATGCCGGGGGAAGTTGGAGGGCGGGCACTGATTGTCAGAGGATAAAGAGTTGTTTGAGGGCCTTCATTCGGAGTTGCCAGAACTCGCATTCCTTGCCGTCGATCTCTGGCCTGCATTCGCCTTTATCGTTGAGTGTGAAGGTTGCCTCAAGAATGAGCTTACCTTTTTCATTATGGGCCGAAATCCCTTTGCTGACGAGGTCGAATGTTATTGACCTGTGGTCGGTGGCGCTCTCAATCAGAACGGTCAGGCTTTCTCCGTCTCCAGTGGTCGTAAATGAATACTGCGTGTGTGGGGAGAGAAGTGCGTTGCGTCTTTCGAACGTCTCTCTTGATTTGCGTCTTTAGCGTCTCAAAGACTTTATTTGGGGAACACGCAAAAAAGGCAGTAACCCAATCGAAATCGCTCATGATGTTTTTCTCCTCGATGGATCTGGGTTCTCCATTTGCGGCATCCTAAACTCCTGATAGCGCGAAAGTCAACCACGATGTGGCGGTGGGGTTGAGTTCTGCCCGAATCCGTTTCGGCGTCCCGCGTACAATTACACTGCGGTTGTTGCTGTTCCGGCTTGACGGGCACGTAAATGAGCGTAGGATACCGCTCAAGGAGCTGGATCATGAAAAGACGTCACTGCGGAATTAATTCCTTGGCAGCATTCGCAGGAAGCCAGCCAACGCCTAAAGTGCAAGAGCAGGACGGACAGACGAAGAAAGTCACAAAGAACTGTTCGGTCTGTTGTATGGAAGAGATTTTGAACGCTACCTGTTTTATTTCAGACTTGCAGGATGGGCAAAGAGCTTTGATATCAACCATCGGCGGTCACTCCTTCTGGTCTGATTTAGCGTGAGGGTGGGGATTGTATCGCCATCCCATCTCGGCTGCAACGCTAATTGACCGGTCGTCCTTTTGCCTCTGCCAATAATTCTGCTAGCGTCCAGGGATGATCTGCGAGTCCTGCTTCCATAGCCGGCGTGACGCGGAGCGTGGAATGCACGCGCACGAAGTTGTACCATGCGAAGTGCATGGAGACGTGACACTTTAAGTTCTGAAGCTTTTTGCTATGGGCAAGAGTCAGCCGCGCAAACCTCTTCACCTGCATTCGCATGGTTAAGTTCTGGCGCTCGATGTACGAGGTCGAGATGTATTGCTCGTCGGGGTCGCCCATAATGGGAGTCGGTACGGCCGAGAGGAACCGGGCTGGGCCGTGCCAGGCTGGGGCGCCGTGGTCAATCTGGTTTTCGGCGTATACCTTTACAAGCATGGCGTAGTCGATCTCGCAGCCAAAGGTTGCTTCAACGCTAGAGATAAAAGGCTTGAAGCCGCGGCTGGCGCAGAGCGAAGCTCTGCGGTGTATGGGCATCACGGCTCAGTCGATCGCAGCGCTTCGCTCTGCGCCAGCCCGCGAAGGCTAGCCAGTAAGCACGGGGAACTCGGCGACTGGACGAGGGGTGTTGCCTCTTTTGCGGTACGCCAGAAACCGGTCCATAACAATCCATGATCGGCGGACAGTCTCGGTTGTTGTCGCACCTGGAATATAGGCTCGGTTACCATGCCTGGGCGCTGTCGACGTATCGGTAATTAGCTGCAAGAAAGTTCTGTCTAACCGGAGGGCGTCTCGCATCTGTTCCCAGGCTTGGGAGGCGCTTGCGCCAGGAGCAGCAATTAGGTGTCGCAATCCCTCTACAGCGCGGGCACAGTTGACCGGCGAGTGATGCGGGAGCGTAATGGAAACGATTAGATCATCCAACGCTTGGAACAGCGCGGGATCTGCCACAACTAAGTCCCACATCTTTCCAAACGGTGTCTTGCCCGCCCCAGGATCAAGCGAAAACGATGTGCATAAGGCGGCAAGCGATGGGTCTTGGGAAGAGAACATCGACTGCTTTCCCAAGTCGTCGACGAAGTGCTCAAAGACGACGCTCTACCCGACGCCTGAGCAGAATGCGGCGAGGTTTACAACGGACCGCACGATATCGAAGCTTCGTTTGTGAATCTCGACGACATATTCTGGCTTGAACCTATCTAATGTGCACTCGATTCGCACGTTGGACCGCTCAATACGCATGTCAAAGCGTAAGACGAGGTTTTCCTCCAGCCATTTCCACTCTAGCGGATTTGGGTGACCCATGTTGACCTGATAACAAATTGGGAATACCCGTCCTAAGAAGGCCACTTTCGGCATCGTTGGTTCCTTCCTGCGTTGTGGGGCTCACGCTCCAAAGCTCTTACACTTTGGCGCGACTAAAAGCAAAAGCGAGTAGCGCGGACCACCGGTCTTGTAGTCCGCGTCCTTTCCATCGCGTGACAGGGCCATCAAATTCGCGCGCGCGGGTCGGACGGTATCCTGACACGGTCCACGATCAAACCGCAAACTTTGTTTTGGTCCTCGGCGCTCATACCGGCGCACTCGTTGTAGCTCGACCATCGCCAATCTTCCGGACGGCTGGCCAACCCGGCCCTGACCGGGTTAAGGTGGATGTACTCGACCTTCTCGTTGTATTCCTTGACGGTGCGCAGGGCGCGGTAGAAGAACCGGGGCTGCCACAACTGGTAGCGCGGACCACCGCTTCTGTGGTCCGCGGCTTTTTCAATCGAAGGACCGCGGACCGCAAAAACGGCGGTCCGCGCTACGGGCGTCATGGCCAGCGAGATCGTGGCCGGATGCACCGGCGCGCAAATGCAGTGTCAGTGGTCAGGGAGGAAGACCCAAGCCGTCAGGTAGAAAGGATGCAGCGCCCGTGCCCGGTTGAAGGCGCACGCCAGCATGGCGCAGTCAGGCTCGGTGAGTCTCTCTCGCCGTTTGAGAAGGCGCACGGCGATGAAGAAATACCGATCGGAAAGGAAGCGACGCCGGAGTTTCGATCCGTCGGCTGACGGACGATAGAATATGGCACGGTGGCGGTGGTGGCCAGGGAAAAGACGCGGACCGCAAAAGCGGCGGTCCGCGCTACCCCGCTCCGCGATCAGGCCAGGGTAGGTGTCCCGTCTGGGTAGAGTAGCTCGAGATTGTGCTCGAGCGTAGTCTCCCGCCCGTCGCGGTCAAGCACCTTGGCGCGGATTGTGAAAGTGCCCCAGCCGGCGGTGTCCAGGCGGAACTTGCTGGTGCGGTCCACGACTTCACGTACCGGGTCACGAAACGTCGGATGGAGAATGTAGACCACTCGTTTCACATCGTCCAGTTCTTCCGGAGCACCCTCCAGCCACACCGACCATTTCCAATAGTCACGGCTGACGTAGTGCGCCTCTTGTTGGATTGACAGCGCCATTCGCGCTCCTTCACCTTAAGACTAAGTCCAGGTTATACGCCTCTAACGATTCATACGAGGACCGCCATGTTTGACTGCAAGCCGAAATCGTGATTCGGACAAGGTCCCCCTCCCTGATATCGCGCGACTTGACGAACAGGCCGCCTTTGATGGGCAACACGGCGATAGGCTGCGGCGGCAACTCGACGTCCCCACGCAGCACCTGACTCATAGCGCGGAATGTCGGGTCGTCAAGGAGGATGCTGATCGCTTGAGCCACCGACTCGGGGCCCAGGCGAACGGTCGTGACCTTACCTTGTTCGAGCAGTCGGCGCAATGCCTGTGCAATTTGCAGAAGGCACAACACCCGGTCGGCCTCGCGATAGTCAATGCGTCGCGCGTTGTGGGCCTCAATCATGCCTCCCGGTGATACGCCCTCTTCGCGGACTTCCACAAACGGGATGGAAGGAATGTGCGTGTAGGCAGTCACCAGTTCCTGGATGACCCAAGGGTGTGTGGTGAATTGGTTGGGTCCGAGTGCCTCGCGGCGGGTGGTGAACCCAATCATGGCATCCGACCCGCGGATCAGGTCAACCACATCCGGCGCCAGAGCGCCGCCATAGGCGACCTTGCCATGGACCACTTTGCATCCAAATGCCTCGACCAGGGGGAAAACGTATGCTTCGACCCACCTGTCCTGGTCGTTGTATCCATAGCCAATGAAAACACGCATTTCGCCCTCTAGCAGACTCTCAGTATAAGACTATCGGACTTCCATAGAAATAAAAATTGGAGGGTGGCGCATCTATAATGTCGTCGGCTTTGTCAAGGGACACGGCGTGCCCCAGACTCGACGCGCTGCCCAATCGTGCGTCGCAGAGATGCCCAAAAAGTCACGTCTGTGTCGTCCCGGCCAGCGCGATCAAACCTTACCTGGCATTTATGCCGGACGCCTCCGTCTTCGGATCGGGCGGATCAAGACCTCCGCTGGGATATTGAGTGACTTATGCAGGCGGCGGATCATGGCCAGCGACAGGGCGCGATCGCGGCGGAGGACTTCGTAGACCCGGGTCCGACTGCCAATCACGCCGATCAGCGCCTTCCGGCCTCTCCCTTGCTGTTCGAGGCGGAACTTGATGGCCTCGATGGGATCGGGAGGATCGATGGGGAAATGAGCCTGCTCGTAAGCCTCCACCAGCGTCGTCAACACCTCCAATCGATCGCCGGCCCCGGTTCCCTCGTCCGCGCCCCAGTGGCGCTCAATCTCGCGTAGAGCCGCGGCATGGTCGGCTTCAGTCTTGATCGGCTTAATCGTCATATTGCACCGTCCTCACATCGATCTTGTCGTAATCCGTGTGGCTTCCCAGCCATTTGATGAAAACAATTCCGCGGCGGTAATCAATGGCCGTGACCAGGCGATAGTCATTCCCCTTGATATTGAATACCACCCGGTCAGTCCCTACGATGCTGGCGTTTCCATAATACGCCTTCACATGGGCCGGCTCTTTCCAGTCCGCTTGCCTGACCTCGTGGAACCATGCCTCAAGTGCGGCTTTCACGGCGCGGTGATCCTTGTGGCCCGCCAGGCTCTCAACGAATCGAACCAGCGTGTTCCGGGCGAGGATGCGCACACCCGCATCTTACTACGTTCCCAAAATGGGCACAACGGGAAAATCCGTCGGTTAGCTGCGCACGGGATGCAATGCCCGCTCGACGCCTCGGGGATCGCGCGCGATGACAGTGAGGTAGGCTTTAGTCGGCTGGTCGGGCTCCGAGCGGCCCTGTCCCCGATCCCGCAGAATTCCAAGAGGGATTCGCCAAAATCGGGGAAACAAAGCGAGAATGTCTATGAAAACAAAGGGCGAGGTCCAATAAGTCGAGTAGCCAAGTGCAGTCTCTAATATTGACCGACCCCTCCCGGCTCGCTACTCTCGCCACCCTTCCAGCATCAGACTGTGGCGGTTGGCGTATGCTAGGTGGGTCGGGGAAACTCAAAACGGAAATCGCGGTTAGAACAACCCGGGGAGTGCGCATGCAGACTCTCGGGGTCCGCACGTCCGCACTGAAGACCTTTTTCGCCCACTGCGGCCCGGCGACTTGGCCAATGGTGTCGCTGGTAGGCCTACTCTTGGTGTGGTCGTTGCCTTCGGCTGCGCAATCCACTCCGCCCGAGGGTGTGATTCAATCCGAGAGGCGTATCGTTCTGGTGAACGTAATCGCGAAGGACAAGCACGGTAAGCCGGTTGAAGACCTTCGCCGCGACGATTTCGGCCTCCTCGACAATAATCAGGAGCAAAGGGGAACAACACCCAACCGGCCTCATCCAATTCCAGTTCCTCGACTCCGCAGTTGCCGCGGATGGGCAGGCCTTTTGAGAGCGACGTCGAGCGCGCGGCTCGCGCCTTGAATGAAGCCGATGTGGCCGTCTACCCGGTAGACGCGCGGGGCGTCACCACACCCACGCCCTTTCAGGCCAACAGAAACTCAATGGGCAAGTCCGGACGGCCGCCCCGTGGCACGGCATCACCTGACTTTAACTACGAGACACTCGAAACCCTGGCTGAAGAAACCGGCGGTTTGGCATTCCACCACATCAACGACCAGAGCAGAGCAATTCAAAATGCCGCGAGCGACGCGCAGGTGAATTACTCGCTGGCGTTTTACCCTTCGACGGTGAGTTGGGATGGGTCGTATCATCGGTTGGATGTGACCGTGAATCGGCCGGGCACTAAGTTGCGGTACCGACCGGGATATGTAGCTGCGCCCGACACGGCCACTACGCCCTCCCTCGCCGATGCGATCGCCAATCCCATCGAACTGACCGGCATCGGCTTTGAGCGTTTCCACAGGTTGCGACACGATCCCTGAGCAGTTATATGATTGGTGCGAAAGGGGGGACTCGAACCCCCACCCCTTGCGGGACCAGATCCTAAGTCTGGCGCGTCTGCCAATTCCGCCACTTTCGCACGATGTCTAATTCCTGTTGTTATCAATAGCTTATCTTCACCGGTTTGTCCACTCCAGGCGGTGTTTCCTGCTGGCACCCGCACGGCGGGCGAGTGGTTCAATGCCGCTGCTTTTTCCTCACCCGCGCCCTATACTTTTGGCAATGCGGGGCGCAATACCGTGGAGGGGCCCGGGCTGCAAAATGCGGAAGTTGCCTTGTTTCGGGAATTTGACCTGGGGGAATGGCTGCACGTGCGGAGACGCGCGGAAATGTTCAACGCGTTAAACAACGCCGACTACGGCAGTCCCAATCGCTCTGCGAACGAGCCACCGTTTGGGACTGTCACCATGAGCACGCACGGGAGCTGCGAAGCCCAGTCCAGCGCGCGGATTACCTTCTGAGTCGAGACGCCCAACGCTTCCTTACGCGATCACTCGCCCAAAGTCGAATCTTTGTGTTCAACGGCGCGCGGCTGTCGCGTCATTTTGGGATATAACCGTGCATGGCGGTCCGCTTTCCGAACTCCCGATGGGCTTCTTTTGACATGACGTGCACGCCGGTGGCATCGATCCACCGGTTGTAGAAATTGAACAAGGCACAGACCGTGATGGCGTAATAGATGGCTTCGTCCGTCCACCCCGCTGCGTACAAAGGTTTCATATCGTCAGCTTCAATTTCCCAAGCGCGGTGATTCACTTTCCTGATGAAGCGCAGCAGGGCTTTGTCCTTCTCGGAAAGAGCGGAGCTTTCCAAATCATCGATCGCCGCGCTCACCAACTCCTCGCTGCCCAGCAGTTCCGCCGCAACTGCGGCGTGGTACTTCGCTCAAAACGGGCAGTGGTTGCCCGCGGAAGTGAAGGCGGCGATAAGCTCGCGTAGCCCAGGGCTGAGCGGAGATTCACCGCGCATGATTTCTTGCGTAAATCCGCCCAGCAAATCCGTGGCTTTCGGACGGTATGCAAACAAGTGCCATATCTGCGGGTATTCTTTGCCGGAGTTGCGCATCTGGCGGATCATGTCACCGCGGCCGCCTGGCTGGGGACTGTTCTCTACTTCGGGAAGAAACATGGGTTTCATCTTATTCTCCATTGCGCTCGGATCAGGCCGTCTTGCCATAACCTTCTCGAGCGGTCAAGGCGCCGCGTGCCCGGTACATGGCGGGGTCGTCCGGTTGCCAAGTCGCCAAGCCGTCCACATAGCGGTTGTACATGCAAAAGGCCGCGGCAATCAACACCGTGTCGTGGATCTCGAGGTCGGTAGCGCCCTCTTGCCGGGCCTTCGCGATGTCTTCGGCCTTCACGTGCCTGCCGCCTTTTTGGACCTTCCCGGCGATCGCAAGCAGTGCCTTGAGCTTGGCAGAAACGGGTGCGCTTTGATAGTTCTGCTTCACGTCCAGCACCAGCTTTTCATTGCCCCCGAGATGATAAGCGGCAACGGCGCCATGGATGCTCTGGCAGAAGAAGCACTCGTTTTGGGATGAAACGTAGGTGGCGATAAGTTCGCGCTCACCGGGCGCGAGCGTGCTCGGTCCGCGCAGCAGGATCTCGGCGAGTTCATTTAGCGGCTTGGCCGTCTCCGGGCGGAACGCCAGGGGCCCGCGAATCCCCGGCAAGCCTTCAGGTAGCGTGATATGAGGCATAACCAATGCTCCTTGTCCACGACAACAACTCGGGGCGATCGAGTCAAGCGTGTTACTCCGCCCGAATCGTCGCGATCACAATTGCCCGGGAGCCCGCTCGCTGATAGAGCTTGCCGGAAACAACCACCCTCTTTCCGGCAAACTGCATCATCCGTTCGTTCTGGCCTTGGGCGGGCATGGAATCAGAGATCGGCCAGTAAATCGTGCCGTTGTCTGCCAGGATCACCAGCGGGGAACCCGCCTTAGCGCAAGCCACCGCGCACTCCGGACTAATCGGCTTCTTCAAGTTCTTTGTAAAAGCACAAGCAGAGTCCAGAACATACCCTTTTATATTCGCAGGTTGACCGCCGGTTTGGGCGTAGCCGCAAACCGGCCCCAAGAGAAGCGCCAACACAAATCCTGCCAGCAATTGTCTCATCAGGTTATCTCCCCTCAAAATAGGAGCTTCAATGCAAATTGGATTTGGCGGGGTGGAGCGGCCGTTTCGACCTGGCCAAAGGTGGGCGAACTGATATCGTCGTTCGGCACACCGAAATTAACCCGATTCAGAATGTTGAAGAACTCGCCCCGGAACTGTAGCGTAGTGGACTCCGCCAGGCGAAAATTCTTCGAGACTCCGCAGTCCCATTCGGAGACGCCGGCCGCCTGCACGATATTTCGCCCGGCATTGCCGAAGGTTCCAAGTTGGGTGTTCTGTTGGAACGCCTTGGTGTTAAACCACTCACTCGCGGTCCGGGGACCATCGTTGGGATTGCCCACCAGATTCGGGCGGTCGCCCACGAAGCCCGAGATCTCAGGAGATTGTCCTTGGAGAGATGGGTCACTCGAGTCATAGACGGTGAAGGGAGTTCCGGTGGAGGCGGAAACGATTCCGTTCAGTTCCCAGTTGCCGAGTGCGCTCTGATACCAAGCGCGCGAGTGCTTCCAGAAAGGCAATTGCCACTGATAGCTGAATACCAATCGCTGCCGGGCATCGAAGAGCGAGCGTCCATATTCCGCCTCGAGGTCCCAAGGGTTCTGCGCCAGGTCGTTTTCGCCGGCCACGAGTGTGGGCGCGGATCCGGTGATATTGAAGCTCGAGACGTCGTCGAGCGTTTTGGAATAGGTATAGGAAAGGAGGAACGCCAGTCCGTAACCAAGGCGTTTACGCAGGGTGGTCTGAAGCGCGTTGTAATTCGAGTTGGTGACGCCGGAGATCAGGCCGATCGACCCGTAATTGCAGGTGTCGGGACTCGCCGGCGTGCAGCCCGAGTAGGGACGGAAAACGTTCACATCTTGCTGTTCCCCGCTGATGCAAGAGGCCTGCTCGCTGGCGGGAAGAGTCGAGCACAGAACCGCCGGATTGCTTTCGATGAAGCGCGGCAGCTTTGTGCCTTTGGTGCCGACATACCCGACATCCAACAGCCATCCCTGGCCAAAGGAGTGCTCGACCGTGAAATTCCAGTCTTGCGCGTACGGCAACCGCAGGTGGGGATCGAGAGTGAGGAGGGTCAGCCCTTGCGGCCCCCCAGCAAAATTCGGAGCGAAGGGACTGGACCCGGCCGGAAGTGGAGCGGCAAAGCTCGAAGGAAACGATTCCTGAATCGTCTTGAACCAAGGTGGAGCGCTTTCGGGCGCCTGCAATGGCCCGCCTTCACCATTGTAGTACGGGTCATAGAAAATGCCGTAGGCGGCCCGCACAGCCCATTGCCCGTTTCCTGTAGGATCCCACGCGAAGCCGACGCGCGGAGCAAAGGCTTGGTATTCACGCGCAATCAAGCCGCTTCCCACACCCGGATCTCCGGGGTACAACAGGCCCGGAGGCGCGCTCGGTATGACACGTGACTGCGCGTTGGGCACAAACAGCGCGTCTTGGTTGCGGATTTCGTGGTATGGCTGCGGCAGTTCGTAACGCAGCCCCATATTGACAGTTAACCGTGAAGTCGCTTTGTAGCTGTCCTGCGCGTAGAGATTGAAATTGCTGGCGCGCATGCCCCGCGGGAGCTCACCGCCGCCTTGCAGAAAGACCACCGGCTGCCCGATCAGGAAGTCCGCAAAGGCATCGCCGATGATTGGGACCGGCGCAAACACGAAGAAGCCGTTCGAGGCAATCCCCAATAGGGTATTGAGTTGGTCGCGCTGGAATTCGCCCCCAAACTTGAGTTCATGCCTGCCCCGAATCCAGGCGAGTGATTCCGTGAGCGAGTAGGTGTCCTGATAATCGTTCGCCGGCCCGGTGATGGGATTGCCGACCGAAGCGTAGCCGCCGACTTCGATGAACGGTGGCCCCAGTTGGCTCGCCAGCGTGGGCGCGTATTGGAATCCAAGTGACGAAATCGGTGTGTGGTTCGTCGCTTCGCCAAACAGGAATCTGTTGCGGAGAAAGGAGAACCTTAGCACATTGACGATATTCGGTGAGAACGAGTGGGTCTCTTCCAGGGCGGCGTTCTGGGCGCGAAAATCCTCGCCGACGGGAAAGCCCGGGACGTTGGCCCCTGCGATGGAAAGCGGGTCCAGTTGCGAGCCGTTGTTGAAAAGGTAATGGAAAGAGAGGGTGTCGTGCGAGGAGAGATAGTGGTCGAGGCGCAGGCCGAATTGATCGTAGGTGTTGTGCAGTTCCTCGGTGGCGCCGAAGGCATTCGGTCCGTAGCTGGGCTCATTCGGCAGGGGGTAGAATGCCAGCAAATTCTGCGAAATGGAATTGATCAGGCCTGGCGGCAGTTGGTTAAAGGGGAGCGGTTGTGGCGGCGAAGCGAACACGTTGACCAACTGCGTCCCGGTGGGATCGGTGCAGAATCCCTGAGGCGAATAGCTGCCGCACTCGGCGGAGAAGTCGCCCTGCCGCTCGGCAGCGGTGGGAACGGTCGTTAATTGCGTTTCTCCCTGCCGGTTGCGATATCCCTCATAGAAAAGGAACAGGAAGGTCTTATCGCGGCGAATCGGGGCGCCCAGCGTGCCGCCGAACTGGTTTTGCTTCAAGGGGTCAACGCTGGTTGAAAAGAAATTGCGCGCGTCGACGGCGTCGTTTCGAAGGAAGTCGTAGAGGTCACCGTGAATGTGATTCGATCCCGAGCGCATCACGATGTTGGTGCTGGAGCCCGCGTTGTGCCCGAACTCAGCGGAAGCCGTGTTCGTCAAGATGCGGAACTCCGCAATGGCATCGGGGGGAGGCCGAAGAATGAATCCGGCATTGATGGTGTTGTAGTTCTCGTCGCCGTCCACCAGGAACTCGTTGGACTCCGGCCGCATGCCGTTGACGGCGTAGGACTGGCCGTTGCGCAAGGAGCCGCCGGCCAACTGCAATCCTTGCGTGAGGGGTGCGGTGCCCGGCAACAACAGGCCGAGTTGCGAGAAGTTGCGCCCGTTGAGCGGCAAGTCCACGATTTCCTGGTCGTGCACTGTTTCTCCCAGGTCGTTGGTCGTGGCCAATAGCGACGCGTCTGCCGTCACCTCCACGGTCTGCTGCGGTAAGCCCACCTGGAGGTGTACCGTCAGGACCGCAACTTGGTTGACGCTTAAACTAATCCCACCCTGCAGATATTTGCTGAATCCTGTTGCGGCAACCTCTAGCGAATAGTGCCCCCCGGGCAGCAGAACAAGCAGGAAATCGCCTGACTCGTCACTCTCCACGCCGCGTGTAAACCCAGTCTCCGCCTGAGTTGCCGTGATCTGGGCGGCCGGCACTCTAGCCCCACTGGGGTCGAAGACCGCGCCTCGAATACTCCCCGTCGTCTCCTGAGCGTTCAAGGCTGCGGCAAACAACAGAATGCCCAGCGCGGACACACCAACACCTCGGCCTCGTATACGCATATACGGTGGTTCCTCCAGTTTGACGACAGCCCTGAGACTAGACTTGACCCAAAACCCAACCCGAGACGCAAAAAAAGAACTGAGAACCGAGCGGCCTTTCCTGTGATGCCATCGCCGATTATCCGTTCGCCCAAATCCAGCGTCAATAACCGAACCTGAGAAGCGGGCTCCCTATTTTCGAGGTGAATCGCGCCAGAAACTACTTATGAGCCGTTCATAAAGAAGCGGCCTGCCGCGGTCGCAGCGGCCCATGAAATACAGGCGCGACGCGGATCTACCGGCTTTCTGAGAGTCCTCAACTCGGCATTTCTCCCGTGGCCAGGCTGATGCGTTTCTGCAGGAAGCGTTAGCCTACATATTACAGCGTGATGTATGTACTGTGAGCGTCCAACTAGTTCATGCGTATTATTGACCAAGCGGAGCGGAACACCTAGCCTCCTTGTTGGGCAAAGTCGGCGTGCAGCAAGGGAAGTTCGAACCGGCCCCCGAGAACGGATGCTGGCCTAAAGGCCAGCGCAACGCCGAAACTAGGACACTACGAGGCGCTTGGCAAGCGCGATAAGGGCCAGTATAATCTTGTATAGTCAGAGCTGGAATTAACCCGCATCGGAATTTGGGAAATCGAGTCTTCATGCCATGAGCGCTGGCCGTGAAAACTGCAGCATCCGCTCTCCTCGCCTTGTAAAGCCCCAGGGCTTCACCTGAATGTCAGAAACTTAAACGTCCGGCGGCCGTTTCCATCAAACACTGAGCCTTGAAATTCGAGAGCGTGAAGCGCGAGCTTCAGGCGTCCCAGTCTTTTATGCTTAGGCAGAGATGAAGGAGCCTTTTATGGAAGCGCGGGTTAGCTTCGCGCTACTTGGCCTTCTGGGTCAATCAAGAGACGCATAAATGGCGGTCGAGAGACGCCCAGCTTGAGATT
>CAWIUZ010000354.1:0-28302 GCA_963838915.1 uncultured Acidobacteriota bacterium
GCAGGCCATCGGCAGGCGGAAAGCCGCTTGCCGCGTGCAGGTCGCTAATCTCGGCGAAGTTCCCGGACATGGTGATCAGCTTTTCCCCAAAGTGCTTCAGTCGCTCCTGGGCGATGGCGAGCGCCGCCGGGTCGCGGTCGATTCCTAATAGTCTCCCGTTTTCCAGGCGCCGAAGAATCTCTTCGGCATGCCCCCCGGCCCCCAGGGTCGCGTCAATGTAAAATCCGTCAGGCTGCACATTCAGAATCTCGATTGCCTCTCGGCACAGCACCGGCAGGTGCGCGCGCATCCGGCTAAATCCCCGCAGTACTTAAAGCCGTCATGTCCTCGTCAGTGAATGGGTCCTTTTCCATGTGCTCGACCCAGCGCTGCTTGTTCCAGACCTGAAGATAGTTCAAGGGACCGAGCACCGCCACTTCCCCCTGCATGGCCGCCGACTCCCGCAATAAAGAGGGGATGAGAATTCTCCCTTGACTATCCATGCGAGCAGTCTGACCATAGTAGTTGGTTCGTTCGAGAAACTTCTTCACTGCCTTATCCAGGGAGGGCATCTGCTGCAACTTTTCCTCCAGCTTCAGCCATTCCTGAAAAGGGTAGATACGCGCTGATTTACCATCATGACTCGTGACATAGAATTCAGTGGTGTGCATCTCGTCCAGAATGGCCTTGATGGCAGCCGGGAATTTCAACCGGCCTTTGCCATCTACGGTCGCGGGATGGTTTCCACGGAACATGCGAAATCCCGAAGTACCACTGGGCGGGCGGGACCCTTTCCCCTAACTCCACTGTTTTCCACTGCTGGCTACTTTGCTCCACAAAGATACGTTTTTACCCCTTTTCTTGTCAAGGGCTTTTTAAAGTTCTCTCATTTTTTCTGACAACCTGACTGATTTTGTTTAAGTCTTTTTGAATCAACGTATTGCCTTAATCCTCCATTTCTTTTCCCAAAACTGGCATTGCCCGTTGGCATAACCTTGGGGCAGAATTCCACGCGCTAAGTTGCAGGCGTGAAGCATTGCCGCTATTATGCTTTTGCTCTGGCGAATCTGGCGGTTTCCCGCGCCAGCCGCAGTGGCCGTCACGGGGTCAAATCGCGTCCTATTCAGATTCACGGGTAGATTCGAAACGAACACATCAACAGGCGGGTCGATATGAGAAACTTCCGAATTACAGCCGTTACGCAGGTGCCAGCGCAGTCGCCGAACGTCCGTTCACCTCACTTGCCAACAGCCGTCATATTATCAGTGTTTCTATGTTCAATCTTACTAACTCGGGCAATAGCTGCTGACAAAAGAGTCGAAGATGCCGTAAAGAACGTGGACAGCGTAGCTGCCAAAGGCCCTTTCAGCGCATCCTGGGATTCTCTGAAGAAATTTCAAGTTCCCAAGTGGTACGAAGACGCCAAGTTCGGGATTTTCATTCATTGGGGTGTTTATTGCGTGCCGGCCTTCGACAGCGAATGGTACCCCCGCAACATGTACCTGATGGATAATCCTGTCTTCGCGCACCATGTGGAAACCTACGGCCCGCAGTCCCGGTTCGGCTACAAGGACTTCATCCCCATGTTCAAGGCCGAGAAATTCAACGCCGGCCAGTGGGCGGAACTATTCAAGAAGTCAGGGGCGAAATACATAGTTCCGGTCGCGGAGCATCACGACGGCTTTCCGATGTACGCATCCGATCTCACGGAATGGTGCGCGGCGAAAATGGGACCGAAGCGCGACGTGGTGGGCGAATTATCCGTGGCTGCGCGCAAACAAGGCTTGCATTTCGGAGCCTCCTCGCACCGCGCCGAACACTGGTGGTTTTTCAACGGCGGCAGGAGTTTCGACTCCGACGTCAACGATCCGCGCTACGCGAGTTTTTATGGTCCGGCACAATCCGATAAGGATCAGCCTGATCAAGCCTACCTCGACAATTGGCTGGCGCGCTCGAGCGAGATTGTAGACAAGTATCATCCCGAGATCGTCTGGTTCGACTGGTGGATCGAACAGCCGGTGTTCCAGCCCTATCTCCAAAAGTTCGGCGCCTTCTATTACAACCGCGCCGCAGAATGGAAGAGCGCGGTCGCCATCAACTACAAGAACAAAGCGTTTCCAGAACGCGCCGCCGTATTGGACATCGAACGCGGGCAACTCGATACACTGCGCCCCATCTTCTGGCAAACGGACACTTCGGTGGGCGAGAAATCGTGGGGCTATATCAAGGATGAAAAGTTCCGCACACCGGAATCGCTCGTTGATGAATTGGTGGATATTGTGAGTAAGAACGGCTGTCTGCTGCTGAACATCGGACCCAAGTCTGACGGCACTATTCCCGACGAAGTCCAGAGCGTCCTGCTGAACATGGGCAGGTGGCTTGCCGTCAATGGCGAGGCCATCTACGCGACGAGGCCTTGGAAGATTTACGGCGAGGGTCCGACTAAAGTGGTGGGTGGCTCTTTCAAAGACACCGCGACCAGCGGATACACCGCCGAGGATATCCGCTTCACCGCCAAAGGCGAGACGCTCTACGCAATCGCCCTGGCTTGGCCGCAAGACGGCAAACTGCGCATCAAATCGCTGGCCGAAGGATCCGATTTGACAAAGCGAGAGATTAAGACAGTCCAGCTCTTGGGCTCGAAGGCGGAAGTAAAATGGACCCGCACCGCCGAGGGTTTAGTGATTGAATTGACTAACGAGAAACCGAGTGCTTACCCGGTTGCGGTGAAGATCTTCCCGGTGGAAGCAGCCACGAGAAGAGCACAGTAAAAGTGGAACCTGCCATCGGCGTTTGATCGTGCGCATTAGACTGAGCTTCAACCCGAATTCCGAAATTACAAGGCTCGATGGGAAGAAACCCCTCACCCGGCTCGCTACTCTCGCCACAGTCTCCCCACGGGAGAGGGCCGTCGGCGAGGTTGGTTCTCAGCCCTCTCCCTTGGGGAGAGGGTGACCCGCTGCCGGCGCTTTCACCAGCCGGAGCGGGCCGGGTGAGGGGTCAGTTCCGAAGAATCTCAATGGCCCTTCTGTTCTCCAGCGTGTCAATGCTCCGGTTCGTACCGCAGGTCCGCCGCGGGACAAGCTTGCCTTCGGTATAGGCAAGAGTGCCTGTGCTACCGGCGGTCATTCAAATTGCTTACGGAAGTCGTCCAACTGTTGCCGCAGGTCCGAGACTTCCTTCCGCAGAGTCTCGAGTTCAGTTTCCAGGCGGGTGATCCGGTCGTCGCTTTGCCCAGCTGTGGAGGCCACGAGTTGTGGTTCTGCCGGCGCGCTCCACTCTTCCAGTTCACCTGCCAGCAAGTGCGCGTAGCGCGATTCCTTGGTGCCTGGCTGGCGAGCGAGTTTCATCGCGAGTGGAGGCTCTCGCTCCATCAAGCGATGCAGCGCGGACTCCACCACGCTCAGGTCATCGAACCTGTACATCCGTTCCGTGCGCCCGCGCAGTTCGCCCGGCGTCTGCGGCCCGCGCAGCAACAGCACGCAGAGCACGGCGGATTCTCTGCGATCGAAATTGAAGACTTCCTGCAAGTGGTGTGTGTATTTGGACACGCGACTATCCGCGCTCGAGGCGTGACCCACCAGGTTTTTTCCGGTCAAGCTATCGAGCGCATCCCGCACCGCGCTCTCGTCCAGTGCCATCACCGGATCGCGATTCGATTTCTGGTTGCAGGCATTGATGAGGGCGTTTAGGGAGAGCGGATAGTATTCCGGTGTCGTGATCTCCTTTTCCAGAAGCGCGCCCAGCACCCGCACCTCGACTTCGTCCAGCTTTGTCATGGCGCGCTTTGAACCTCCCCTTCTCTGCCACCAAGAAACATCCACGCCAGAACCAGAATCGCCAGCCCGGCCAGCAGCAAGGCATTCCACCGGTAGAAGCCCACGGGTTGAGAGAAAAGTGAAATCAACGGCTCCGCCACTTGCAGGCAGAAGATAACGCCAAAATATGCCAGGATGTTATCCCGGAAGAACCAGACAAACATCGCCACCGCGACGCCAAGCGGAATAAAGTCCATAACCCACGAGGCGAAGAACTCCGGAACCGAGTGCGCGCCCGCCGGCCCCAGTCGAACCAGCAGCAACGCTATTCCGGCCCACAGCCACCACTGCCGCTTTTTCCATCCTAAGCGAATGACGTAGAACACGACTCCCAACCCGCACAGATAGAAGACGCTCAATTCCAGCGCGCCGAGGAATGAGCTCAGCCCCGGATAAGAAGCGTTGAAAACCTCAGGGAAAAGATCCGTGTCAACAGGGGCGAGGGTGTGAAAGCGGCTGGCAAAGATCGCGGCCAACTTCGCGAGGCCCGCGCGTGCAGCCAGAGCCAGTACAATGCATACTGCCGCATCTCGCCGCCAGAGCCGCCGGGCGCTCCCTTTCAAGAGTTGCCAGGCCTCCGGATAGAGGCTTGCTGCAAGGCCAACCAGCAGCCAGCCGAAAAGCCCTCCCAGTAATGGCAGAACGATCATGCTCACCACTTCAAACAGCCGCCAGGTGGCGAGAGGAAGGGTCGTCGTATACCGCCGATCCAACTGCGCCCATTCTGTAAGTTCGGAAACAGCCATCAACACGAAGATCAACGCACCGATTTTGACTGCTGCACGCCAAGCTATCCCGCCGGATCTGATCCGAAGGACTAACAGGACCACCCCCGCACCGAGCAGGGCGAAGCCCACCACAATGCCCGCCATAGAAAGGAGGGTGTTGACCAGTTTCGAGGAACTTTGCTCCCGTTCCCAGGCCTCCGGCAGCTTAAACAAGTGCGAAAGCCCCACGATCTTGTCACCCGCAACGTCCACTGCGAGCCGATAATATGCGCCGGCCACGTTCCGCGGGTCGCCGGCTTTCGCCTGCCACACCAGCGTGTAGTCTTCCCGGGCCTTCCGCTTCACGGCCTCCGAACTCTGGAGATCGAAGTCCGACAGACGGTAACCTTGCTGCTCGAGATACGCCGCCGCCAGGGTTTGGGCCTGTTCAGGCGAAAGTGAAGCGCCCCACGCATCGTCGTCCAACAATCTCCGATAGCCGAACACCTGGTCCGTTGTCGGGTCCAGGAAGACGTGGAACTCTTCCTTCTCCAGGTACCGGAAGTAACGCACGTCGTAGATCGCGAGGCGCGTCGCTTCCCGGTATATCCGGTCAGTTTCCCGGACTGTTTTATGCTCGAGCAGATAGCGAAGCGCCATGGGATCGACGTTATCGCGAATCCACGCCACCTGGGAGTAGCGGGTGGGATCAATCTGCCTTGACCGGAGGTAAGCATTGGCCGCCTGAATCGCTTGGGCACGAGTAATCTTCAACGAGAGGCCCTGACCCAAACGATAAACCGGGATCAACGCCAGCAGAATAAAGCCCAGCGAAAGAACTCCCGCCAGCGCCAGCCGACTCTGCGGCAAAGGATGGTAAACAACTGCCGCTTCGGACTCCACCGCCTCTTCGCGTGCGGCCCTGCGAATACCCTGGTGGGCGTTAGTCAGGGATTCACTGTCACTGAACGTGCCGGTACGCCAATAGGTGAATCCGGCCACCAGCAGTGGAATCAACATAATGCCGGCGGCGACCGCGCCCGAGATCGCGAGGTAATGATTGGGCGAACGAATCAGCAGGAAGGCGGTGTATAGCGCATCCACGGAATAATGCCAGATTAGCGTGGCCAGGATGCCGTAGCGCAGCATGATCACGCCCATCACGATGCCGCCCAGCCCCACTTCTACGCCACGAATAAAGAATGGCTGGTTCGGGTACGCTGCGTGGAGAAATCCCCACATGAAAGCCGAAAGCACGATCGCCAAGGGGAGTGCGAGCGCCGCCGTGCCCTTCGAGCGCAGCAAGTTCAAAGCCCCGTCAAGCAATCTTTTCAGGAACGGAATTGAGAACGCCCGGAATTGCAACTCTTCGGACACGGCCGGAAAGAAGCCGATGAAGAGCACGGTAATCCAGGGAAACTTTGTATTCAGCAGGTCGGTAAACGGAAGGTCGGCGGGCGCCCACGCCCCCATTTTATTGGCGGCAAGATAGAAGACTGTCTGGTAGGCAAAGAAGAAAAAGGTAAGGGTAATTCCAACCACGTTGGCAATAAAGAACGAGCGGCTGCGCAGGCCCTGCCAGGTGAAATACCTTCGCAGGGCAATCTGGTTCGGATAACCCTCACGATACATGGGCTCGGAAGCGGCGACGAGCAGGAATATTGCTGCGCCCGTGCCCACGGCCGCAAGCAGGGCGCCACCCAGGGCCTTGGCGATGAAGCTCGTATACGAATCCGTGGTCTGGTAGTCGAATTGAGCCAACGAGAAGCTGTTGAGCTGGCCAAGGAAGTAGAGTGCCGCAGCAACCCCGCCGAACGCCAGCGCCATCCCAACCGGCACGTCGCGATCGCGCAGGCGGCGGATCAGAATCACCAGCATGCCCACGCTCAACAGGATCCAAAAGACCTCGTCTACAGTTTGCGCGGCATCGTTCCGCGAGCGCAGTTTCTCGTAGTCGCGTGTCCACTGCTCCGGAACCTTGACGAACTCGCGGTACCCTGCCACCTGGTCGCCATTGACCAGCACTTCCACGCGCAGGCTCCCGTCGCCCAGTTCCACGCTTTTCTGCTTCCAGGTAAAGTCGTGGTCGGTGCGCGCCGGGCGCTTTTCCGTCTCGGCCTCCACGAACTCGAGGTCGGCGAGATTCCGCCGCATCACCTGGGCAAGGAAAGTCTCTGCGATGGTGCGGGCAGCAGGCTGATCAAGGGCGGCGCCCGGGGTGGCTTCAGGGATTTCGTGATTAAACCCCACCACCCCGCCGGCGGGCGTGACGTCCGCGCGGAAACTCTTCCTGCTGTTGTGGTATGAACCATCGATGCGACCAACGCCAGAGGCGAATGGGCCCGCGGGTCAGCCCGTTCATCCGTTCCAGTCCCTGTGTACGCTCCAGGTAGACCTTTGCATCGTCGTCGTAATCGAATCTGGCGGCATGCCGATAGCCGTCCAGCTTGAAACCCCGATCGGCAAGAAACTTCTGCGCCAAGGGAGCTGAGTCGTCCCGGTTCACGCGGAATTCAATCGCCGCTTCGGGGAATGCACGAGCGAAGTATTTGATCGCAATGGCCAGTGAAAGAGCCGCAATGAAGATGGCAACGACGATGGTCTTGCCGTCGGAGGACTGCAGTTTGGTGGGCATGAGCTCCTCTGATCCGTGTGGCGCGGGCGTCTGAAGCTGTGAAATAATCGGTCGGCTGTCGTCCTGAGCGAAGGATCTCGGCAGTCGGCAGCAGTTCATCGACCGACGAAAAACTGCAGAGATCCTTCGCTTCACTCAGGATGACACATTCCGGATTTCTTCACATCATCTCTCGCCCGCGCTACAGATCTCTCCGTTTCAACCACTTCAACATAATCCACGCCGAAGCGCCGTCCGAGTAATAGTTCCGGACGTGATCCACCTTTCTGTAACCTCGAGCCTCATAAAAGCTTCTTGCCGGCGCGTTGTTCTCTGCGGCTTCGAGATAAACCAGCACGAGTCCCTGCTCCCTCGCCCAGTCCTCGGCGGCGTCCATCAGAAAGCTCCCCACGTGCCGCCGGCGCCAACTTTCCACCACGTCGATAGTCACAATGTGTGCAACCCTGCGCGCTTGCCGTTCAGCAATCAAGAAACCGGCCACTTCTCCCTTCTCGTCCGCAACCCATGTATTGCTTCGCCGGTTGCCTATGAACTCACCGAGCGCCTCCCGGGAATACGAAATCCCCGGCGCAAAACAAACTTGATCGATCCTGTAAAGTGTCTCGAGATCCTCAGAACGGAAAGCGCGCAGGTGCATAAAAACAGGAGTCAGGCTTCAGGATTCGGGATTCAGGAGCCCACACCGCAGAGATCCCGCTTGGAAACTTCGCAGTAGAAATTGACGATGGCGTCGATGCACAGCCCCTTGCCGGGACCGCTCCATCGACAACCTGAGTTACTCGACCCTGAATCCTGAATCCCGAATCCTGAATCCTAATCTTTATTTCAAACCCGCTTGGTTAATGCTTTCGCCCAAGTGCTCGGCTATCATTTGTGCGGTTTCGTTCACGGCCTGGACGAGGGAGGGCGGGTTGTAGGGCCGGAAGATAACGTCTTGCCAGATTGATGCGCCGCCACGGTCGGTGATCGAGACTTCGGTGTGCAAGCGTTTCAGCCGGCGCGATTCCAGGCAGGAGCCCCGCACAACAGCGTCAGCTTCTTTCGCGTTGGTAGCGATCTTGAATCGGCCTAGTTTCCCGAGGCTTGCCACCAGCCTTTCACTGAGATCATTGTCCATCCTATCGATGTACAGCGTGCGGATTCGCACCAGCTTCCGGTAGTCGTTCACAGTGGCGGTCCGGGGGCCGGACTCACCGGGCCCGGGTTTAGGACCGAGCGTAGGTTTTTGCTCTTGTTCTCCGCTCTGCTGTTGCGCGTCCTGCGCCGGCAACACCTGCGCCAACAACAATGCTAAGACCAACAACACAACGATTCGCCTCATGGCAACCTCCCATGACAAACGCTAACGAACCTGCCGCATCCGCTCCTTGACCAATCGCTGACGGTCTTTTAGGTCCTGGCGATCGTTCTTTTGTTGCCGGTAGAGATTCTGCTTGTCCCGCTTCATCTGGTGTTTCGCCTGCACTCGGTTCGCCTTGGTCAAGTGCGCACCGTTCCAGGACCGTTTCTGGACCTTTTGCTGTGCCTTCATCGTCTTTCGTTCCCGCTTCTGCCGGTCCTTAAGCGCTTTACTTTCCGTCCTGAATTGGTTTCGGTCCTGCCCCGCCGCTCGGCGGACCACAGGAAAGCTCAGGAGAAATGTAATCATTACGCCTATAAAAAGTCTTCGCATTCTACCTCCGCTACCGGATTGCTACCCTACAGACTCAATTTGCCACCCAGTCGCATCTTACCGGGAAAGTGCCGGGAGGACAACTGTCCATCGGTACTGCCCTGCTCGAAAAACCGACGGGCTGGGTAGCGCGGACCCCCGTTGTTTGGATCCGCGGCTTGACTATCGTTCCACGGAAAAACCGCGGACCCCAAAACCGGGGGTTCGCGCTACCAGAAGTGGGCAGCGATAACCTACGTTAGACGGACACGCGGCGGCTATTGACAGCAGGCCGATAGAAAACGTAAAGCATCCAGCCCACCGTAGCCAACCCGGCTAGCAGCAAGGCCGCAAATATCGAAAAAACCTCCCACTGACCCCGGACCGGCAGCGAGTGCGGATCGAAGTAAGGACGCAGATAAGCCAGGCGCACGAAGTGTCGCAGCACCGCCATGGCCGAGACCGTGCCTAGGATGGCAACGCTCGCCACGCCCAAATTCGTGGGGGCCGTCAAAAGCGCAAGCAAAGCCAGCATGATGGCTAAGACGAGCACGCCCACGGCGAACTTGTCGCCCACCAGGGCCTGGCGGATTTCCGCGGGAAGGCTGAACAAGAACCAGAGTCCGACCAGGAATTGCGCCAACGTCCCGCCCATGAACCATGTCACTCCGTAACGTCTTGCCCAAGCCGCAAGCTCTGGAGATTCCGCTCGCCACCGGCTGGAAAGCAGCGCTACCCCCAATCCGGAGACGGCTACGGCAGCCACTACGAAGTGAGCCAGTCGCGCCAAGTTCAGAAGAGGCACAGGGCCGAAGATTTTCCCCACCTGTCCGCTCAGGAAGCGGGGATAGAAATCCTGAGGATGCAACATGGCCGTGACGTTTTGCGTAAAAATGAAAGCCACAAAAAGAAAGAGCGCGGCAGTGGCCAGCATCACCCAGGGGGCCTTTGACCCAAGTTCATCGTACTGCAACTGGTGCCAATAAAGGCTATAGTACCCAAGTAACACCAGGAACACGACGGCAAGCCAGTACCATGCCATAAGAACGGAAGACGTATAGAAGAGCTGGCCGTAAACAAGTTGCAAGAACAGCAGCGGGCCCACCCCGAGCGTGATGGTGAATGCCGTCACGGGCGGCAGGGCATTGCCGACGCGCCGTGTCAGTTCGTGATGCCGGGAGTCGCGCCGGCCGAGGTAACCGGAGACGGTCAGGATTATGACTCCGCCCAGCAGAAAGTTCATCGCCAGCAGGTGCAGGATAAATGTGAACACCAGGAGAAATTCCAGCAGCCCCGGCGGCGCTGGCAACGGTACTGGAACAGGTCCCGGAATAACGGGATTCATGGCTGCGGCGCTCCTTTGGCGGTCGCGTCCTGGGACTGGATTCCTTCCATCGCAGCTTCCGGCTCAATGGAAATGCTTGCGGGCGGCGGATTCAGACTCGCCAGCCAAGCGCCCAACGCCTGACGCTCCTCCTCAGTCCCCACGAAGGCGGGCATGAAGCCCTTCAAGGTGCTGAGATGGTCCAACTGATAATCAATCATCGACCAACTCCACCCTCGAACGCCGAGGCGGATGCTGTTGTATCCGTCCAGTGTATGGCAACTCGCACACTGCACGCGGTAAATCTCGTTGCCGGCGGACGCCAGGTGCTGCGGATCGAGGTCGCGCTGACGAACCCAGTGCGCCGACTTGAGCACACCTTGCGCACGAACGCGCTCCACGTCTGCCAAGCGCAGGCCGTTCGAGTACATGTATCCATAAATGATGTAGGGCTTGCGCACCGCTTCGCGGACCCATTCTGTAACCGCGGTTGTGGAAAGGGCAAGGATGGCAATCAGGATAGCAAATACCAGATTGAATTGGCGCGGGCGCTGCAGGGGACCAAAGTAGGTGAAAGCCATGACCAAGGCTGAGAAGAATATCGAGAAGCCGGCGAAGACAGTGACCGCCGGGGCCCCTCCCAGCGAGATCTCGCGCGCCATGCTGGGCAGCGTCGAGATGTACCAGATTCCCGCAAATGGAATTATCAGCGCTCCCGCCAGCAGCCACTTTGCGGCGTACCTGACTACCTCGTATCGCAGGGCCGCGTCGCGGACCGCAGAGGAAGTAATCAGAGCATAAACACCGGCCAGCGCAATGCACACGGAGGTCCGAACCACCAGGGAAGGTAACATGCCAGGGTTGAAGTACGCGGAGGCAAAGGTCTGTGTTTCGAGCCATCTCCCCGGCGTCAACATGAAGGTCAGAATGCCGTTGATCACCAGCAGGCTGGCCCACGCTGCCCCGAAGTATATCCACCCCACTCGCAGGTGCGTCTTGGCGTCAAGCCGGTCCCAGCCGTAATAATAGATAAAGGCAGCGGCTATCTCCACGATGAAGAAGACCCATTCGATGGCCCATCCCCAAACAAAAACGTGAATAAGCGTCGCCGTGGCCTCAGGATTCACCAAGCCGATACTCCACCAGATGCCTACGCCGCTCACCGCTCCAAAGACAAGCACCACAAGAACGAAGAACTTCGAGTGGGACTTCACGTACTCGAGCAGCGCGGGATTGTTGTCTCGATAGGCCTTGCGTTCGGTGAGGACCAGAAACAGACCGCCGCCCACTGCGAAATGTGAAACGAAGACGTGGAGGATGGCGATAATCCCGATTACCAATCCTCCACCTAATAGGTAGGGTTCCCAGACCGGATAATTCATCAGCGAACCTCGTAGGGCGGCAGGGCCTTCGCGAAGCGAGGCGAGGAGTGATGTTAAGCCGGAGGACGCAGGTTTTCAACAGACAGAATGTCGTTGGGGTTGGTCCGTAGTCCGTTGTCCGCGGTCCGTTGCCCCCAGTTCAATTTGTCCTGCTCTTCTTGATTCTCGGTTCTTGCTCCTTGCTCCTCACTTCGCGTCCCCTAGTGCCCGCGCGATGGCTGCCTCCGCCACGGGCGCCATGAGCGCGTATCCGCGATCGTTCGGATGCAAGCCGTCATTCGAATAGCCTTCCTTCAGCATGCCCTTATCATCGACGAGGACAGAATAGTAGTCCGCAACCTCCGACTTTCGTCCCGTGGCGTAGCTGCGCAGCCAATTGTTTAGCTTGAGAATGTCGGTGGGCGGCCTGCGCTCCGTCTGTCTGTGTGAAGTGTAGTCGCTAACGGGAGTCAACAGGCAGAGAATTACCTTGACCTTGTGCCCGTCGGCCAGATCGCACATGGCCCGGAAATTGTCCTCAACCATTTCCGCGGTTTCCGGGCCTGTGTTCTGGGCGATATCGTTAGTCCCCGCCAGGATAATCACCGCCGCAGGATTCAGTTTGAGCACGTCCGGGTAAAACCGCACTAACATCTGTGGAGTGGTTTGCCCGCTGATGCCCCGGTTCACGTAGGGTTTGCCAGGAAAATACTGGGCGAGTTTCCAACCGTCGGTGATCGAGTCGCCGAGAAAGACCACGCGCCCCACCTGCTCCGGTTGCGCTTGAATCTCCGCATCGTCGTCGTGATAACGGCCTAACTGGTTCCAATCCTGCAATTGGTCGGCGAGGCTTTGCGCGGCGAATTGCAGGCAACAATTGGCCTTGGGCGGCTTGTATTCCGTCGCCAGTTGCGCCATTGCGGCTGACGGGAGCAGGAGCCCCGGCCAGCAGTGAGAACCACAGCCATGAATTGCGTTTCATCTTCTCCTCCTACTACTGGACGTCACCCTCTCCCGAGGGGAAAGGGTGGCTTGCGACTCCGCTTTCACCAGCCGTCACAATCCGGGTGAGGGGTTACTTCCGTGCCAAGCACAGTGGGCTCTCGGTTTCCGCCGATCCGTTCGTATCCCGCTCAAGGCAAGAGCTTGTACTGGACGTTCCGGAACTCAATTCGAAATCCCTCCGCTTCCAGGCCCAGGTAGCCTTTCGGCACTTCCGGTGCGGCAAACTCGGCGCTCGCCTCACCATTCACCGACAACATGATCTTCGGCCCTTGGCAGCGAATCTCGTAAGTGTTCCACTCTCCAGGCGGCTTGATATGATTTACGGCCGGCTTGGGACTGAACTTCATCTTAGAGAGCTCGCCGCCAATCAAAGTCTGCCCGAATATATAGCCGTCGTTCTCTGCACCCACCTGCGCCTGGTGCCAAACCCGCCCGTCGGCGTCGTTCCGAACGAAGACCCCGCTGTTGTATCCCTTGAGCCCTTCCCGCTTGGTGAAGCGCCATTCGACGTGAAGAATGAAGTCACTGAGCTCGCGATTGTAGCGCAGCCACTCATGGCCGTGATTGCCCTCGCAGATTATCATGCCGTGGGCCTTGTCGACGCTCCACTGGGAAACAGGATCCAAGGCCTTCTCAGGCGGGATCGCAACCCGAGTCCATTGATTGAAGGACTCATCGGGCATGATATCAACCCATCCGGTATTGCCGGACTCCGACGCCCTCTGCGCCCACATCAAGAGTGAAACCGAACACGCAAAAATAAGCATCCAGCCGATTTTCATGAGTTCACCTCGTTGCCAAAAGTTATTCGCGCATGCCCACCGTCACCTTAAACCGCTGGCACAGTTTATCACGTCCGCCCGTCTTCAGAATTACGTGTTAGTGGCAACCGATTCCCGCTGGCGAGGGAATGACGGAGGACAGGGCTACTCTCAGCCGCACGCCCCTCGCCGGGCAGATTTTTGACGCGGCAATTGTGGGTACTCGACTTCGCGAGTTCGAGGCTCCTTGACTTTTCGACTCCTTGACTCTCGACTTTCGACTTTTTGGTAGACAATCTACTACCTGATGTGGTAGATTACCTTCCACTATGACCAGGCAATCTTCTGAAAATCGACTTGAACTTGTTTACGGCTCGCTCGACATGCTCATTCTGCGCACTTTGCAGTGGGGTCCAACTCATGGACACGGAATCGCCAAGTCCATCGAGCGCATGTCGGAAGAGAGTCTCAAAGTGGAACACGGCTCGCTTTACCCGGCGCTGCAGCGCCTCCAGCAGGAAGGCTGGATCACCGCCGAGTGGGGCGTCTCGAAAAACAACCAGCGGGCCAAGTACTACCGCCTGACCGCCTCGGGCCGTCGCCAGCTTACAGCCGAGACCTCGCGTTGGGAACGCTACGTACGGGCCATCACCGGAGTGTTGCGACCGGTGGATACGTAGCCGGCGGACGCCCCCTCACCCGCCCTGGCTGATGAAAGCGCCGGCTGCGGGCCACCCTCTCCCCCAAGGGGGCGAGGGACGGAATCAGATGGGGGCGAGGGCGTGAGTCTCGTAGGGGGACGGCTTGCCGTCCCCTTGTTGCGAATGGATGGGGCAAGCGGGTGGGGCAAGCCCTACCACTACAGAAGCTTATGCGTTTACGTCGGGAATTCTCCAAACTCGGTGCACTGCTTCGCCGTCCAAAGCCAGCCGACGATCTCGAAGTGGAGATTCGCGCTCATCTGGAAATGGAAGAGCGCGAGAACCGGGAAGCGGGCATGTCTGCCGAAGAAGCTTACTATGCCGCGCTGCGGCGTTTTGGAAATGTGCCTTTGGCCGAGGAGAGGAGCAGGGAAATGTGGAGCTGGAATTCGCTCGAGACGTTTTGGCAGGACGTGCGCTATGGCCTTCGAATGCTGCTCAAAAGTCCGGCCTTTACGATCGTCGCCGTGATCACGCTGGCGCTGGGGATTGGGGCGAACTCCGCGATCTTCAACGTGCTCGACGCCGTGTTGCTCCGCACCCTGCCGGTGAAGGCGCCGGATCAACTTGTGGTGCTAACGGATCCCGATGCGCACGGAAGGGATTACGGCCAGGAGGGCGGAGACCGCTCGCTGCTGACGTTCACGGAATTCCAATACCTGCGCGACCACAATAATGTCTTCTCCGGCGTTTTCGCCACTGACAGTGACGCTCCCAAGCTGCAAGTGAGCATTGGAACTTCATCCTCCGGCTCGGCAGAAGTGCCGGAAGAGGCCCGTGTGCAACTCGTGAGCGGGAACTACTTTTCCGTGCTGGGAGTGAGGGCAGCGGCCGGGCGGACTTTTACCCAGGAAGTTGACCGGGGGCGCGGGGCTGCGCCGGTTGCGGTGATCAGCTACCCGTTCTGGAAAGAACGCTTCGGCCTCGATCCTTCAGCATTGGGAAAAAGCATCCGCATTCATCAGACGGCGTTCGATATCATCGGGGTTGCCGCCCCCGGATTTTTCGGCACCACCGTCGGCGAGGCGCCGGACGTCTGGATTCCGATGATGATGCAGGACGCCGTTTATCCGGGACGCGACCTGCTGGCGCCTGCAGGGCCTTTTGATAATCAATATATCTGGCTGCAAGCCATGGCGCGCTTGAAACCTGGCGTCACCCTCCAACAATCCAACGCGGCGATAAACGCCGTCTTCAAGGGACTGTTGCTCAACACCCTGGGATCGCTCGGCGATGAGAAACAGCGGCGCGGCTATCTTGATCAGCAGGTCAACGTGCATCCTGGCAGCCGTGGGGCTTCCACCCTGCACGAGACATTTGGCAATCCGCTAAAGGTGTTGATGGGCATCGTGGGCCTCGTCCTCCTGATCGCCTGCGCCAATGTGGCCAATCTGCTGCTGGCGCGCGGAGCGGCCCGACAAAAGGAGTTCGCCGTGCGCCAGGCGGTGGGCGCCGGGCGCTTTCGCCTCGTCCGCCAACTGCTGCTGGAGAGCCTGCTTTTGGCCCTCCTGGGCGCGGCGATGGGGGCGGTGCTGGCTCAGTGGCTCGATGGGTTGCTGATGAGGGTGGTGGTCGGAAACTCGCTCGGCCCTGATGCGTTTCGACTCAGCTTGAGAGTGGATACTCGCGCGCTGGGTTTCACGGCGCTGGTGGCGTTTCTCACGACGCTGCTTTTCGGAGTCATACCCGCCCTGCGCTCGACCTCCCTGGAGGTTTCACCGGTGTTGAAGTCGGCCCCCGGCGCGAGAACCGGCGGCGCGTCGCACCAGTTCTTATCCACGGGCAGAATTCTCGTGATCGCGCAAGTGGCCATCTCCATGATCCTCCTGGTGGCAGCGGGGCTGTTCGTTCACAGCCTGGAAAGGCTGAGCGAGGTCAGCCTCGGTTATAACCGCGACAGGCTCCTGCTGTTTCGATTAGATGCCGCCCCGGCTGGTTACAAGGGGACCGCCATCATTCAACTTGAGCAGACCCTGCTGGCCAAATTCGCGGCCATTCCAGGCGTGCGGTCGGCCACGCTATCCAGTAACGGACTATTCGAAGGCTCGGATTCGGGCGATCCCATCGCAGTCGAAGGTTTCACGCCCAAATCTGACCAGGAAATGCACTCGCGAATGGACCATGTGGGTCCCGGCTACTTTTCCACGGTGGGAATTCCGCTGCTGCGCGGGCGCGAGATCGGCCCCCAGGACGCCGTCGCCGGACTGCGCGCCGCGGACATCAATATGGCATTTGCGCGGAAATACTTTCCCAACACCAACCCCATCGGAAAGCACGTGAGCGACACCTTCCCGGGCAATCCCGGGGACACCGAAATCGTGGGGATTGTTGCGGACGCCAGATTTCATAGCTTGCGCGAGGAAGTTCACCCGCGGCTCTTCATCCCCATCTTCAATCCTCTGTGGGAACATGCAGCGGTCTTCTTCGAAATCCGCACCGCCGCGGATGCCGAGAGCATCAGCAAGGCGCTGCGCAAGATCGTGCAGGAAACCAATTCGTCCTTCCCGCAGATCGAAATTCAGACCATGTCTGGGCTCGTGGACCGCTCGATGGGAACCGATCGTTTAATTACGACTCTCGCGGGTTGCTGCGGCAATGTGCTGCGGCTGGTCCTGGGGAATGGCTCCAAGCTGGCATTGGCCGGAGTGGCCGTGGGGATTGTGGCGGCGCTGGGATTGACTCGCTTCTTGTCCAGCCTGCTCTTTAACGTCACACCCACGGACCCGCTGACCTTCATCGCCGTCGCAGTGTTGCTCGGCGGCGTGGCCCTGCTGGCCAGCTATATCCCCGCGCGGCGAGCTACGAAAGTGGATCCGATGGTGGCGTTGAGATACGAATGAGTGCGCCGGGATAAACCGGCGTGGAGGAGCGGATGCAAGAGCCGTACGGTGAAGGTCTAGCGAGCCACACCGACCCCGAGTCATGCGTGGACAGTCGTAAGGCTGGACGCGAAGCGTTGACAGGGGCACATGTAGGCGGGGTATTGAGCCGCGAAATGCCTGGAAATCAGGATGCCGACGCTGTTTATTCGGCGGGAAGGCCACACTGGTGGGCGCGCTATCGCGAGCACCCACTGGACCTGCGAGGTCAGAGACCCCCGACATGCATGGAACCTCCACGCGCGAGAACCGGGAGGCCCTACCAGTGTCCGACCCGAAGTTGGGAGCGGACCGGTCGAGGAAGGTGATGAGCCACAATCTTGGCATGAACGCTGGTAGGGAGTCGGACGGTTGCGTAGTACCTGCGAAGTGTCCGAACAAAGGTGGTAGGTCTACACTGGCGGAGGGCATGGAGGGAAGGCGACCGACCAAGGAGAACACGGGGCAGACGGCCGCGTCCCAGATGCAAAGCTGGGGAAACGCGTTAGCTGGGTTGAACCGTGTGCGAGAAGCAGCAAAGAGGGACAAGCGGTTGCGATTCACCGCGCTCCTGCACCACGTATCGGTCGCTCTCCTGGCGAACAGCTTCTATTCGCTGAAGCGGGAAGCGGCTCCGGGCGTGGATGGCGTTACTTGGCAGGAATACGAAACGGACCTGGACAATCGACTGGAGGATTTGCACAGTCGTGTACACCGGGGCACGTATCGCGCGCAACCTTCCAAACGAGCCTATATTCCCAAGCCGGATGGGCGACAGCGACCCTTGGGCATCGCCGCCCTGGAGGACAAAATCGTCCAACACGCCGTGGGAACGGTCCTCAATCAGATTTACGAGGAGGACTTTCAGGGCTTCTCATATGGGTTTCGACCGGGGCGCAGTGCGCACGACGCGTTAGATGCGCTCAGCGTCGGGATCCTGAGGAAGAAGGTGAATTGGGTGCTGGATGCAGACATTCGGGACTGCTTTGGGTCCTTTTCCCACGCCTGGATGGTTACGTTGGTCCAGCATCGCATCGGGGATCGACGGGTCCTGCGCCTGATCAAGGTATGGCTAAAGGCCGGCGTCCTCGAGGATGGAAAGTGGTCGGAGACGGAGAAGGGGACTCCGCAGGGCGCGGTGATTTCGCCGTTGCTCGCGAACGTCTACCTGCACTACGTTTTCGACCTTTGGGTTCAGCACTGGAGGAAGCGGCGGGCTGCGGGAGAGGTCATCGTGGTCCGTTATGCGGACGACAGTGTGTTAGGGTTCCAGTGTCGTGCGGACGCAGAGCGGTTCCTCCAGGAATGGAGGGAGCGGCTGCAGAAGTTCGGACTGGAACTCCACCCGGACAAGACCCGCCTGATGGAGTTCGGGCGGTTTGCTGCCCAGGACCGGAAGCTACGGGGTGAGGGCAAGCCGGAGACGTTCAACTTCCTGGGGTTTACGCATATTTGCGGACGCACCTGGAAGAACGGCAAGTTCTTCGTGCTGCGCCAAACCCAGCGGGAACGGCTGCTCGCCAAGTTGAAACAGGTGAAGACCACCCTGCGAATACGCATGCATCAGCCGCTGGCGAAAGTCGGGAGATGGTTGAGGAGTGTGGTCCAAGGTTACTTCAACTATCACGCGGTTCCCGGCAATCTCGCCAGTCTTCGGCGCTTTCGGTACGAGGTACGCAAGCGCTGGCTGCGGGTGATCCGACGCCGCAGTCAGCGGAGCGGGATGACATGGGAGTTGCTGGAGCGTTTTGCCGCCCAGTGGCTTCCGCTGCCCAAGCTTCTTCATCCCTATCCCCATTTGCGGTTTGACGCCAAGTATCCGCGGTAAGAGCCGTATGCGGTAGCACTGCCTGTACGGATCCGCGCGGGGGGCGCTGGGCAACCGGCGTCCCTACCGCGACTGGACGATTTTCGATTGACGATTACCGATTGCGGAAAAACGAAGGTGGATGAAGGAGTATCTAGTGGAGAGCGGTCAATCGCTGGCAGCAATTCCGCCCTCCCTCCTCACTCACAGAGACTCAGGGCCGAGTTGTTCAGGGGCGGTACTCATCCAGCAAGGTTTCCACTTCGTGGAGAAGGGTCGGCAGGTTTGTTTCGAGAACGCCCCATACAATGTCGTCCGCCAGGGAATCGTAGCCGTGAATTAGCCGGTTCCTGAAGGCGATGATGCGCCTGGTGTGGCTGATACGAGATGCGATTGTGGGCTCAAAGCGCAGCAGCTGGCTGAGGGCCTCGCCGGCGATTTCGAATTGACGCTCGACGGCGGAGCGGAGGAGAGGGTCCTCCGAGTAATCCGCAAAGGACTTGCCCCGCGTGAACTTGAGTAACAAGTCGCATGCTTGCTGGATGTCAAAAAGGTATTTGCGGACTTCAAGGCGCGGCATAGATGAGCTCTTGGCTTTGCTCGACGGCTTGGCGAAAGTAAGGATTGCGTATGAGCTCGGGCTCAACCAGATCCACAGGGCGCCCGAAGAGCTCCTCCAAGTCCTCTTGCAGGCTGAAATAACATTCCGCGTGTTGGGCGGGGCTCAGCTTTGGAAACTGGACAAGAAAGTCGAGGTCGCTAGAGGCCGGATCGAAGGAGCCGCGGGCAGCCGATCCGAACAGCAACAATCGCTGCACTTGGCGTCGACGGCAGATTTCTCGAAGCTCCAGCGCCTTTTTTTCGAGGACGTGATTCACGATCCTTCCTCCGGATGCAGTTCTTCAAACAGTATTGTACGCCAGGGCGCTGGCGTTCTTCACCTTTGATTTTATGATCGCGCGAAGTCTTTACGGGAGAAAAGCTTAAGTTGAGCTTACGGCGCAAACTTTCCAAACTCAGCGCTCTGTTTCACCGGTCGAAGCCGGCGGATGATCTCGAAGAAGAAATCCGTGCGCACCTGGAAATGGAAGAGCGTGAAAATCTCGAATCCGGCATGTCGCCGGAGGAAGCTCACTATGCGGCGGTCCGCCGCTTCGGCAATGTGACTTTGACGCAAGAGAGGAGCCGCGAAATGTGGAGATGGAGCACGGTTGAAACCTTGTGGCAAGACCTCGGCTACGGAGTTCGCCAACTCCGCCGCAGTCCCGGCTTCGCGACGGTAGCCATACTGACCCTCGCACTAGGTGTGGGCGCAAACACGGCAATCTTCAGCGTCATCAATGCGGTGCTGCTCACGCCGCTTCCGGTGAAGAATCCAAAAGAGCTTATCCAGCTTGTCACCGTGGGTCCGTATGGCGTCGGAAGCTTCTCCTACCCGGCATTGAAACGCTTTCGCGACGAAAACCACGAATGTTCGGAGATGGCAGCCATTGGTTGGCTCAGCAATTTGGACGCGGCCGTCGACGGCCAACCGGAAACGGTGGAGGGCCGAATCGTTTCCGGGAACTTCTTTCCTTTTCTCGGAGTGAGCGCCAGCGCGGGCAGGACGTTCACCGGCGAGGACGAGAAGACGCGACCGACAAGCGCCGTCGCCGTCATCAGCTACGCGTATTGGAAGCGTCGTTTCGGCTTGAGCTCCACGGTAGTGGGGCGAAGCATCACGCTTAACCGGACCGTCTTCACTATTGTGGGCGTAGCGCCGGCGGGCTTCTCAGGCATTGAAATCGGGTACTCGCCGGACATTTATGTACCGATGACGATGGAGCCCGCATTTCACGACGAGATGTCGTGGCTCAATCAGCCGGACTACCACTGGTTGCGAATCGTGGCACGGCTTAAGCCCGGCGTGAGCCGGGAGCGGGCGGGAGCGGAACTTGCGGTCATTCACCGTCAAGTTCAAGCCGGCATGTCCACGCAGGGTTGGTCACCGGCAGAACGTAACGACCTGCTTTCAACACGGCTGGAGGTCAACTCGGCGGCGCGGGGTATTATCTTTGGCCTGCCTGAGCAATTCTCAGGGACACTCTACATTCTGATGGCGATGGTAGGACTGGTTTTGCTGATTGCGTGTGCCAACGTTGCCCATCTCTTGCTGGGCCGTGCTTCCGTGCGGCAAAAGGAGATTGCAGTGCGCGTGGCCATAGGAGCCGGCCGTTTTCGACTGATCCGCCAGCTTCTGACAGAGAGCATGGTGCTCGCGGTTGGGGCGGGCGCGCTGGGCCTCGCGTGCGCTTACTGGGCCAGCGCTGGTATTGTCGCCCTGATGTCCGTCGGGCGCGATCCGCTCTTCCTCGAGATGCGCCCTGACCCGCGTGTCCTCGGCTTCACGGGAGCCGTGGCGCTATTCGCGACTGTGCTCTTCGGACTCGCACCCGCCCTGCGCGGCACTCGGGTCAACTTGGCGCCAGCTCTCAAGGAAGGCGCTGGCGGGTCGGGCGGCCGAAGTTCCCGCCTGGGATTGGGAAAGGGCCTGGTGGTTTTGCAGGTAGCGCTCTCGCTCTTGCTGCTGTTTGGCGCTGGCCTTTTTGCGCGCACGCTCCAGAACCTCAGAAGCCTCGACCCCGGCTTCGACCGCAAGGGTGTGCTGCTCTTCGGCCTTGACCCGACCAAAAGCGGTTACAAGGGTCCCACCGTGAACGCACTCTACAAGCAAATGCTCGAGCATCTTGATTCCGTTCCGGGCGTGAACTCTGCAAGTGTTTCTATGATGACGCCAATAACCGGCGGGGGAGGAATTGACAATTCCGTTTCGGTCGAGGGCTACACGCCACGGCCGGACGAGAACCTTACGGTCTTTGTAAATGCGGTGGGGCCGAGGTATTTCGAGACTCTCCACACGCCGCTTCTGCTTGGCCGTGACTTTAGCCTGCGCGATACAGACGCCACCCCGAAAGTGGCGATCATCAACCAAGCTATGGCCCGCTATTTCTTTGGGAACGGCAACCCAATCGGAAAAAAGTTCGGCTGGTTTGGTGACGACAAGAACAAAATGCAATTCGAAATCGTGGGGGTCGCGAAAGATTCCAAGTATGAAACGTTGCGCGAGAAGATCCCTCGTACGGCTTATCTCGATTGCTTTCAAAGGCCGCTTGAGGGCATCACGTTTGAAGTTCGGACCTCGGTGAGGCCATCGTCATTGATCTCCCAAATCCGCGGCGAGATCCACGCCATCGACGCGGGCCTGCGCATCGGAGGATTCACGACGCTGGAGGAGCATGTGGAGGATTCTCTGGGACACGAACGCCTGATGGCTATGCTTTCGAGCCTGTTCGCGGCCTTAGCAGTCGTGCTCGCCTGCGTGGGCTTGTACGGAGTCATGGCCTACTCCGTGGCGCGCAGGACCAGCGAAATTGGCATTCGCATGGCGCTAGGCGCGGGGCGCGCACAAATTGTGGGAACAATTCTGCGGGAGTCGGCGTTACTGATTCTGGCTGGCATGGTCCTGGGGCTGCCCATCGCCATTGCCGTTGCACGAGTGATCTCGAGCCGCCTCTACGGGTTAAAACCGGCTGACCCGCTGACGATCGCAGGGACAATCCTCTTGCTCGCCGCGGTCACAGGCCTTGCGAGTTACATTCCCGCGCGACGGGCAATGAAGGTCGATCCGCTGGTGGCGCTGCGGCATGAATGATTGACGGTTCTCCATTCCGCGTGCCGACTCGAATTTCAGCAGTGGCACTAAATGGTGATTCGGGACTTACCCGCCGACGTGGATCACTTCACCTGGCCTGACGGCGGAGACGGCTTGCCGGATTTCTCGATGGAGCGACTGATAATGAGCAAAGCGATTCCTAGCCACGTGGACGATCATAATTCCAAATCTGAGCGATGAGAGGTTGTGCTCATGTTCAAACCCTTGGTCAATTGTCAAAAACACGCCGCAGTGATCCTGCAAATGCTCAACCAGAATATTGTCGGGAAGGCCGCCCCAACCCAACCCCAGGACGGTGGAGACAGCGTGATCGTCTTTCAGGAGACGTTCAACGCGAGGGTTTACGCACTCATCAAGAACGATGCGCACGGGGTTACCGCGAGGCGAGCGATTCGACCAAACGCTCTCGGGCCAGAGCGAGAAGGCCCGTCGCCTGCTCGCGCTTCACACTGGGGAAGTCAGCAAGAAAGGTATCGAGGGTGTCGCCTTCTGCGACATAGTCAAGAAAGGTCTGGATCGGCACACGCGTTCCGGAAAAGCACGGCGTGCCGTGCATGATTTCCGGATTCATACGGATTATCTCATCCAGACTCAGTTTTTGTGCGACGCTCATTTCCTAATAAGGATAAGGCGAAATGCAAGCAATGCGCAAGGCTTTGGTTAGCGGTGGGAGCCGGCCTGCGACCGGTAAACTCCCAATGGAGCCGACGGTCATTCCCGTGAAAGCGGGAATCCATCGCCTACCTTCGTGGCGGCGATTCGCGAACCGCCCCTACGCGTAGCGGAGTAGTGCGGACCCCCGGTTTCGGGGTCTGCGACTTGTGCGCAGCAGATGAAAGAACCGCGGACCGCGAAACCGGCGGTCCGCGCTACCAATTCGCATGAGCTTACGGCGCGGACTTTCCAAACTCGGCGCTTTATTTCGCCGGTCGAAGCCGGCGGATGACCTCGAGGAGGAAATTCGCGCGCATCTCGAAATGGAAGAGCGCGAGAACCTGGAAGCCGGCATGGCGCCGGAGGAAGCTTATTATGCGGCGTTGCGGCGGTTCGGCAACGTGCCCCTAACACAAGAGAGGAGCAGGGAAATGTGGACATGGACTTCGCTCGAGACGCTCGGGCAGGACTTCCGCTATGGCCTGCGGATGCTTCGCAAGGATCTCGGCTTCACCGCGGTTGCGGTGCTGACTCTGGCGCTCGGTATCGGCGCCAACACGGCGATTTTCAGCCTGGGCAATGTCTTCATGTTTCGCCCGCTGCCGGTAAAGGACGCTGAGCGGTTGGCGGTGGTTGCGGTGCAATATCACGCCGACGCCGATCCCGGCCAACTCTCGTACCCGGATTACCAGGATTTCCGCAATCAGTCGAATGTCTTTACCGACATGACGTTCTTCGACCTCAGCGTTTCAGGAATCAGTTACCAGGGACATGCCAACCGCATCATCATGGCGTACGTCCCGAGCAATTTCTTCTCCATGCTCGGCATTCGACCGGCGCTTGGACGCTTGATCGCTCCCGGCGAAGGCGACGCGCCCAAAACCGGGCCCGTGGTAGTGCTTGGTCACAGCTATTGGATGAGGCATTTCGGCAGCGACCCCGGCATCATCGGGCGCAGCGTGACCTTGGACGGGCAGGCTGTGACCGTGATTGGTATAGTGCCGAAGGAATTCAACGGCCCGTACAACCTCATCGAACTGGACGCATACGCCCCCATCGGAATTCACGATACGCCCACGCATTCCGGGTTCTATCAAGACCGTGGTGAAACCGAACTGCGGGTCCTGGCCACTTTGAAGCCCGGCATAACCATAAAGCAAGCGGAAGCCTCTCTCAACGTCATCGCCGAGCGCCTGGCGAAAGCATATCCCAAAACCAACAAAGGGCAGATGGTACGGGTTGTTCCGGAGCGGCTTGCCCGGCCCGAACCCGCCGTCGAAAGTTACATGCCGCTGGTGACCACGATCTTTCTGATCATGGTCGGGCTGGTTCTGCTCGTAGCGTGTTTCAACGTGGCCAATCTGCAACTGGCGCGGGCGGCCTCGCGCGAGAAGGAAATCGCGGTGCGAGCGGCGATGGGCGCCGGGCGGGCTCGTTTGATCAGGCAGATGATCACGGAGAGCCTTGTTCTTGCAGTGGCGGGTGCTGTGGGCGGCGCGCTGGTGGGCAATTGGGTGATCCGGGGACTCGAGAAGCTGCGCCCGCTGGGCGACTTCTCGCTGCGGCTTGGCTTCACATTTGACTGGCGCGTCTTTGCGTACGTCGCTGGGATTGCGTTGCTGGCGGGAATCGTTTCGGGTTTAGCGCCTGCGTTGCGCGCCTCCCGCACCAACCTCAATGAAACCTTGCGCGAGGGAGGGCGTGGACTCGTGGGCGACACGCGCCGCCACTGGCTGCGCAACGGACTGGTGGTGGCGCAGGTGGCCGGATCGTTGATCGTGCTTGTCGCCGCGGGCCTCTTCACGCGCAGTCTCAGAAACGCCGAAGCCGTCGACCTCGGCTACGACGCCCATCAGGTGCTCAATATGAGCCTCGATCCGAGCCTCCAGGGCTATAACCAGCAGCAGAGCGAGGCATTCTTCCGCGAGTTGCTGCCGCGGGTGAGAGCGCTTCCCGGCGTCCAGTCGGCCAGCCTCGCTTTCTCGGTTCCCTTGGGCTATTACGGCGACGGCACGGCTGTCTACCCTGAGGGGCAGGAACGCGAGTCGACGGATAAGCGCGCGCCGGGCGCCGGCTACAACTGCGTCACGCCGGACTATTTCACCACTCTGCGTATGAAGATTCTGGAAGGACGCGCCTTCACGGAAAGCGATACCAGCACCACCCCGCTTGTTGCGGTCGTGAACCAAGCGATGGCCAATCAGCTTTGGCCGCACCAGGATGCGGTCGGGCGGCGCTTCAACTACAAAGGCGCGCAGGGGCCGTTCGGGTCGGCTCGAAAAGACGCTGAAGATTCGCTGGTGACGGTGGTCGGCGTCGTGCGGAATGCAAGGGTGCAGGGTCTGCTTGACGCGCCCGGCAATTTCTTCTACGTTCCTCAGACGCAAAACTACAAAGCGACGCACGTTCTGCACCTGCGCACCTCGGTGCCGCCCCAGTTATTGCGGGCTCCGGTCGAGGCTCTGGTGCGGGAACTGGAACCCAATCTGCCCATCTACGACGTGATGACCATGGAGCAGACGGTGGACGGCGCCAACGGCTACTTCCTCTTCAAGGTCGGCGCCGGCTTTGCCGCATCGCTCGGCATTCTCGGCCTGATCCTGGCGGTGGTCGGGGTCTACGGCGTGGTTTCCTACGGCGCCAGCCAGCGCCAACACGAGATCGGCATTCGCATGGCGCTCGGAGCGCGGCCGGCCGGCGTCCTGGGGCTGATCATTCGGCAAGCTGCGATCCTGGTCGGGGCCGGGATCGGCGTCGGATTGCTCGCGGCGCTCGGTATCAACCGCCTGCTGCTCAGCTTGCTGGTCGGCGTGACTTCCTCCGATCCCCTCACGCTTGTCAGCGTTTGCGGACTGATGCTGGCCGTGGCCATGCTCGCCTGCTACATTCCCGCCCGGCGAGCCACGAAGGTCGATCCCTTGGCAGCTCTGCGGCACGAGTGAGGCAGTTGTCAGTCGTCAGTTGTCAGTGGTCAGTTGTGGGGTTGGACAGAAGCCCTCTCCCTCGGGGAGAGGGTGGACCGCGAAGGCGCTTTCATCAGCAAGCGCGGGACGGGTGAGGGGTTGGTTCCGTGACGCCGGCGTGCCCCGCTACGCCCTCCGAACGCTGAGGTAAACGCTCAGGTAGTTCACCAGAAGCCCGGATGCGTTATTCATCTCGAGGTCAAGAACTTCCAGATTGCTCTTAAAGTATCTATAGCCCAGCCACGCCGGCATCGCCACAACGAACCCTAGCACGGTTGGGACCAGCGCCATCGCAAGGCGGTCAAACACGGCGGCCATACAAGTAGACCTAGCTGCGCCACAGCCGGGGAACGAATTGGCCATTCCCAAGACTGTACCCAACAGCGCGACGAACGGCGCCAACGACGCTACAGTTGCGAGGCCCCTCAGACCGCTCTGCAACTCCGCATGACCAACAGCCGCCGCACGCCTCGAAACTCGCTCGACGGCTTCCAGCGCTTCTGTGTCGGATGCAAGCATGGCCGCTCCTTTCACAATATAATTGTACTTTCGGGCTGACCTCGTGGAAAGTCAAGTCAGAAGCGGAGGTGACGCATCGCATGGGGAATCTTTTTGCAACCAGAGATAAGATGCGCGAAAGGCGTGTGGTCGAGTGGCTGGCATCGTCGCTTCAAGACCTGCGGCATGGGCTGGTGCTGATGCGGCGCGATCCAGGCGTCTCCGCATTGATTGTGCTGGTGCTGGCGCTGGGAATTGGCGGCAACTCCGCGGTCTTCACACTGCTGAAGGCCGCCTTTCTTGATCGCCTGCCGTTTCGCGACGCGGGCCGGTTGGTTACGATCATCGAGAACGACGGCTGGATCCCAACCGTATCCGAGTTTCGCGAAATTCGCACCCACACACGCACACTGGAAGGAATGGCCTTCGCCGAGTATCGGGACATGCAATTGGGCGGCACAGGCGAGCCCTCGCGAATCTTCGCCGCACGCGTGACGGCGTCGTTCTTTCCGCTTTTGGGAGTGAACACTGCGCATGGGCGGACCTTCGTCGCAGACGAGAACCAGCCGGGGCGTCCGCCGGTGGTCATCCTCACCGATCGTTTCTGGCGCTCGCGCCTCGGGTCGGACCCGCGCGTGCTGGGCCGAACTCTGCGCATTGATGGCCAACCGGCTGTAGTGGTGGGCGTGCTCCCGCCTGGTTTCCATTTTGATTATCCCACGCTGGGCGCCACCGAAGGGGTTGACCTCTACGCCCCCTACCCGATTGAGGCTTCCCTTCCCTTCGAGCGCGCTGCCAACGGCCAGGGCGTGCCGGTCCGGGTGCTGGCCCGACTGCGCGAGGGCGCGACACTAGAGCAGGCAGAGTCGGACCTCTGGGACACGGCGCTGGTACTGGCGCGGGAGAATACCTCGCCCTACCCGGGCCATCCTCACGACCCCCTCATGTTCGGCTTCAACGCCGTGCCGCTTCGCAAGGCCATCGTGGGAGACCAGCGATCCCTGCTTTGGCTGCTTCTCGGCGGAGTCGGGGTGCTGCTGCTGATCGCCTGCGCGAATACCGCACAACTGCTCCTGGCGCGCTCGCTGCGACGCGTATGCGACGATGCTCAATCTTCCCGAGGGCACGAGCACCACTACGATCGAGTCGAAGACCAATTTTTTCGGCTCCAGGCTCCCGCCGGCACGACCGTCACCGGCGAGTGCGCGCCGCTCCATCGCGGGCGTCGCACGATGGTCTGGCAGACGCGGATCACCAACGCACAGGGCAGGTTGCTCGCCCTCGTGACCCAGACCCAGATGGTGCTCAAGGCGCCCGCGCGCGGTTGACACCGATGCGACCGAAGGTTTTTGATTGCCCATTCCACCCTGAGGAGCATGCGCAGGATGATAACGCGTCGTGAGATGATAAAAACGGCCGGTTCGGCCGCGGTGGCATCGCAATTGTTCGCCGCGATGGCTCTGGCGGGCGGGACGGATATGGGTGTAAGCAAGGCCCCGAATCCAACGGCATCGGATAAGGGCGTGACCGTGCATCCGGTGCTGCAACACGACCTGCTCGACGCGCCGGGCAAACAGATCAGCATGCTCGTCGTCGAGTTCGCGCCGGGCGCCGGGTCCTCGCCGCATCGCCATCCCGGCTCGACCGCCGTTTTCGTGCTGGAGGGTTCGGTGGTGAGCGAGGTCGATCCGGACAAGCCCGTCACTTACCATGCCGGACAGTCGTGGTACGAGCTCCCGATGCACACGCATCGCGTGGCCCGCAACGCGAGCAAGACCCGCAAGGCAAAAATCCTCGCAGTGCTTATCTCGGCGACGGGTCAGGACCTGGTTCTGCCGCCGGGCTAATAGCGGAAGGGCGCGGCGGTG
>CAWIUZ010000355.1:0-10492 GCA_963838915.1 uncultured Acidobacteriota bacterium
ACTCCTGCGGTTGAGGCGGTGAGTCATCTTAATCCTGACCAGGTTACCGCGGACCTCGACGCCGTCGCCGATTATGCCCTGAAGATTCCCGCCTCCAATGGCAAGCTGTTCGTAACGGGCTTCTGCTGGGGCGGGGGCCAGAGCTTCCGCTTTGCCACGCATCGCAGGGATATTACCGCCGCATTCGTTTTCTACGGGATGCCGCCGGGGAAGGATGCCATGGCGGCGATCACTGCACCCGTCTACGGTTTCTACGCGGAAAACGACTCGCGCATTGGGGCGACGATCAGCGATACTCGTGAGCAGATGAAAGCGGCCGGAAAAACTTTCGAGCCAGTCACCTACGCAGGCGCCGGCCACGGTTTCATGCGCGCCGGAGAGGCTCCGGACGCGAGCGATGCCAATCGCCAGGCCCGCATCGATGCTTGGGCGCGCTGGAAGAAGATTTTGCGGGGCAGCCAATAGGAACAAACTCGCAGGTTTTTCTCCCCGAACTTCTGCAGCCGGACAGCCCCCTCGCGTCGCAGTCGCCAAATTCGTCGCTTGCCCCGACGCGCCTGCGCCGTCTCGAGCCTCCCCCAGCCGCGATGGCCGGAAGCGTCGTACCGAATTTCCTAGCTGGTATTTAATGACGGAAATGGCCGTCATAACGGGGTGCTGTGGAAGGGCGGGGCTTCAGCCCCGCCGTCTTCGCGAACGTGACGGGTTGGGCCTTTAGGCCTGAAGCCACGCGGCCTCAGGGGCTAAAGCCCACGCGGACATTCGCTTTGCCGCAGCCGTCGTCCTTCGCGTGGATTTCACTCGATCCTAACCTTGGTGTAACCGAGAAATGATAAGATTCCTGTTCAGTCATTCTTCGGCAGCTCACACAGGCGACAGTTCGAAATCCAGAGCGAGCGGAGCGGCACGCTTGTGGGCAACGAGGTTTCCCGATGATGAAGACCGCGTTTTTCATTTCGCCAGCGATTCTGGCCATGAGCGTCGGCATCCCGCTCGCGGGCGCCGCCCAGGACGCGGCGAGTGATCAAGGACCGCTCATTGTGGAAGTACAACCGAACGGGACACCGAAACTTTCACGTCTCAAGCCGGGCGACAAATTGCAGGGACAGGTCAAGAACGGAGTGTATTCGGGCGAGCGTGCGCTGATACCACCGGGCAGCCCGATTGACTTAACCGTTTCCAGCACCGAGCGCCGGCGGCGAGCACCCAGTGACCGTTGGCCTTGGGTGGTGCGATTGTTCGCCCCAAGGCGAACTCGCTGCCCGTCCGCGCTTGCGGCTACGGTGCATCTCCGCGACGGGTCGAACCGGCCGTTTTCGCTGACCTTGGTGTCCGCCACGCAGCAGGTGGAATTGACCGCAAAGACAGAATCTCGGAAATCGACGGCGAGCCGGTTGCCCGGGAGTACGCACAAGCCGAGTGCTAATCCAACGCTCGTGCTTGAACTCCGGCGGCCCACCGATGAAGAGGCGATGTCCGGCGACTTCGCGCCGATTCCGGCCCCAACACGGGATGGAGTCACCGCCGGGACCGTTGCCCATGTAAGGCTTCTCAGAGATCTGCGCGCCTCGAAGAGCCGCACGGGCGACACGTTTATGTCGCGTTTGGCGGAGCCAGTGTCCTTGAGCTCGGGGGTGGTCTTGCCGGAAGGCTTGTTGATACGCGGAAAAGTCGTCCGGAGCGTTGCGCCCCGTCGCCTCTGCCGGTCGGGATCCCTAGCTTTGTCCTTCACAGAATTGATGCTTCCTTCCGGACGGAAATCTATGATCTCGGCTTCGACGTCGAGTGTTGTGGTCGACCGCACTTCCGGACTTCGGATGAACAGCGAGGGTGAATTGAAGGGCGCAAGGCCGGGGAAGGCAAGCCTGTTGGTTGATCTGGGAGTGAGCGGGGGGATTTCCAAAGTCACGGACGATTCGTTTCAGCTTATCGCCGAGGCTCTGATCTCGACCGCGACGGACGCATCGACGGCGGGCAGCGCGCGGATTGTCGCGGCGGTCTTTTCCGGAGTCTATATGCTCACGCGCCATGGACGGGACGTAACCCTCCCGCGCTATACAAACATTGAAATAACCTTTGATCGGCCAGCAGCGCTGGCGTCTGCCGCGCCCTAGCAGGCTTCGGAAAAATCCGCCCTGGCTGTCATCCTGAGCAGAGCGAAGGATCTGCATTTGCTTGTTCTCAAAAAGACACTGCAGATGCTTCGCTCCGCTCAGCTAAATCCGGCGTGAATCTGGCTCGTGATCGTTAAATATGGCCGGAAAATGGCAATTAGGCCCCCACGTTTTTGCAGCAGTCGATAGATTTGCGGGGAGCGCAACTCAGCTCACCGGGAGCGCTGCGCGGGCTGATGAAGGAAATGATACAGCAGTCGGTCATTGACGCGATGCAGGTGCTCCCAGAATCGGGGAGGCGCCTGAAGTAAGAAGCGACGCAAGGTTTGCGGGTCGGGAAAGTTGGGCAAGCCGATCAGGTACTGGAAGGTACCATTGGAACGTAGCAACGAGGCGGTCTCGATGCGATCCAGCCCTCACACCAGGGGATAGAGCAAGGCCAGGATCATTTGGGAAAGATGGTAGCGGTTATTCCGTCGAGGATAGAGGAGATGGCGGGCCAGGAAATTGCGGAGTTGCAGCACTCGTATAAATTCGTGAAAGAAGAAGGCGCCACCAAAGTGCGTCAGACCAGCATGTTCACAGGCGATTCTTACATTTCGAGGAGAATATCGCATGCTGAGGAAATCCTACCGAAACGTTAGGAATTCCTCAAGAACAAAGAAAATAGGTCAAATGCGCGTCAACAGAGGCTTCTCTGGCATTCGAGAGGCCCCGAATGCGCCGGATTTAGTTTATAGGTAAACGCCAAGCCCTTACGCAAGGTCGATGCTGACCGGCAACCGTATTCCAATCAGGCAACGCTTCTTTTGCAGGGAGTTCAAATCTATAATACGAGTTGTTATGGTGGAACCGCTGGACGTTACGCCTGGGAATCGTCTTTGTTGGTCTCAGCCGAAGGCGTTGCAACGCACTTTTGAATTGCGTGACGGCAATCGGCTCTTTGGCAGTCTCAGCTTTGTGAAGTCATTCGGTTCGCTGGCCGAGGCTTCCCTCGCGGCCGGAGACTGGACGTTCAAGCGAGTCGGTTACTTCCGTCCCCGCGTTACGGTGCGCCGGCGGGGGCAGGAGACGGATCTCGCCGTTTATGAGCCGAAGGGCTGGGGGACAGAAGGCGAGTTGCAGTTTGCGGGCGGCCGCATATACGCATGGAAGCCCGCAAACTTCTGGCCGACCAAGTTCAACTTTGTGGACACTGCGGGGAAGGCACTGGTCGCTTTCAAACCGGGGGCGGAAGAGAGCAAGTGGTCGGACCTATTCAAGTTTCAGGCGCTCGTTGAGATTGATCCATCGGCCAGCCGGCTTGAAGAACTACCCTTGCTGGTGTCGGTCGGCTGGTACCTTATGATCTTACATCATGAGGATGCTTCGTCGGCCGGCGCAGTCGTGGCCACCATGGGGTAGTCCTTGTAATTTCCGGTTTTTGCCTTCGACCGACCTATAGGAAGGACTGGTATCAGGCAGTCATCCTTATGCTGGTGTCGCGCCGCCATGCGTTAGGAGGCGTCACTATGAACTCGGTTGTCCGGTCGTCCGTTCCATCCGATGAGGTAACATCACGAGCCGCCCCAGGCGAGGTTTCCCTGTTTCGCCTCTACACACTGCGGGCCGCATACTTTGTGATGGCCGCTGGGCTCGGCGTGTATATCTGGCCTGCCGTCATCCACCACACCAATGAGTTCGCGGCAGCCCAAGGCGTCCGAGTTGCCCTGCTGGCGGGCCTCGGCGCGACCGCCGCATTAGGACTCCGATACCCCGTGCAGATGTTGCCTGTATTGCTGTTCGAGATGGTCTGGAAAGCGATCTACCTCACAGCCTTTGCACTGCCGCTATGGTCCGCCCATCAGATCAGTGCCGCGGTGGCAGAAGATATCAAGGCTGTCCTGATGGTGGTTATTTTTATTCCCTTGATCCCATGGCGCTATGTATTCACGCATTACGTACTGAAACATGGTGATCGGTGGAAATAAGCCGTTGCCATAATCGTGGCCGCCGCCCCACCCAGCATTCCATTTCAGCCGTAACCGGAAGAGTTCCACCTTCATCCTTTGTTTTCATAGACATTCTCGCTTTGTTCCCTCATTTCTCGTCGCGTCGACCTTCAGGTCGACACTCTGGTCGAGTTCCCCGGCCATGCTGACCTAAAGGTCAGCGCTACGCCTTCATCCGCGGTTTTCCATAGCCGGTCCTTTGTTTTCATAGACATTCTCGCTTTGTTATCTCGATTTTGCAGTTTCAAAGTTGAGGAGTCGGGACGTTGGGGAGCCCTCCGCCACCCTCCGGCCTGCGGTCCGTCGCTTGCGGTCGGCAATCGGTGTCCAATTCCTCGACAACGAGCTGCCCACCTGCCCATCTGCCTACCTGCCCTTGCTTTTGGACTCCTCGACTTCTTGACTGCATTTGGAAGCAGGAACCACAGGTAGGAATTGCGAAGAAAAGACAAGAGAGGACTTCCTGGCATAACCGATCCGGCAGGAACGAACCGCCCGCCCAACCCCACAGAACAACTCTAGCCTATTTCATCCCATTTGTCAAGTATCCATGTAGTCAAAAAAACCAAAAGCGGGTAGTACTTCGGTTGAAAGAGCCGCGGACCACAGCGTGGTCCGCGCTACCAACTTCTGCAGTGCGCGCGTCCGATAAAGCGCTCACGTTTATCAATTACGTGGATTATTCCCGGGTGGCGCGTCATCTGATCGGAATTTCGGGTAAGCTATAGGCCATGCCGTCGCCACAAAAGCAGAGAAACGAAAAAGGGCCTGACCACGATTTGGCTCGGCAGGCAGCGAGATTATGGCCACATCGGAAGCACGAATCAGTCGCTCTGACGTCGTTGTTTTGTATGTTGGGCATTCACTATTGGCGTGCGTTGAGCCTCGGTGAATTGTACCCGGGGAAAACCATTCATCATTGCTTCTGGTGCTCCAAGGTGCGTATCGACGGCGTTGTCTACGATGTTTGAAGGCGCATTTTCAGCCTGCAAGTCATCTTCCGTGATGTCGCTTGAGTGCCTCAAAGGAGTAGCGGGCGGGCGTGAACTAAGAGACAATCCGGGCGGTCAGTTGACGTGTAGGTGAAACCGGTGAAGTGCCATTCCCACGCAAACTCCCGAGATACGGGGTTCGAGGGCGGTAGGGCCCATGGCCTCGCGCCTCTATGCCGCACGCGGCCGGACCCGGACGGTGTAGGGGTAGGGCTTGCCCTACCCTCGTCAGGACCAGCAGAAACGCGGGGACGGCAAGCCGTCCCCCTACGGCGCGCCGGTTATCGACGGATTGGGGCCTGCGCTGCCCCAGTTGACGGGCACCCAACATCCCTGAGCGGATTTTAGTATTATGTTAGGGCCCATTCTCATAGGACGGCACGCGGCGTGGATCCAAACGCCAGAGCTTCGAAATGGGACTTCGACTCGCCGGCGTGCAGCATTGAACTGGCGGCGCGATGGCGGCGCTCGAATCCTCGGCGCCGTCGGCGACCGCCGCGCGACAGAAAACGATTTCGACCTGATCGGAGTTGCCTCGACTCGCGGAGGTCCTCGCCCTGCGACGCTCCTCGCGATACTCCAGGTCTTGCTAATTTCCACGATGGACAAACTACCGCCGAGCTCACATGGAAAGCCGGTTGACGCATTTCGAGAAGCTCGCGCTCTCGAAAGCGAGCTGCGCAAAAGCGTTCGTGGAGAAATCCGCTTCGATGCCGGGAGCCGGGCGCTTTACTCAACGGACTCCTCGAACTACCGTCAAATACCCATTGGCCTGGTCGTACCCCGAGACGCCGACGACGTTATTTCAACGGTTGAGGCCGCCCGAAAGTTCGGAGCGCCCGTCCTGCCACGGGGAGCCGGGACGAGCTTGGCCGGACAGTGTTGCAACGTCGCCGTCGTGCTCGATTTCAGCAAGTACATGAACAATGTCCTGGAGTTCGATCCGGACGAGCGATCCGCCCGCGTCGAGCCCGGGGTGGTGCTCGAACGTCTTGCGCAACCGGGCCGAAACGCATCGGCTCACCTTCGCGCCCGACCCTGCGACGCACAGCCGTTGCACCCTGGGCGGCATGATCGGGAACAACTCCTGTGGTACGCACTCGATCATGGGAGGAAAGACTGTCGACAACGTCGAGGAACTCGACATCCTGCTATATGACGGCACCCGGATGAAGGTGGGTCGCACGAGCGAGAGCGATCTCCAGTCGATTCTCACTGCGGGCGGCCGTCGCGCTGAGATTTACCGGGGCCTCAGAGAGATTCGAGACACCTACGCGCCGCTGGTGCGTGAACGATACCCTCGAATTCCACGCCGGGTCTCCGGCTACAACCTCGATGAGCTCTTACCCGAAAATGGATTTCATGTGGCGCGCGCTCTGGTGGGGACAGAAGGCACGTGCGTCACGGTCCTTACCGCCCGCCTGAAGCTTATCGACAGTCCCCAAGAGCGCCGGCTCGTGGGGCTCGGCTATGACGACCCCTACATCGCCGCGGACGATGTTCCGCAAATTCTCGAGTTCGGCCCCATCGCCCTCGAAGGACTCGAAGGCAAGATGGTGGATACTCTGGCCAAGAAAGGCGTGGCGGGCGTCGAGCTGATGCCGAAAGGAGGTGGGATTCTCCTGGCCGAGTTCGGCTCGGGCGACGCAGGGGAAGCAGAAAGCCGCGCTCGCCGGATGATGGAAGGCCTTCGCCGCGGGGCGGGTGCACCCAACCTGCGGCTCTATAGCAAGGCCGAAGCTAAAGCCGTTTGGCAGATACGTGAAGCGGGGCCACGCGGCGCGCAATTCATGCCCGGAGCGCCCTTGTTGTGGGAAGGCTGGGATGACGCTGCGGTGGCGCCGGAAAAGCTGGGCGCCTATCTGCGCGACCTCCGCAAGCTTCTCGAAGAATTCGGCTACCAGGCCGGCTTTTACGGCCATTTTGGACACGGTTGCATCCACATGCAAATTAGCTTCGATCTGCTCAGTGAACCGGGCGTCCGTAAGTTCACCGTATTCCTCGACCGCGCTGCCGACCTGGTTATAAGTTATGGCGGCTCGCTCTCGGGAGAGCATGGAGATGGACAGGCTCGTGCGAGTCTGCTGCCGAAAATGTTCGGTCCCGAATTGCTGCAGGCCTTTCGCAAGTTCAAAACCGTGTGGGATCCGGACGGAAAGATGAATCCGCACAAAGTCGTGGATGCGTATCTGCCCGCCGAGAACCTGCGGCTCGGCGCGGACTACCATCCCTTCGAAACCAGCACGCACTTCAAGTTCCCCAATGATGAGGGCTCGTTTTCGAGGGCCATGCTGCGCTGTATCGGCATCGGTGCGTGTCGAAAGGGCGACGCCGGCACGATGTGCCCCAGCTACCGGGCGACTCTCGAAGAAGAGCACAGCACGCGAGGCCGCGCGCGCATGCTTTTTGAGTTACTTCAGGGAGAGATCGTGAAAGGCGGCTGGAAGGACGAACACGTGAAGGAGTCACTCGAATTGTGCCTCTCCTGCAAAGCGTGCAAGGGCGAATGCCCCGTTAACGTGGATATTGCCACGTATAAAGCCGAGTTCTTTTCCCACTACTACGAAAACCGGCTGCGGCCGCTCCGCGCCTACGCTTTTGGCTGGATCGACAAGTGGGCGCGATTGGGATCGGTCGCACCGGACATCTTGAATGCGCTTATCAATGCGCCCGGCTTAAGGCAGGCGTTCAAGAAGCTCTTGAGCATTCCCGCGGCGCGTCAGTTTCCCCGGCTGGCTCCCAAAACTTTCCGAAGCTGGGCCCAGAGTCATAGGGTCCCGGTGACAGACCAAACCCTGCGCCCGCCGCCTGCATCGGGAGCATCCTCAGGAAGGAGGGCTCTGCTTTGGACGGATACTTTTACCAATTATTTCCATCCGGAGGCCGGCCAAGCCACGGTGGAAGTGCTAAGACACGCCGGGTTTGAGCCGTGCATTCTCTCGCGACAACTGTGCTGTGGCCGCCCCTTGTACGATTTCGGAATGCTGGATGATGCCAAGTGCTACTTGCGCCGGGTCCTGGGCGCCCTGGAGGCCGAGATCCAAGCGGGCACCCCCGTGATCGTTCTCGAACCCAGTTGCGCTTCGGTGTTCCGCGACGAACTCTGCAACTTGTTTCCCGATGATCCCCGGGCCGACCAACTTCGCCGCCAAACGTTTCTTTTGAGTGAATTCCTCGACCGGCAGGCGCCGGGATATGCTCCACCGCGGCTCGAACGCCGAGCGGTGCTGCACGGTCACTGTCACCAGAAAGCGCTCATGAAGTCGGCGGACGCTGGTCCTTTGCTGCGCAAAATGGGAATCGAACTGAGCGTTCCGGACACGGGTTGCTGCGGGATGGCCGGCCCGTTTGGATTTGACGCCGAAAAATACGAGGTGGCCCAGGCGATCGGGGAGCGCGTGTTGCTGCCGGCCGTCCGCGCCGCCACACCCGATACCCTGATTGTGACGGATGGGTTCAGTTGCCGCGAACAGATCCTGCAAAGCACCGGACGGCGCGCTTACCATCTGGCCGAGGTGCTGCAACTCGCTCTCGAAACCGTGCTGCCGGCTCCCCGGAAATAGGAAGCATTCTGACACCAGCCATCGAGCCGCAGCGTTTCAGAATTCCAAACATACCCTCCAGAATTACTTTAGTGCTGTCCAGTTCGGCGCCCGAAACCAGGTCGCTGGCTTCCACGAAGAACCCGGAAGCGGCGGGATGATGGCGGTCAGGGGGCGGCGGAACGGCTGAAGCCCGAACGAGCCATTGTATTGCGAAGCGTTCAGGGGTATGTTGCCACTTGACCGGAAATTCAAAACGGGACTTCCGGCTTACAGGACGGAAGTTGGACAGTTCAGATGATCAACACTTTCGTATCGATTGCCGGTCCATTCTTGGGGTGGTGCATCGCTGCAGCCTTGCTTTTCATCGTGGCATTCCCGCTCCTGATCGGGCTCTTGATGGCGTTTAATTTGTTGCGGTATCGCGAATGGCTGGCGATCCTGGCCGTCACCTGGAGCATGGCAATCCTGGCGGGGAGCGGCAACTATATTTACAACCTGATTAACTGGACGTTCAAGCCGATTTCCACCGGGGATGAACATCGCCTCGTGCGTTTTTATCTTTCTGACTCCGCCGTTTCTGTTTATTCTGGTTCTCACGCGCTCCCGGCGTCGATGGTTATGGGGTTTGGGAATACTCTTTCTTACATCGCTTTCCCTTATCTCTTTTCGGAACGATTTTGTGACAAGAAAGGAGCGCGATGCGGAGGCGTATCGTCAAGCCGTGCGGCCGCTGAGCCCTCGGACCGGAACGAGCCTGGTGCAGTGGTGGCGTGACGACCGCCTCCGACCCGAGAGAGTTCTCCTTCTCGGCCATGTTCCCGAAGCAACCCACATTGTCCTGTTGACCGATCCATTTACCCGCTCCTTCCAGCCGCAATTCTGCACAGGAGCGGCGTCCGCCTATTGGCCTCCTCGAAAGGATCCGGCCGAATTGGGAAATGTCACGGAAGTCGCGGGTTTGGTAGGTTGCAGCAAGAGCTGGACGCACGGCATAGCAGCCCTTGAGCGGAGCGTCGCAAACTACCAGGCGATTCCTTTTCAGCCGTTCCCGGGGGTGCTGGATCGGCAGGTCCTTGCCCATCCGACCGTCCGCCGAGCCTTCGAGGAGTTTCGCTACGATCCCAGTAACTTCGACTTATCAAAAGCTGAGCTCAGCCGGGCCATCGGCCTGCGGCAAACAATTCTCTTCATCATGGCTCTTAAGCCTATCCGGATCCCTCCCAAGGAGTTTCAGTGTTCCGACCCCGCTCTCCTCATCAGTATTCACGAGGTCAACAACGTGCAGGTTGTCCTTCCCTATTGCACGCGCACATGGAACTTCTTTCAATTGGATGACGATCTTTATTTCGCCGCCACCACGGAGCAGCCCGTCGCGCCGGTCGAGGGGATCGTGGACCATCCGGAATACACGAGTTGGCTGTTCCGGGTGGAGGGGACAGAGTTGAAACAACTGTGGCCATTCCCATGAGCGGGCGCCAGGAGGTCAGGAGTTCCTAGTGTCCTGTCCCGTCTAAGTCTTGACAATCCCCTCGCCCCCTTGGGGGAGAGGGTGGCGAGCGGAGCGAGCCGGGTGAGGGGGTCGCCACAGAACACGATTGTCAGGAATTACATGGGACACCATACTAGCAAACCGTTGTTTCCAGAGCTGTCTTCGCCTAACCTACTCCGTGAGGAGTGAATAAGAAAGAACACGGCTCTGCTGGGAGTTTCGACCTCAGCCGATTCGATGGTCCGAACTGGCGACCACCACGCGCTGCGTGGATGATGTCGCTCTACCCTGCGGCGCTGAGCGCGGGGAAATGTCGCAGAACAGGAGAAGGTACGATGAAAAACCAGGGTTCCGGCCGCGT
>CAWIUZ010000356.1:0-7399 GCA_963838915.1 uncultured Acidobacteriota bacterium
GGGATCGGGTGATCGGGTGATCGGGTGAACAAAGAACCGAACGGCGTGGCTTTGCAATAATCCTGAGACTAAAGTAGAACCATGCACTCCGACGGTCTGTTCACCCGATCACCCGATCACCCGATCACCAGATCATGCGTTCACCCGATCACCAGATCTCCCGATCCGCCAAAGAGGTGCAACGATGGGTACTCTGCTCCAAGACATTCGCTACGGCCTGCGCATGCTCGCTAGGAACCTCGGGTTCACCATCGTGGCCGTGCTGACGCTCGCGCTCGGCATCGGGGCAACTTCATCCATGTTCAGCGTGGTGAATGCGATTATTATTCGCCCCCTCCCTTACCCCGATCCGCAGCAACTGGTGGGCCTGGGTCAGAGCCGCATTCAGAAGGGCATGGGATACGTCCAGACCGGCGTCTCCGCTCCCAACATGGTGGATATCGCGGCGCGCAATCACGTCTTCCAGCAGACTTCGTATTTCCTCTACCATGAATTCAACCTCACCAAGACTCAGCCGCCGCAGAGGCTTGACGGGGCTCGAATCTCGGCGAGTCTACTGCCGATGTTTGGCGTCCAGCCCGTGCTTGGCAGATACTTCACGCCGGACGAGGCCGAGCCCGGACACGAGCATGTGGCGATTCTGGGGTACGATCTCTGGAAAAATCACTTCGGCTCGAGCCCAGACATCCTCGGCAAGACGCTGAACCTCGACGACGAGACCTACACTGTGGTTGGCGTCATGCCGGAGAATTTTCGATTTGTCTGGGATTCCCGCATGGACGTTTTCGTTCCGCTAGCGCTCGCGCCCGCGGATCTGGCCGAGACCGCCCGCACCACACGCCAGCTTCAAACCATGGCGCGCATGAAGAAGGGCATCACGCCGCAGAAGGCGCAGGCGGAGATGAACGACATCGCGCGCCAACTTGCGCAGGAGCACCCGGAGGCCAACCGGGGGTGGAACATCACCGTCGAGCCGCTCCACAATGCCTATCACCGGCGCATGGATACTGCCTTGTGGGCTATGCTCGGCGCGGTTTGTCTGGTGCTTCTCATTGCCTGCGCCAACGTCGCCAACCTGCTCCTGGCCCGGGCCAGCGGGCGCCGGCGCGAACTGGCCCTGCGGCTCGCCGTGGGCGCGAGCCGCGGCCGCCTGGTGTTTCAGTTGCTCACGGAGTGCCTGCTGCTATCCGTTTTGGGCGGCGGCTTGGGAATCTTCTTCGGCTATTCGGGAACCAAGCTTCTCGCTTGGGGATGCAGTCTTTATTTCAAATACCTGCCCGGAATACAGGAACTCAGCCTTGATTGGCGCGTGGTGGTTTTTGCCGCTGTCATCACGCTGGCGACGGGGTTTGTGATCGGCCTGGCTCCGGCTTTCAGGGCCACCAAGGGTGACGTACAAGAAGTGCTGAAAGAGAGCGCATTGAGCGTCGGCGGCGCGGCGAGCCACAAACGGCTGCTGAACGCCCTGGTGGTGGCGGAGATCGCGCTCGCCATGGTACTGCTGGCGGGATCGGGTCTGCTGCTGCGGAGCTTCGTCAAACTGGTGGGCGTTGACCTGGGCTTTGAGCCCAGCCACGACCTCACCTTCGAGCTTTCCTTGCCGGATTACAAGTACGCTAAGCCGGACCAGCAGATCACCTACATTCGCCAAGTGCACGACCAGGTGGCCTCAGTGCCGGGAGTTCTGCACATTGGCGGAATGACAATGCTGGATGAGTTACTATTCCTTCCCCAAGGCCAAGCTCGGCCCGCGCCCGGCCAGGAGCCCGCGGCCTACGAGTACAGCATCACCCCCGACTATCTTCAGGCGACAGGCGCAAAGCTGCTCCAGGGGCGCGAGTTCACGCTCCACGATAGCGAACACTCGGTTCCGGTAGCCATCATCAACGACACGCTGGCGCGCCGCTATTTCAAGAATACCGATCCCTTGGGACAGCATCTCGACATGCTCTCGAATGTGTACGGAAAGCAGAACGCGCGCCAGGAAACGTTCGAGGTGGTCGGCGTGGTGAAGAACATCAAGCGCTACCAGGTATGGGAGGACGAGCCCGAGATCTTCATTCCCTACGATCAGCATCCCGGACCGTACATGTTCTTCGAAGTCCGCACTGCCGCGGCCCCGCTCACACTCGCAGCCGCTGTGAAGGACGCCGCCCAGTCCGTGGACCGCGATCAGCCGGTTCAAGACCTTCAGACCATGGATGAAATCGTCGCGCAGCGGTTCGGAGAAATCCGCTTTCCCATGACGCTGGTTTGGAGTTTCACCGCGTTGGCGCTGGTGCTGGCGGCCATCGGCATGTACGGCGTGATGTCCTATTCCGTGAGCCGACGCACGCACGAATTAGCCATCCGCATGGCGCTCGGAGCGGAGCGGCCCGCAGTGCTGAAGATGGTCGTGCGTGAGGGTTTAATGGTTGCGCTGATCGGCATCATCGTAGGAACTGTTGCGGCATTGGGCGCAGGGCGCGTGATTTCCAACTACCTTTACGGCATCAGCTCCAGCGATCCGCTGACTTATTTTTTGATGGCCCTGGGCTTGGTGTGCATTTCACTGCTGGCTTGTTTTGTGCCCGCGCGCCGGGCGACTAAAGTCGATCCCATGGTGGCGTTGCGCTACGAGTGAGGCTTGCTCGAGTCGTGTAAGGCAAGCTCGTTCATTAAGTTAGCCCGCTCACCTCAGCCCCGAAGGGGCGAAAGAGAGTAGCCCAGAGCGCAAGCCCTGGGGAAAGCAAAGAGCCCTCTCCCCCATTATCCCCCTCTCCCGCTCAGCGGGAGAGGGGGAAGGGGGTGAGGGAGGTCGCCTGAACCCACGGCTCACGCCGTGGGCTACTCGCTTACGCCCGCTTCGCGGGCTGACTCCGTGCACGAACTTGCGTTACACAGGACCGGTGTCGTGCGTCACAGATGCTTTTACTCAAGTAAATCGGCTCGCGCAGAGCGAAGCTCTGCGGTTTTCGTTGATTGGAACGGTGCCGAACCGCAGAGCTTCGCCCTGCGCCAGCCTGATTTAATTTCGAGTTCGCCGGAAGCCTGTGCACCACCGACGGAGTGGCCCCAGCTCTGGCCGCCGGTGCTCCCCGGAGGGGAGCAACTTGAGTAGCCGGGGGTGAAACCCCCGGACCCGACCCCACACCCCGCCTTCGGCACCCCTCTCCCCGTAAGCGGGGAGAGGGGAATGGGGGTGAGGGGACCACGTTTCCGGGGGCGCTGCCCCCGGCTACTCATGTTCAGCCCCTACGGGGCTGAGCTATGGATCGCCGGTTCGGTGTGTCCTCCGCGGCCTTCGGAGGCCCTTTCGCTGCATAGAGGCCTTATGGAATTCAGTGCGTTCCACGAGGCTCTGAAACAGCTTGTAGCACTTCACGCCCACAGATCGGTTGTCAGATATTTCAGCCCTGAATCGCAGATGATGATGGCGATGGTCTGGCCCCGGTGCGTTCCCGCGAGAAGCTGAAGGGCAGCGGCCAGGTTGGCGCCCGAGGAGAAGCCGGCGAAAACCCCTTCTTCTTTTGCCAAGCGCCGGGCGGCCTCGATCGCCTCCTCACCGCTCACCTGCAAGTAGCCGTCGACCATGTCGCGCTTGACGAACTTGAGAGCAGGCATCGAATATCCGCCGCCCTGGATGCGATGGTTGGGGTGGCGCGAGGGTTCTCCCGCCAGCACTGCGGCGCCTCGGGGCTCGACCACATAACACTTGGTCTGCGGCGCTGCTTCCTTGAAGGCTGCCGCGCATCCTCCGAACGAACCGCCCGATCCCACAAAATCGCAGAAAGCGTGAATCCGGTTTTTCGCCTGGCGCAGAATTTCAGGCCCGGTGTGGAGATAGTGGGCGCGGAAGTTTCCTTCAAGATTGAATTGGTCGGCGCGGAAGGCGTGGCGCTCCCTGACGATGCGTTGTGTTTCGAGCTCGACTTGTTCCAGGTCGCCGCCCGAGACCTGGCCCGGCGCCGAGCCGGGGAGTTGGTCAACCAGCACCACCTCCGCGCCCAGTGCGGCCATCATGCGTGCGCGTTCCGCGGAATTTCCCTTGGACATGACCGCCACGAACGGATATCCGCGCACTCCACATACAATGGCGAGCCCCGTGCCGGTGTTTCCGCTCGTCAACTCGACTACCGTCTGCCACGGCGCCAGCGTCCCGGCCGCTTCGGCGTCTTCGATGATCTGCCGCGCAATCCGGTCCTTCTTTGAATACCCGGGATTCAGGTTCTCGAGCTTGGCGAGGATCCTGCCGTCCAGGTTTCTCGTGATGCGGCCGAGTTCGACGAGCGGGGTTTCGCCTATCGCCTCGATCACGGAAGGGCACAATTCACTGCGCACGCGTCACCTCAAACCAAGGCAGGCGTAGGGGCCACCTTTGTGGTTGCCCGTGGGCGGCCACACATAAGCGTTAACCTGATGGCTCAGCTTGCACTACGTAGCACTCACTGACCGCTTCCAGAGGCCCGGAGGGCCGATAGAGAGTAGCCCATGGCGTAAGCCGTGGGATCGAGTAGCGGCCCCGAGTTGTCTTAGCCCCGGAGGGGCGACAGATCGCACGGCACTGTCTCTGTCGCCCCTCTGGGGCTGCGGATACGAACGCCGTACGGGTCCCACGGCTTACGCCGTGGGCTACTTTCTGGCGCCCGTCGGCTGACGGGCTCTCGTAACCCTCGCGTCTTTAGGTTAACGCTTACGGGGCGGCCACAAGGCCCGCCCCTGCCGGTCTACGAGCCGCTTCCCGGAGCTTGGCGGTCGAGCGATGCGTCATCCAGCACCAGAACCCAGTCACCCTCCGCCGGGGGAGTGAGTTCGCGCTGGCCGCTCGTCGGATAGTCACCGCCCGCGAGCGCTTTGCCGGTGCGAGGATCGAACCACCAGGCGCGCGCCCGGGCGCCGGAAATTTTGCTCATGTCCACGGTAATCGTCCGTTGGCTAGGCATGTAGGCAATTACCGTGCCGCCGTCGGGGGTGCGGCCGGCCGCCAGATAGTCAAGGCCCCGGAACTCACCCAGCCCTCCCGTCACTACCTCATGCTTCTGGTCCGGGACGAGGTCGAACCAGGGCCGCGACCGGAACAGCCGTCCCCAGTGCATCATGCCCACCGAACCGGGAAGGTCCAGCGCCTGCTGCCAGGTCAAGTCGGTCGGAAACAGGGTGGGGCCGTTGAAGTGCCATATGGGATTATTGCCAAAGACGTGGCCGAACCCGCCGCACAGGACCGACCAGTAGGCCTGCCTGCGAATCTGGACTTCGGAGGCGTTGTGTTCTCCTTCGTACGAAGTCTCGATCAGGATGAACGGCCAGGCGGGATTTCGATTGTAGTCCGCCAGCAGTTTCTCATGCACGATCTCGTAGGTGTACGTGCTGTTGAAGCTAAGCCAGCCTCCGCTTCCGTAGCGGTCGACGGCGGAATTCTCCGGGTGGCAGTGCGCGGTGAACAGGTGGCGCTTATCGGATTCGCGGATTCCGAGAGCGATCGAGTCCACCCTCTCGAGAGCCGTCTCCGGGTTGCGGTCGCCCCCCATCACCCAAATCAGGTTGTCGAAATCCTTGTAGCGGTTGCCCAAGTATCGGCCGTAAGCGAGGCACTTCTCAGGTTCGAGCTTCAGGATCTCTTCGATCCATCCCTCGTCCGTGCCGATATACCCGAGATAGATGGGCACGAGCATAACGACCATGCCGTACTCACCGGCCTTGCGGATCACCCAGTCGGCGTGCGCAAAATACTTTTCGTTGGGCGTCGAGAAATCGCCCGGAGTAGTAAATGGTGCCTCACCGGCCTCGTTGAAGGGCGGATGCTTCGCGAAGCGGTGCTCGATCAACTCCACGATCACGGTGTTGAATCCCTTCGCTCTTCGGTCGCGGAGGTAACGCTCAACTTCCGCGTCGCTCATCGCCACAATCAGCGACCACGCGGCATCGCCCTGCAACAGGAACGGCGCGTTATTCTGGTCGACCAGATACCTGCGGTTGGCGCCGACGCGCAGTTGCGTGATCTTTGCCGGCTCTTGTCCGGCCCCCACAATAGGTCCCATCATCACAACGCCAAGAAAGAGAACAAACGCACTTTTGAGGCAGTTCGTCTTTCGGGGCTCATCTCCCATTTCACTATTACTCTCCTATCATGGCGAAGTAGCTTGCCGGAAACGCAGTGTCCTAATTCACCTCGTAGCGCCGACCTTTAGAGCCTGCCCTGAGCGAAGCGAAGGGTCGGCACATGCTGGCCTAAAGGCCGGCGCTACGCCGAAACTAGGCCGCTACCGCCTGAAACGCGCGCGCGAAGCACCCTTTGAGGGCTGCTGAACGGCATCAAACCGACGGGTGGCGCATACGTCGCGACGCCTTCGGTCGTGATGTATGCGCCACCCGTCGGGTCTGCGACGTGCCCCAAGGCTACTATAGAGGCCCACCCCATGCAAGTCGTGGCGCGGTTCCCCTCCGGCAATCCCAAAAGGCGCATACACGCCGACAGCTAGCGTCGGCACGTATGCCCCACCCGCCGACCAGCGCAATTGACGCGGCCGAACTGCAACAAGTCCGAACTCCCTCTTCTTAAGCCGTAGTAGAATGGTACGTGGTCGATTGGCGCCGGTTCACGCCCGAAAACTTCGAGTACGATTTCGAGCGCGACAAGCTCTTTGAGCATCAAATTACTTTCGAGGAAGCGGTGGAGTGCTTCTTTTCGGATTTCGAAGTTCGGCGAAACAAGAGATTTCGTGACCGCTTTCAGCTGATCGGGAAAACATTAGGCGGGCGAAAGCTTAAGGTGATCTTTCAAGTGAAGCCTGGCAGCATCGTCCGTATCATCACTGGCTGGCCCTTATGAAAACTCTCAGATTAAACCCCCCAGCATTGAGTCAAGAGGCTGTAGATCGACGCGTGGTCTCGCAGTCGGAAAACGATTCAGCTTGGGAAGCGCCGATCCGGGTTAAACGATCCAAGCCCGCTTCCCTTTCGATTCCGGGTGAGTTGGCGGCACGGGCGGCTTTCCTCGCTCGCCTGCATCGCGAAGATGGGCTGGAGAGTTGGGTCGAACGTGTTCTCCGCGAGCGGGTCGAACTGGAGGAGTTCGCCTTCCGCGAGGCCAAGAAAAACCTCACACTCTGATCGCCCACCTTTCCTCAAGCAAAACTGTTGTTAGCGCGGGCATAAAAGCGGGAACGAAGACTTGCAGGCGGGTGCAAGCGCGTTTTGTCGCGGCCGGCGCAGAGCGAAGCTCTGCGTTTCGCTGAGTGATGATGGTTCCAGACCGCAGAGCTTCGCTCTGCGCCAGCCGCCGTACATTCAGGTAGGGGCGGTTCGCGAACCGCCCCTACGGAGACTAAGCCAGGTCGAAGCGATCGAGATTCATCACCTTGTTCCACGCCGCCACGAAGTCTTTCACGAACGTCTCCTTGGCGTCCTCACAGGCATAGAC
>CAWIUZ010000357.1:0-13447 GCA_963838915.1 uncultured Acidobacteriota bacterium
CCCTTCCGCCCGAGCCGCGTAAACATGCCGGGCACGATTGGCCCTCGAGGCCCAGGTAAGTGGGTTCAGATCTTCGAAGGTCAGGCGCCGCAGATTGATTCCTGCCGCGTTAACGATGATCGAAAGCGAAAACACGGCCATCGCCACGGTGTACGCAATCCTGGGCTGAACCGTAGGCCGGAAAAAGGCCGCCAACCGCTCCGACCAGCCGGGCTTGCGTTCGCCCACCGTGGCCAGCATGATCTTCTTCACCAGCCAGGGAGCGGGCTCGAGCTCCGGCGCGGCATGGCACATTTCCATGGCCCGGCGCACGTCTTCCACCATCTCGCCGCAGGAAGAGCAGACGTTCAAATGGGCTTCGACTTCCTTTCTCAGCCCCTCTTCGAGAAGCCCTTCCAGGTAATCGCTCGTCAGATTTTCGACTTCCAGGTGCGTCATGGCTCGTTCCCCGCCTTTACGGGGCCTCTCATACCTTCCATACGTTTAAGAACACGCCCCAGTTCCAATCTTCCGCGATTGATTCGAGATTTTACAGTTCCCTGGGGCACACTCAAGACTTGGGCGATCTCCTCGTAGTCGAGGTCGTGCAGGTCGCGCAGGATCACGGCCTCCCGCAGATCGGGGGAGAGCTTATCCAGCCCTTGCTGCAAGACCTCCCTGCGCTCCCGCGATTCCACCCGGCTTGTAGGCTCCATATGCGGGCTCGGCCGTTGCTCGGCCTCGGGTAGTTCGTCCTCCAGTGAGGAAGTTACGCGGTCTTTGCGCGCGCGCCGATAGTGATCCACCAGATGGTTGCGCGCTACCCGATTGAGCCAAGTTCCAAAGCTGCCCTGAGCGGCGTGATAACTATTCAGAGTCTGGAATACCTTGATGAAAACCTCTTGGGTCACATCTTCGGCTTCTTCCGCCCGGCCCGTAAAGCGATAACAGAGATTATAGATTTTTCGGCTGTATGACTTGAGAAGTGCCTCCCAGGCGGAATCTTCACCGGCGAGGCAACGGTCCAGCAACTCCTGTTCCTGTTCCACTGCGGCTCACCTCAACGATTCCAACAAAACCTGGGCCCCCGATCCCGCTTGCCCACTCGCCCTACAGTTTATGGGCTTGAGCGGCATTGTAACAGAATGCGGGAAATCAAGGCAGAGCCAAAGAGTCCGACTGGAGATGGTATAATACTGACGGCGAATGGGACGGAACAAGGAACTTCGAAAGAAGATCGCGGGGCTGAGGGAGGTTGCCGAGAAGCACGCGGAAAAGGTTCGACTGGAATTGTTGAAGCCGTCGCCCAACGAATCGTATATCCGGTGCTGGGCGCGCGAAATAAACACGGCTACAGAGAAGATTGAGCAGTTGGTTCGCCGCCTCAGGAGGGAGTGGTAATACAATGGCGACTAAAATTGTGCCCAACCTCGAAACGGTTGAGGGGCTGATCGGAGAGGTTGACGAATGGTACGAGCGCGTTCGCAATATCCGCCAAAAGATGAAGAGCGTGCAACGTGAAAGTGAGCCCTATCAGGACCTGCTTTCTGAATTGTCGGTCGAGCTGTTTTGGCTCAAGATGAAAGCTGAAGTCGCTGCCGAAGCCATCGACGAATACCACGAGTCCCTGCCCGAAGACGAGTAGACATCGAACCGTTCGAAAGACCTACCAATTATTTGGTGGCCGCTTGCAAGGCTTCGGCCGCAGATTTCGACCCGCACGACTTCCACCATCTGCGGGCCGTGCCTCCCGTTCCAACTAACCCCTCACCCGGCCCGCTCCGGCTGATGAAAGCGCCGGCAGCGAGCCACCCTCTCCCCTCGGGAGAGGGCAGCCCTCCTGACTTTGGAGAATTCAACCGGTAGGGTGATGTTACTGCCTTCTGCCTTCTGCCGACTGCCTTCTGCCTTCTGCCAACTGCCCACCTGCCTACCTCCCCGCTCCCACCTTCTCCAACTCCGCCCCCGTAGCGGCGGAAACGTCCGCGTGCAGCGAGTTCCCGTGCGAATCCATGGTTACGATAGCGGGGAAATCCTTGGCTTCAAAGACCCACATGGCTTCGGGGACTCCCAGTTCCTCGAGTAAGTACACGCCGTGGACCTTAGGCAGGCAGCGAGCGTAGAACTGTGCTGCGCCGCCGATGGCGTGGAGATAGACGGCGCCGTGTTCCTTCAAGCCCGCGAGCGTTTTTGCGCCCATGCCGCCTTTGCCCATCACCGCCCGGATGCCGAAGCGCTTGATCACATCGGCCTCGTACGGCTCTTCGCGAATGCTGGTGGTTGGGCCGGCGGCGTTGGTGCGCCAGCGGACATTGGGCGGCGTTCCTTCTTTCATCATTACGGGACCGCAGTGGTAGAGGATGGCACCGTTGAGATCGCAAGGCGCGTCGTGGTGCATCAGGTAAGTGTGGGCAGAGTCGCGTCCGGTGATCAATGGCCCGTTGATCAGAACCACATCGCCAACCTTCAAGGCGCGAACTTTCTCTTCGCTGAGCGGCGTTTCCAATCGTATTTCCCTGCCTGACACCTGGAATCCGGCGCCCGCCACCAACTTTTCTACGGGCCGATTCGGATCGCGATACAGCCACTGCTGGATTGCGCCGGAGTCAGCATCAAGCAGCACACCAAGCCGCCGGAAGGCCCAGCAATCGTAGGCGACTGAAACGAAGAAGCTGGCGGGCAAGCGGTTTGCGGCGGCGATCTTACAGCCGATCAGGGAAGCCCTGCCGCCGAAGCCCATGGCTCCAACTCCGATCTTGTTGGCCTCGCCCATAACCTCCTGCTCGAGTTTGGCCAGCACCGGGTCAGGGTTCACATCATCGAGCGAACGAAACAATTGCAGCTTCGCAAGATGATATCCGGCCGCCCGGTCGCTGCCGACGCAAACGCCGATAGCCCCCGGCGCGCAACCCTGTCCCTGTGCCTGCCACACGGCGTGCAGCAGGCATTTCTTGACGCCTGCGAGGTCGCGATCGGCACGGCCCAAGTGTTCCAGCGTGCAGGGCACCGAATACTGAATGTTCATATTCTCGCAGCCACCGCCCTTAAGCAGGAGCCGCACTTCGATATCGGGCTCCTCCCACTGCTCGAAGTGGATGACGGGTGTGCCGGGGCCGAGATTATTGCCGCTGTTTTTCCCGGTGATCGAGTCGACCGAATTGGGCCGCAGCTTACCTCGTTTCGTCGCTTCCGCGATGGCTTCCTGGATATGCTTTTTCAGCACCATCTGGTTAACGCCCACGGGCGTCTTGATTTCGAATGTCGGCATGCCGGTGTCTTGGCAGATCGCACCTTCATCCACGTAGGCCATATCGATGTTCTGGCCAATAATGGCCAGCGCCTGGCCCGACTGGCTTCGCGGTTCCTCGGTTTTGATCGCCACGCCCATGGCTTGGCGTACGTCGGGCGGCAGGTTTGTAGAAGTCTGAATGATCAGTTCCAACATGCTATCTTTGAAGAATTGCATGGGGCCCTCCGGTGAGAATTATAGCGCAGGTGTCAGGTGTCGGGTGTCAGGGTTGTGGAGCCAGGAGTCGGGATTCAGGATTCAGAAGTCAGGACTCGGGAGTCAGGAGTCAGGAGCCTTCCGCCCTGTCATTCCGAGCGAAGCGAGGAATCTCGCTCTGCGCTCCGGATAAACGATTCAGGGCGAGATTCCTCGCGGAGTTTACCCTGAACACCCAGAGCGAGATTCCTTCACTTCGTTCAGGACAGGCTCTTCGCTGCGCTCAGGATGACAGCGAAGGGCTCGGAATAACACAGCTTAGCCCAGCAGGAGAGGCTTGATTTGGCAACGGACAACTGACGACGGACTACGGACGGTCCGCCGAATCCAAAATCGCAAATCCAAAATCTAAAATCATATGAACGGATGCTTGACTACGGGCCTGATTTGAAGGATGCGGGTAAGGTCATCCTTGATGATGTTGAAACCCTCCTGCGGCGAGTCCGCGAAGCGAATGAGTTTGAAGTCCTCTTCCGAAATGGTCCCGGTCTCGAGGAAATATTCGAAGTTGATGGCGCGTTTCCAAAAGCTCGAGCCATAGAGCACAATCGCGACGCGGTGCCCCATCTTGTGCGTCTGAAGGAGAGTGAGCATTTCGAAAAGTTCGTCCAAAGTGCCGAAGCCGCCGGGAAAGGCGATGAGGGCTCGAGCGGGCTGCGCGAACCAGAGCTTGCGCATAAAGAAGTATCGGAAGAGGAAGCCGAGTTGAGGCGAAATATAAGGGTTAGGCCGTTGCTCAGCGGGAAGCGTGATGTTCAACCCAATGGACTGGCCGCCGGCCTCGGCGGCGCCGCGGTTAGCCGCCTCCATGATGCCCGGCCCGCCGCCCGAACAGACCACCATGAAAAGGGGGCGGAGAGTAAGCGCCCATTCCGTGACAAGGCGTGAGAGTTCTCGCGCGTCCTCGTAATACTGAGACATTTCGAGGTCCGTGCGCGCTCTCTTTAGGGCTGCTGTGAGGGGGCCCTTACCTCCGTTTCCGCCCTTGCTTTCCAATTCCTGAACCCTCTGAAGCATCTCATCGCGAGGCCGGATGCGAGCGGAACCAAAAAACACCACCGTGTGATGCACGCCTAAACGCCGCAGTCTGGCCTGCGGTTCCAGGTATTCGCTTAGAATGCGCAACATACGCGCATCACTGCTCTCGAGAAATTGGTGGTTCCGGTAGGCCACTAAGAGCGTCTCTTCAGCTTCGGGCTTCCTTGTCGTCATGCTTGTTTCTCCAAAAAGGATATGACTCAGAGAATACCAAACCGATGTGGCTTTGGGTTGCCAAAATCTATGATCGGCAGATCGAGTAATCGGGTGATCGGATGATCGGGAGATCGGGAGACCCGGTGATCGGTTGATCGGGAGATCGGGTGATCGGGTGAACAAAATACTCCTCCACAGCGGCTCACCTTCTGTTTATCGGCTGGTATGAACGCCAGAATGAGGATTTGTCATGCTGAGCGGACCGAACCATCCCGGCGGTTCGAAGCGGTTCTGAAGAAGCACGAACAACTCCGGGGATTCTTCGCGCGCCAAGAAACATTGGGCTCAGAATGACAGGCAACCTTGATTGACGATCAGGCCGCCGGTTGATCAGATGTTCATCCGATCACCCGATCTCCGGATCTCGCGATCACAATCACCCGATCCTTGATCTGGGGCGCTTGACAGGCTAATATACGTGGGTTTATTTGCGCTTGATGGAGGAGTACAAAATGTCTTTTGTTACACGCCGCCAATTCATACGGCAGAGCGCCGCAGGGGCTACGGCCCTGGGATTATTCCTCAACGGAAAACGAGTCCAATTGGAGGCGGCGCCGCTGCCCAAGCCTGCCAGCCCTAATGACCGGGTCAACGTCGGTTTCATCGGATACGGCATTCGCGGCTGCTATCTGATGGAGAACGTAAAGCAGACAGGGCAGGCGAATCTTGTTGCCGTTGCCGACTGCTACCAGGGGCATCTCGACCGCGCCAAGGAGCGCACCGACGGCGCGATTGAAACCTACTTCGCGCAGTACAAGAAACTGCTGGATAGGAAGGACCTCGACGCCGTTGTAATCGCCACGCCCGACCATTGGCACACGCCCATAGTGCTGGATGCGGTGGCCGCCGGCAAGGACGTGTACATCGAAAAGCCTATGACCTATTGCATTGAGGAGGGGCCGAAGATCATCGAGGCGGCGAAGCGCACAAACCGCATGGTGCAGGCGGGGAGCCAGTGGGTATCTGCTCCCATGCACATCAAGGCGAAAGAGATCGTGCAATCCGGAAAAATCGGCAAAGTAACGAAGGTCATTGCCTTCTACAACCGTAACAGCTCGACGGGCGCCTGGAATTATCCCATCCCGCCGGACTTGAAGGACGGCGTGAACTTTAATTGGGAAGAATGGCTAGGGCCCGCCCCCAAGCGTCCCTTCGACGCAGAGCGCGTTTTCCGCTACCGCAAATACTGGGATTACTCCGGCGGCATCTCCACCGACCTCTTCGTCCACTTGATTAATACGATCCACTTCGTGATGGACGCCCCCATGCCGGACACAGTGGCCGCCATCGGCTGTATCCTGGCGCGGCACGATGGCCGCGAGGTTCCTGACACGCTCGATGCGCTCTTTGACTACCCGACTTTCCACGTGAACATGGGTTCGACCATGAACAACGCCAGCGGCTCTCAACAAGGCATTCAGTACCTTGGCACCGAGGGCACGCTCATGGTCAGCCTGGACAAGGAAATGACCCTGACCAACGAGAGCGTCAGAGAAGGTTACCAGTCGCAGATCGAACCCTGGCCCAAGAAGTTGCAAGACCAATTCTGGGCGGAAGGAAACCATCGCGAGGAATCAAACCCTTATGTTCGTGCGGAGGGCACGCTCGACTACAAGCCGAGCGGCCCGGACGCGGTGATCTTTCACCTGAACGCGTTTTTCGATTCCGTTCGCACCCGGCGCGAGCCCGTGGAAAACGCCGAAATGGGCCACTGCTCGGCCGCGACGGGCCACATGGTGAATCTCTCCGTGCGCAGCGGCAAAAAGATCTGCTGGGACGCTGCGAGCGGGAAGGCCAAGGAAGCGTAAGTAGCCTTCAGCTATCAGCTTTCAGCCGTCAGCTTGCAGCGAACACCGCGGGCACGGATGGCTGCGACCGTTGGCCCGACAAAGATGCGGTCCGGCCTTACCCCTGCGACCACTAAACTTGGCAACGAAGTGTTTGCTGAGAGCTGAGGGCGGAGAGCTGATAGCTTCAGTCAATTCACCCACTGACGTGAGGCCTTGTAGGCGGCCACGCGTTCGGGGAGCCAGTCCTCGAGACCTGGCTGCAAGTAAAACCGCGGCACGAGCAGGTCTTCGTCAGCTCGAATCACGCCTTCTGCCAGCGCAGTTCTTGCGAGAGGAGTTTGCGGGTAGATGCGGAGGCCGACGGTAATCTTCAAGGCCTCGAGATTCAAAGACTCGGCGAGAGCCAGGCTTTCCTCGACGGTGCCTTTCGTTTCCCCGGGACCGCCCAGCAGCAAGAACCCCATTCGCTGAATTCCGGCCTCCGCGAAAATATTTGAGACCGTCCTGATTTCTTCCCGATCGAATTGCTTACCAAGGCTGCGCAGCATTTCACCCGAGCCGCTCTCGAATCCAAAGCTGATTTGGCGGCATCCGGCCTGGCGCATGAGTTCCACAAGCTCCACATCGATCCACTTGGGATAAATGATGCACCAAAGATGAAGGTCGAGTTCCGCTCGAGTCAATTGCCGGCAAAGGTCTTTTGCATAGTCCAGCGGAAGGTTGAAGGTGTTATCGACGAAGTTGAAATTCCGGCAGCCCGTCTCCCTCAACTGCGCCAGCCACTTCACAACCTGGGCGGGAGAACGTGTCCGTATCCCTCTTCCCTCGATGAGGCTGGTTGAACAATACGCGCAGTCGAGCGGGCACCCTCGGCGGCTCTGCACCGGCACCCAGAGCTTACCCTTGACGGCGCCCGGCGGAATCCAAAGGCTGGGCTCGGGGAGAGGAAGTTCATCCAGGTTTTCTACAAAATGACACCCGCGCGCTTTGCGATCTGCATCCGCGCCGGCTCCCCGGCAGGAAGTGTCATTCCGAGCGGAACGAGCAATCTTGCCCTGACCCCCCTCGCGTTCGACTGAGCTCACGGCCGAGCGAGATTCCTCGCTCCGCTCGGAATGACATAGTCCTATTATGCCTGGCTCGACTGCCCAACGATTTGGACCAGGCAGGTGAATTCCGGGAATATCCGAGACTTCCCTGCCCTTGCCTATTCGATCCAGCAAGAGAGGAAATTCGACTTCTCCTTCACCTTGAACTCCCATGTCGGCGCCAAGGTAATCCAGCGCGCTCTGCGGGAAGATACTGTAACCTGCCCCGCCCAGAACGATCGGCGCCACGGAGAAACTTCGACAAATCGCTATGACCTCCTTAACCGGCGCCAGCAGGAAGCGGGGCGCCGCCATGTTCTGGTCATCGATGTTTCGCACCGAAACCCCGATGAGGTCCGGGCGCAAGTGTTCGATAGAGTTCTTGATGCTCGAGCTCGGATCTGTCTCGAACATCAGGTTAAGCAGGACGACATCGTGGCCGGCGCGACGTGTTGCGGCGGCCACGCCGGCGACGCCCAGCGGGAGGGTTGGCATGCTGATTGTTTCGGTGTTCGCGTAAATGAGTAGGACCCTCATGACTCACCCCTCAACCCGCCTTAACGATGTCACTTACGCGGTCGAGATCCAGCCGCAAGTCGCCGTCCTCGTCCACATCGAAGGCTCGGGCGAATTTCGCGCCCCACACAATTTCGTCGTAGCGGTAGGAAAAGCGGGCGTGGACAGTCTGGCTGAACCGGTCGTCGACGCCCTTGATGAGGATCAGGAACTCTGCCTGTAAATCCTCCAGATCCGGCGCGGTCTTTTTATAAAGCGGACTTTCGGCGTCCAGAACGTGAACGATGGTCCAGGTCAGCGGCATGAACAGGACGGTGGGCCGTTCGAGCTCCAAGCGCTCATATTTGCGCTCCAGACGACCATCCACTGATTGCACCGTCATCAACAGCATCCTGGCTTCGAGTTCCATCAGGTTGCTGACGCTGCGATTCACGATGCGGAACTGGAGGCTGGTTCCGTCCTGATAAGGGGCAACGATCATCGACTTGCTGAATCCGATGCGCGCCGTGGGGCGCGACAAGCGGCCCACTAAGAAGCCCGTGGCCACTGCAAAACCCAGCAGGCCGGTCATCGCTTCAATGGAGGAGATCAAATTGGCGGCCGTGGTCTCCGGCCAGATTGTGCCGTAGCCTACCGTGGTCAAGGTCTGGGTGCTCAAGAAGAACGCGTCCAGAAAACGGCTGAGTGCCGAGAGGTCCGTGTGATGGACTCGCTCGATCCCGCCCTCCCAGAAATAGAGACACGCGAAAACAAGATTGGCCGTGATGAAGGCCCCCAAAACCAGCGCGAAAAAAGCGGTCCAGGGCGTATTGAGTAAGAAAAGGTAAGGGCTAACATCTCGCCAGGTTCTGCCCCGGCGTTTCACATTGAACTCGCCGTCGTCGCGGATCACACGACGCAGCTTGGCGCTGTATTGTTGCGTGAGACCGGGATCGAAATCTGGCTTTTTCATGAACCTTAAATGATATCATTGAAGTAGTCTGCCTGTGCCATTGAGAACATCGCAGGTGTAATTGACGGGCACCCGGACGAGGCCATTCATGCTGAAGTGCCAATCCTGCGGAACTACGGTGACGGAGAACTCGAAGTTTTGCTCGTCTTGTGGAGCGAGCGTTGCTTCTGACTACGCAGTCACCGCGGCCGCCACTGCCGCTGCGACGGCAGCCGAACCGGGACCGGCCTCTCCGAAGCTGGTGACCGCACAAGCTCGGCCGCGCTCCAGCGGTCCACGCGCATCTACCAGCCCGCGCACTTCCACGAGTTCTAGCGGCCTGGCGAGCGAAGGCCGTTTTCTTCCCGGAACCCTGCTGGCGGAGCGTTACAGAATCGTGGCCGTGCTCGGGCGGGGCGGAATGGGCGAAGTCTATCGCGCTGACGACTTGGTGCTGGGCCAGCCGGTCGCCTTGAAATTCCTTCCGGAAGCAGCCGCCGGCAAAGAGGAACTGCTCACACGCTTTCGCAACGAAGTCCGCACCGCGCGCCGGGTTTCCCATTCCAATGTGTGTCGAGTCTATGACCTAGGCACCGTCGACGGTCAGATGTTTCTTTCCATGGAATACGTCGATGGCGAGGACCTGGCTTCGCTCCTGCGGCGCATTGGCCGTCTACCGCCGGACAAGGCAGTCGAGATCGCGCGGCAACTTTGCGCCGGGCTCGCCGCCGCCCACAAGGAAGGCGTTCTGCATCGCGATCTGAAACCAGCGAACGTGATGCTGGACGGGCGCGGCCGCGCCGTGATGACCGATTTCGGATTGGCCGGACTCGTGGACCAGATCCAGGGCGCCGAGGTGCGCAGCGGCACGCCCGCCTACATGTCGCCGGAGCAGCTCTCCGGCAAGGAAGTGACAGCCAAAAGCGATATCTATTCGCTGGGCCTCGTGCTCTACGAGATCTTCACGGGCAAGCGCGCCTTTGAAGCCGAGACGCTCGCGGAGCTCGTGCGAATTCGTAATGAACGGCCGGTGAGCAATCCCTCGAGCTGGGTGAAGGACCTTGATCCCGCCGTCGAGCGAGTGATTATGCGCTGCCTGGAGTACGAACCCGCCGCGCGGCCGGCTTCGGCGCTTGCCGTTGCTGCGGCGTTGCCCGGCGGCGATCCCCTGGCGGCGGCGCTGGCAGCGGGTGAAACGCCGTCGCCGGAAATGGTGGCGGCGGCAGGCGAGAAACAAGGCATCGCGGCGCGCGTAGCAGCAACCGCCTTCGCAGCGGTTGTCGTGGGACTTGCGATCAGCAGCCTTATTGGCGCCCGCGTGAACGCGCTCCGCCTGATGCCGCAGCCACTGCCGGCCCCGGCCCTGGAAGTCAAAGCGGTCGACATTGTGAAAAGCCTCGGCTACACCGATCGGCCGGTCGACCATTCGGCTCAATGGTACTATCAAACTGATTTCACCACTTACGTCAAAAAGCACGACGGTGCGCGCCCGAACTGGCCGAAGATTCTTTCTGAAAGACCCCAAGTGCTCGTCTATGCCTATCGGCAAAGTCCCGTTTATCTGGATCCCGATGGTTACCAGGGCACCTCGATCACTCCAGGGATCGTTCAGTTTGATGACCCGCCGGCAATTCAGTCCGGCATGATCAACCTCATCGTTGACTCCCAAGGCCGATTGATTTCCTTCGAAGCGATTCCCAAGGAATTTGACGCGACCCCCCCGCCGGAGTGCCCCCTGGATTGGAAACCTCTTTTCGCGGCAGCTGGAATCAATCCCAAAGATCTAAAACCCGCAGAGCCGCAATGGGTGGAACTGGGTGCTTCTGACACGCGCGCCGCATGGACCGGGACTTGGCCCGATTCCGGCCGGCCCTTGCGCGTGGAAGCCGCCGCTTGGCGCGGAAAGCCGGTTTACTTCCGCCTGATTGGACCGTGGGTTACGCCCGGGCGAGAAGAGCAATCCAGTGCGAATGGGCTCCAGCACACGGGGTCGATTTTGGGCGCCACTCTCGTAATCCTGTTCCTGACCACTGGCGCTCTGATCGCGCGGCGCAATTACTTGCGCGGCAAGAGCGATCTTCGGGGCGCTCTTCGCCTTGCGGTCGCAATCTTCGTGATCGAGATCGCCATCTGGGTTTGCCGATACCACTTCATCCCCACTCTCGCCGCGTTTGGACGCTTCGTGCTGGCCGTGAGCTCTGGGCTCTTTCTGTCGGGAGCCATCGGAATGTTGTACCTGGCGCTCGAGCCTTACGTGCGGCGGCATTGGCCGCAGGCGGTCGTCTCCTGGAGCCGGCTGACCACCGGACGTGTGCGCGACCCTCTGGTGGCGCGCGACGTGCTTTGGGGAGTTCTCCTGGGTGTGATCTGGACAGTGGTGATCAGCATTGGCCTGCTCATTCTGAACCGGCTCGGCGAAGTTCCGCAATTACCCAGCCAGTCTCTTCTCACCGGCGGCCGCGATCTGGTGGGAATCTGGCTGCTGAACATCATGCAGTGTATCGGAGGTACGATCGAGTTCTTCTTCGCCATGTTCCTCCTCCGCATCGTGCTACGCAACAAATGGCTGGCAACCGCCGTCTTCGTCGCCCTTTGGACAACGAATAATTCTCTTCGCAGCACGCATCCGGAGGTTTTTGTTCCGGTCTGGATAGTGGTTTTTGGTATTGCAGCTTACGCAGTTACCCGCTTCGGCCTGATCTCACTGGCCGTGGCCATCTTCACCGCCAACGTTCTCTTGAGCGTCCCGTACACCTTCGACTTCAGCAACTGGTACGCCTCGAGCGCACTTGCCGTGGTGCTAAGCTTCGTCGCAATCGCCGGGTGGGGCTTCTACACTTCACTCGGAGGGCAGAAACTCTTCCACGAAGACCTGTTCCAGTAAGGCAACAAGTGTAGGTTTAGTTGGAGAGAATGGCGGACAGCGGTGCGGAAAAACCGGGTAGGAGTTCGGCGTCATCAAGGGACTGTTCCACGTCACGAATCTCAGGACGTTCGCCAGGTTTATAGAGATAGGCAAGTCGGGCTTCGGCAAGCAACGGGACCCCGGCTATTACCTGATCTCGAGAGGGCGGCGGGCCTTCGAGGCGGAGCTTGGATTTGGTGTGCCGCTTGGCCCGGTCCGTGCCGTTCGTACCTACGCCGCCATGGGTGCCCCCGGTTACCTCGCAACGATACTGATCGTCGCCGCTTTTCATCCTCGTTCTTCCGCTCCTCGGCGCACGGATTCCGGCGTCCGCGAATGAGATCTCTTCCTGCTCGCTCTCCTCGCCGTCGTGCCGGCATCGGATGCGGCCAGTACTGGTAAACCGCGGCCTGATGGAGGTCTTGGACCCCAAGATTCTGCCTGGTCTGGCGCTTCGTGACGGAGTGCCTTCGAGTCTGCGGACGATGGTCGTCGTGCCCACCCTCCTGACGACGGCGGCGGAGATCCAGGAGCAGATCGAGCGCCTCGAGGTTCATTGCCTGGCGAGCGCGGACGGCGACTTTCGCTTCGCTCTGCTCACCGACTGGACCGATTCAGACACGGAGAGCGTGGAGGGTGATGATCCGGTTTCTGCCACCACCGTGGAGGGAATCGCGCGGTTGAATCGCCTCTACGGACCGGCGTCCGACGGCGAACGATTCCTGCTGCTCCATCGCCGACGGGTCTGGAACGAAGGGCAGGGAAAGTGGATGGGGTGGGAACGCAAGCGCGGAAAGCTGGACGATGAGAACCGACCAGTCTTCGGGAAACGGAATCCGGCAGAGCAGGGGGGGAATGCCCGTTTCGCGGTTCCGCCCGCCGTCGACGATCAGCCCACCCCGGCAGAAGCCGTGCAGGCCAATCCCCGAGCGAGACCCGCGACCGGTGAGGCGGGCAAACAGCTCGACAGAGGGGTCAGTGACGCCGGCGAGATTCAAGACGACGCGGGTGACGGCGAGGCTGAGTCTGAGCGCCGGCGTGCACGACACGCTGACCGGCGCGGAACCGGATGCGGATTCGGGCCGGTGTCAGGACGAATCCTTCTTCGCGCTCTGGACGCGCAAGTGGTCGACAACCTGCTGGACGCGAGCTGCCAGTGGACCTTCCACAGACCATGCGGCCGCGGGTTCCGCAGTCAGCTCGAGACGCGGCGATTCCACCATCAATCCGACGCCGCCGAACTGGCGGGTCGCCTGGGGGCTCCAGCCCAAGAGGCCGAAGTGCAAGCGGCTGGGGGTTTCGAATCTTCAGGCGGGGGGCGTCATGTTGGCGATTGGCTCGGATCGGGGTCGAGGCCACTTCGTGACGCAGCCTGGCGAACATGCCGGTGCAAGAGGGTGAAGGCCGCGCGCTCGCTAAACACTGCTGGTCTGTCTCACCGGGATGGCGAGCTTGCGAAACTCCTCGAGGATTTCACCC
>CAWIUZ010000358.1:0-5601 GCA_963838915.1 uncultured Acidobacteriota bacterium
CCACCAATTGCCGTCGACCGGTTTCGAGTTTACTCGCTACCACATTGACGATTTCAAGCACGCGGGCATGACATTTGCGCGGCTTGGCTCATGTGCGGCATTGATGCGGGCGGTGGGATTCAGCCGCAGGGATAACCAATGGGGCTATTCAAGCAAGTAAAAAAGCCGGTGATTCGAAGCGCGGCGGCGAGCGGCGCGGGACGTGAGTTCGTTGCGGCCTGCGTACGTGGCCAAGATTGCACCGTGCATCCATAGCTGCCCCAGCGGAACGGATGTGCGCGGCTGGCTGGTTGCTTTGGCCCAGCATGAAGCGTACGGACGCACGCCGAAGCAGGCCTTCGAGTTCGCATGGCGCGCGATCCTAGAAGACAATCCGTTTCCCGCCATCTGCGCGTGTGCCAACATCCGTGCGAGCTGAATTGCAATCGCAAGGCCAGGGACGGGCCGGTTACGGTGAATGAGTTGAGTGGTTCGTTGGCGATTTGCGGATCGCGCAGGGGCTGCGGGTAGAGTTGCGAGCGCCACCCAGAGAAGACGGGGCGCGGGTTGCGGTTGTGGGCGCGGGACCGGCGGGTCTCACTGCGGCGTATTACCTGGCGCGCAGGGGCTTCGCGGTGACCCTCATCGATGCGGCGCCAATGCCCGGCGGCATGATGCGCTATCGCATTCCGCGCGCCGTGATTCCGGGTGAAGTGCTCGATGCGGAGATTGAAAATATACTTGGGTTGGGGATCGAACTGCGTGCAGGATGCGAAGTGGGCCGTGAGATTTCACTGGAAGATTTACAGCGGGGTTATCGTGCCGTGTTTTTTGCCGTGGGTTTGGGCCAAATCCGAATGCGTGGAAGCTCGCATGACGCTGTAGCCGAACATGCCCGGGGAAAGCGGCGTGAGGTCGCGGAAATGCTTCTGGCGCGCCGACAGCGGGTCCTCCTGGAAAAAGAAGTACTCATACTCGATCGAAGCCTTTGTGGTGTAGCCCGCTCCCTCCGCGCCTTCCACAACGCCGCGCAAAACCTGGCGCGGAGAGACCGGCAGCGGCGAGCCATCCTGGCGGCAATAATCCACCAGGAAAAATGCCGTGCTCGGCTCCCAGGGGAGAACGCAAAAGGTGCTGAGGTCGATGCGGGCAAGTATGTCGGGATAGCCCGTGTGCCAGCCGGTGATTTGGACGTTGTCGTAGAGTACGTCGGAACTGTCCCAGCCGAAAATGACGTCGCAAAAACCGAAGCCGGACTCAGCGGCGGAGAAGAATTTCTCGAGCGAGATGTATTTTCCCCTCAGCACCCCGTCAACGTCGAGGCCCCCGAGCTTCACTTTTGCGATTTTGTGTTTGGTGAAAGACTGCTTGACTTGCTGGAGAGTCATGGCGGCACCCTGTCTGGGAATGGCACGCTCAGTCCTGGCCTGTCATCCTGAGCGAAGCGAAGGATCTCCGTAGTTTGACTTCGAAACGCTTACGCTGAGCGAACCAACTGCGGAGATTCTTCGCTTCGCTCAGAATGACAACAAATCAGGGCGCCCGAGGGCGGCCACAAGGGCCGCTCCTTCAAAGCACCGGCCCTACGTCCTTGTACGGATGTGAAAACTCTTCGGGCGCGTCAGGTAAAGGAATCCGAGATGCGATAAGGTGCAGCCGTGCCCGCTGTCTTTAATACCCACCCAGGAAAGCTCAGGGTCGAGATAATCGCAGCGATTCACGTAGACGGTGCCCACCGCCGTCTGGTGCGCCAATTTCTCGCCTTGTTTCATGTCCTCGGTCCAGATGGAGGCGGTGAGTCCATATGGGCTGTCGTTCATCAGCTGGACGCCTTCCTCGTCGCTATCCACGGGCATTATACCGATCACCGGCCCGAAACTTTCTTCCATCATAATACTCATCGTGTGGTCGACATTCACGAGCACGGTGGGCTGGAAGAAGTAGCCACGCCCTGGCAGTCGGCACCCCCCGGTCACTACCTTGGCTCCCCGTGCGACGGCCTGGCCGACCTGGAATTCCATAAACTCCACTGTCTTGCGCTGGGCGAGCGGCCCCACGGTTGTGCTTTCGTCTTCCGGGTTGCCCACTTTATATTTCTCGACCTCGGCAACATACGCATCGACGAATTTGGAGAAGATCGGGCGCATCACGTAGATGCGCTCGACGGCGCAGCAACTCTGCCCGGCGTTGTAAAAAGCGCCGTCAACGGTGTTTTCCACCGCAAAGGTGAAGTTGGCGTCCTCCCGCACGAGGGCCGGATCCTTGCCGCCCAATTCGAGACCCATGTCGAGCAGCCGGCTCGAAGCTTCCTTGTAAACCTGCCGCCCGCCTTCCACCGAACCGGTGAAAGAGATGAAATCGACGGCGCGCGCCTCGATAAGCTTGCCGATCGTAGCGTGGTTCACGTGAACCGATGCCACCAGGTCCTGCGGAAGGTTCGTCTTGCGGAAGGCCTCGACGAACGCGTCGCCGCAGAGCGGCGTCAGGCGAGCATGCTTGATGAGAACCGCATTCCCGCTCAGCAGCGCCGGAACGATAACGTTGACGGCGATCAGCAGCGGATAGTTCCAGGCGGGAATGTCGAGCACGACGCCGTGCGGTTCGTGCCGGATGAACCTGCGGAAACCCTCTTTGGGAGGAAGCAGATCGTCTTGAAGTGCGCCGGACGCTAACCGCACCATCGTCTCGGCACGGTCGAGCATCGTGTCCACTTCCCGGCGCGCCTGGCCAAGGGGCTTGCCCATCTGCCGCGTGATGTCCAGCGCCACCGATTCCTTCATGGACCGAAATGCCTCGATGAACTGGCGGCAGGTTTCCACCCGTTGCTCGACCGGGACGTCGCGCCAGAGTGCCTGCGCCGCGTGCATGCGCGATAGGATCGATTCCAACTCCGCTTCGGAAGTGGGCGCCACTGTACGAAAGACTTCTCCGGTGGCGGGGTTGACGAGATTCCAAACTGAAGACTCATTCATGTTCTTCTCCTTCTTGCATCTTCAGGTCCCTTCGCGCATACTGAAACCAGCCTTGCAAGTGAGACACGTCATGGATTGGCGAGAGAGAATCACGGTGGATCCGGCCGTTTGCCATGGCCAAGCCTGCATCAAAGGCACCCGCGTAACGGTGTCTGTGGTGTTGGACAATCTCGGCGCCGGGGAATCGCCCGAGCAAATTGCCTCAGCATACCGGCTAGCCTCCGAAGACATCCAAGCCGCGCTCCTCTACGTCGCTGAACTGGCCAAAGAGCGCTTCTTCCCGCTCAACGTCTGCTAAACGCGTCGCCAACTCTCTTCGTATAACCTCAGCAAATCGCCCTGCGTGCAGGGGCAGATATTGGTTTTGTGGCAAGAGTCCTCGAAAGCCTTAACCGCAAGGGCGCCGAGGCTCTCTCGGGGGACTCCATGATTCCGCAGGCCGCGGGTTATGCCGAGGCGTTCAATCATGGCCTCGACTTCCTCGACGGCCCGTGCCGCCGCATCTTTCTCCGTCATCTGTTGCACCGGCACGCCAAAGAGACCTGCCAGCCGCGCGTAGTGATTCGCCGCCAGTTCGAGGTTGAAGCGCATCACGGCAGGAAGGCACAACGCGTTGGCCAAACCGTGATTCAACCCAAATTGGGTCGAAAGCGGGTGCGCCAGCGAGTGGGTGGCGCCAAGATCCTTCTGGAAGGCGATCGCCCCCATGGTGGCGGCCACCTGCATGTTCCCGCGCGCTTCGATATCCTTGCCGTTGCGCGTGGCGCGCTCGAGGTATCGGATGACCAACTCCAGCCCGTGGATCGCAATCGCGTCACAGATGGGATGGAACACCGGGCAGGTCAGCGATTCGAGGCAGTGCGTGAAGGCGTCCATTCCCGTGGCCGCGGTCAGGAACGGCGGAAGCCCCACAGTCAACTCCGGATCGAGGATGGCGCGCTTGGGCATCAGCCAGGGGCTGAAGATGATGATCTTTCGGCCTAGCTCGTGAGACGTAATCACCGAGGAACGTCCCACTTCGCTGCCGGTGCCTGCCGTGGTGGGAATGGCGATGATGGGATCATACGGCCCAGTCATCCGCTCCATGCCGCCCGCCTGCCACTCAAGTTCCGCCAGCGCGCCGGCATACCGGGCCATAACCACGACCGCCTTCGAAACGTCGAGGGCGCTTCCCCCGCCCAGGCCGATCGCGCCATCGCAGCCCGCGGACCGGTAGAGTTCCGCCGACTTGAGCACGTCATCTTCAACCGGATTACCGTGGACCTCGGCGAAAACCGCGTGCGGGACTTGAGCTTCCTCGAGCACTGAATCGACTGCCTTCAGCACCGGAGATGCGCGGAGCCCGGGATCGGTGACGACAAGCGGCTTGCGAACGCCCGTTTCCTCGAGGCAAGCAGGAAGCTGCTTAACGGCGCCGCATCCGAATACGATTCGAGTGGGAAATGAAAAGGTGGAAATCTCTTCGAACATCTTTGGGTCAGTCTCCTCGCTGCCGGAGATCGCACGGAGGGTTGGGCGCTTGTTGTCCTGAGCGAAGCGAAAGATCTCAGTAGTTGTTCGAAGCCGTCGACCTTAGAACCAACTGCAGATCCTTCGCTTCGCTCAGGATGACGGGCGATCGAAGTTATCCCCATCCGCCGAGCGTTCAGCGGAACACCACAAGGCGCTCCTACCGGCTTTGTGGCAGCACAATCTTGTTGATCCAGTTGCGGAATTCTACCTGGCGCACTTGATCTGACAACACATCGTCGTCGATGTCGAGTTCCCAGCGCAGGTCTTTCCGGCTGGGATTCTGGTGAAGCGCTTCGAGCTTGTCGACGTACTGCCGGAGAGCTTCCTGGCTCTGGAAGAACCCCTCCGCTAACAGCTTGGGCGCGCGGGCCGTGATCAGGCGCGCCATTTCGTGCAGATCGTACTCTGGGTGATACGCCAGCCCCCAGAATATCCCCTTCCCGTGTTTCACTTCCATCGCCTGGATGTGGGTGAAATCGTTGGAGGCCAGCAGCGCCCCTCCCTCCGGAAGGCGGGTGATCTCATCGAGGTGGCTGGTGAAGCCGTTGTACACTTGGGGCTTTCCTTCGAACATCGGATGTCCAAGCCCCTCGGCGGTAAGGCGAATCTTACGTGCCAGTCCCATTTCGCGTCCGCGCGGGTTCGCCTCCACCACTCCGCCCGCCCCCGCCGCAGCCATCTGGATTCCCCAACACGTGCCGAAGCCCGGCGTTCCAACTTCATAGCTCTTCCGGGCAAATTCGATCTGGCGCGTCACGCGTTGATCGTCGCGATGATAGATCGTGAGGTTACAGCCGGGCCAGAGTATCCCCGCGTAGTGCTCCGGGCCTAGTCCTTCCGGGGGAACAGGGTCGTCGCTCGCAAGCCAGATGCTCGAGTGCGCTTCCGGCAGATACTTCTTCAGCATTTCGACGTAGAGCCGCGAGGCGTACTTCATTCCAACCACGTCGAATTCGTCGCGGCTGGGTTTTGGGTAACCGTCGATGATGAGGAAATGAAGCGTTGGTGGCATAGGGTTGTTGTTAGTCGAAAGTCAAAAGTCGAGAGTCGAAAGTCTAGAGCCGACAAGCTCCATGAGCCGGACTCCTTAGAACAGCCTGTCATTCTGAGCGAAGCGAAGAATCTCAGTAGTTCCCGA
>CAWIUZ010000359.1:0-3393 GCA_963838915.1 uncultured Acidobacteriota bacterium
TCTGGGCCTTCTGGTGATGCTGGTCCTCCTGGCCTTTCGGGTCCGCGGCGCGATTCTGATCGGCATCCTCGCCACCACGGCCATCGCAGCCGCCTTCAGCCTTGTGCATTACCAGGGCGCCTTCACCACCGAACTTCACTTGGCAGCGACCTTCATGAAGTTTGACCTGCGCGGACTTTCTGCAATCAAGCCCGTAAAGCTGGCTTCTGCCGTTTTTGTGCTTTTCTACTTGGCGCTGTTCGACACGGTGGGAACGCTGGTGGGCGTGGGCCAGCAGGCAGGACTGCTGCGCGAGGGAAAGCTGCCGCGCGTCGATCGCGCCTTGTTTGCAGACGCCGTCGGGACGACGGTGGGGGCCGGTCTCGGCACCTCCACGATTACCTGCTACATCGAATCCGCCGCCGGAGTCTCGGACGGCGCCCGCACCGGCCTGGCGAGTGTAGTCACCGCGGCGCTGCTTTTCGCCGCAATGTTTTTCAGCCCTCTGGCTGCGATGATTGGCGGAGGAGTCCGCGTCGGCGTGGACGCCGCCAACAGTCCCGTTCTGCGCTATCCGACCCTAGCGCCTGCATTGATCGTCGTGGGCTCAATGATGCTGAAAGTTCTGCGCGAATTCGAGTGGGATGACCCCACTGAGTATCTGCCCGCCTTCCTGACCGTGGTCGGAATCCCCCTGACCTTCAGCATCGCGAACGGCATCGCCTTCGGCCTCATTTCCTATGCCGTCGCCAAACTTGCCACCGGACGCTGGCGCGAGTGCCCTGCCCTGACTTACGTCTTCGCGGCCCTCTTTGTAGTGCAATTCCTCATCTTGTAGCGGCGGCCATTCCCCCAGGAATCCAGGTAGGGGCGGTTCGCGAACCGCCCCTACGCGGCTTTCAGAACAAAAATGGCGGCGTCGGCTCGCAGGTTGGGAAGGAAGGTTACCTGGGTGTACTTGCCGCCGGCGGAGCTTCGGAGTGGGATTTCGCGGAGGACCTTTAGCCCGGCTCTCCCGCAGAATTCACTGAAGTCGTGGACGGTTGTGAGATGAATGTTAAGTGTCTCGTACCACTCATAAGGCAGCTTAAGAGTTTTGGGCATGCGGCCCTTGAGGCCAAGTTGCAAACGCGCCCGCCAGTGCGCGAAGTTGGGAAAGCTGACGATACAGCGCTTGCCTACCCTGGCCATCTCCCGGATCAATACCATCGGCTTGTGAAGTACCTGGATGGTGTTGGTCGAGATCACGTAGTCCACCGACTTGTCCGGGTAGTTGGCCAATCCCTCATCGAGATCGCCATGCTGAACACTGAACAAACCGCGAGCAACGCAGGCCTGGATGCAAGCGTCCGACAGTTCGATGCCCTCCGCGCGGACTCCTTTCAGCGCCTGGAGCGCCAGAAGCAGGTCGCCATCCCCGCACCCCAGGTCCAAGACCCGGGAGCCGGGTTCAACGAGGGTAAGAATCACCTTGTGCTCAGGAGTGAGGCGGACGACGCTCCCGGCTTCCGGCAAACGGATTTCTTCGGTTAGGGTGCCCATAGGATTATGTAGGGGCGGCCGTTGTGGTTGCCCGCGGGCGAACACGAGGGTCGCGCCAACAACACGAACAATGACGACTACTGCTTCCACCCGTGGCTGAGAAAATTGGTGATGAGTGAGCCCAGTTGCTGCGACTCCAGCAAGAAGGCATCATGCCCGTAGTCGGTCTGAATTTCTGTGAAAATCACTTCGGCATCGACACGCCTTAGAGCACTGACAATTTCCTTCGACTGGTAGGTCGGGAACAGCCAGTCGGAGGAAAACGAGACGACGAGAAACCTGGTCTTACACGCGGCAAAAGCGTTTTCAACGCTCCCGTAAGCCTGGGTCAGGTCGAAGTAGTCCATCGCTTTGGTAATATACAGATATGAATTAGCATCAAATCGGTTAACGAAATGGTCCCCCTTGTAGCGCAGGTAGCTCTCCACCTGGAAATCGGTGCGAAAATCGTAACCGTAGGCTGACTTGTCCTGAAGCCTGCGGCCGAACTTCAGGTGCATCGATCGGTCGGAGAGATACGTGATGTGGCCGATCATCCTGGCAATGGAGAGTCCGCGTCGCGGCACCGTTTTCCCGTAATACTCGCCATCCCGCCAGTTCGGATCCGATTGGATGGCTTGCCGGCCGACCTCGTTAAAGGCGATGGCCTGCGCCGAGAGCTTGCTGGTGGTGGCTATGGGGATGGCAAGGCGCACCATCTCCGGGTAGCTGACCACCCACTGCAGGACTTGCATTCCGCCCGTCGATCCGCCCACGACGCCCAGCAGGCGTTTGATCCCCAGATGTTCGACAAGCACCTTCTGGGTGTCAACCCAGTCGCGGACGGTGACCATGGGAAAGGAGAGCCCATAGGGCCGCCCGGTGCAAGGGTCGACGGAACCCGGACCCGTAGACCCCCGGCACCCTCCGATGATGTTGGAGCAAATGACAAAGTACCGCCGGGTGTCGAAAGCCTTCCCCGGGCCGATCAAGATATCCCACCAGCCCGGTTGCTTGTCGCGGGGACTGTGATATCCGGCGGCGTGGGCGTCGCCGGAAAGCGCATGCACGGCCAGGATGGCGTTGTCGCGGGCTTCGTTCAACTCGCCGTAGGTTTCGTAAGCAAGCGTGATGGGTCCCAGGGTACGCCCGCACTCGAGCGTCATCTCGTGGGGCGGCTCGGCAAACGTGAGGTGCTTCGTTTCGACGATCCCGACTGAGCCTTCTTCCGGCATTTTGCTTGCCCCCCATTCCCCCGTGCACCCTGTCATTCCGAGCGCTCTCGAAAGTCTGTCATTCTGAGCGTAGCGAAGAATCTGCATTAGTTCGCCTCGGAGCGGAACTGCAGATCCTTCGCTACGCTCAGGATGACACAGACTTTCATCTCCACGGATGGGCCGCTGACCCATGTCCGCTCGGAATGACACGCCGACCGATGACGACCCGGACCATTGCTTCCGTGTTCCTGCCTACTGGCTCGCCACGCGGAGGGCCTGGTCAATATCCGCGATGATGTCCTCGACATCCTCGATGCCGACCGAGAGCCTTACGTACTCCTCTGTCACACCGGTTTCAAGCTGCTCCGCCGCCGACAACTGCTGATGCGTGGTGCTGGCGGGATGAATGACCAGCGACTTGGCATCTCCAAGGTTGGCCAGATGGGAGAGCAGTTTCACGGCGTTGATGAACTTGATCCCTGCCTCGAGGCCGCCCTTGATGCCAAAGCCCAGAATAGCTCCGAAACCGTGCTGGAGATACTTCTTCGCCAACGCATGCGTGGGGTGGCTGGGCAGCCCAGGATAATTCACCCACATCACGGCAGGATGCTTCTCCAGGAATTGCGCCACCTTGAGGGCATTAACAGATGTAACTGAACCAAGTAGAGGACATAAA
>CAWIUZ010000360.1:0-37922 GCA_963838915.1 uncultured Acidobacteriota bacterium
ACGCCGCCGGTTTTGGCCGCGGCGAAGATCTTCGGCCAATTGAGACTGTCTTTTCCCACTGCCACGCCCGGAGCGCGCATTCCCCCTGCGCCGGCCGGCGCCTTCAAATCCACGCCCTGTAAATGCATCGAGATGAAGCGCCTGGGATACTTTGTGAAGTACATAACGGGGTCGCCGACGACTCTCATGGCGGACATCTGGAATTGCATCTTGACCAGCTTGGGATCGAGCAGCTCGAGCAGGACTTCGTAGGTAAGGCGGCCGTCGACCTTGGACATCTCGAACCTCTCGTCGTGCAGGAACTGCTGAATGCCGGCCGCGGCCGCTGTCTCGCCGATCTTGTTATACTCGTCCGCCGCCTTCTTCACGGCATCCATGGTGGTGACGCCGTGTTGAACCGGACCGTCCAGACTCGCCGTGCCCATCTGCGTCATGCCGATATCCTTGGCCCAGGCAATCACCTCCTGCTGCTTGGTTCGCAGTTCCTCGAGCGTGAAGTGGGAGCTGGGGCAGCGGAGCCCGTGATCATCGAGGACCTTCTTGGTCTGCTTCGCGTCCGCGAGGCTCGCAAACTCCTCGTAACCCGGCGAGCAGAGCTCCAGGCTGCCGACTCCCAGGGCCGCCATGTCCTTGCACAGCCCCGCAAAGTCGCCGTCCTTGATCCTCTGCCGGTGGGGATAAGTCTGGCTCCCAATCGGCAGGCCCAACGGATTGGCGCGAACTTCCCGCGCGCCAACAGCAATGAACCCGGCAACCGCGACGGTCGCTGCTGATTCCTTAAGAAACTCTCGTCTTGAGAGTGATGCCATATATTCCTCCTTATTGATTCAATTTCGGATCACTGGACCGCCGTTCCCCTCAGCCGGCCCGCCCCGGCCGACGAATGCGCCGGCTGCGGTCCACCCTCCCCGCAAGGGCGTAGGCGCTAGAATAAGCCCGTCGCCCCACACCAAGCCGCATCACGGCGCGAGAATGTGGCCCACGGCGCCAGCCGTGGGATCGCGGCAGACAGAGAGCACGCTGAGCCACGTAGTGGCGACAGAAAATCTGCGATTATCAAGACTGCTCTGTCGCCCCTCCCGGGGCTTTTGAGGCGCATCGGCCCTGGTTTCTCCCCACGGCTGTCGCCGTGGGCCACATTCTTGCGCCCGCCCCGGCGGGCTTCGGAACCCGATCGAGCCCATTCTAGCGCTTATGCCCCGAAGGGCGAGAGGACCAGCAAGGCAAAAATAGCGGCCCAGCGATTGCCGGGACGCCGTACGGGTGATCACAAGGGTGCCACTACTGCGCCTTATGAAGCGCCCGTCAGTTCCCAGCCTTGGCGATATTCGCGCGTCAAATACTGGTTGGCGTCGGCGATGTTAGTGAATTTCATGCTCTCCTTGTCCCAAAGGAGTGCAGGTGCGCAACGCTCTTCATTGAAAATCTTTCCGCTGTACCGAATCGCCGCCCCGGCCAGAGCAATGGCTTCTGAGCAGTTCGCTGCGTTGAGGAAGTTGCCTTGCGAGGCCGGACCGCCCTTGAAGGCTGCGACCCACTCGTTGTCGGCTCCCCAACCGCCGCGCCGGCCGGCCGCAGGCGGCGCCGGAAGTCCTTTGCTGGTGCGATAGGCCTGCATCCTCTTGGCTGGAATGATTTCGTCGTTCAGGATTACTCCTTTATCGCCCACGAACAGACTCCCCGTTGCAGGGATCGACTTCCCGTCTTCCAGCAGCTCATCAGGCGTGTAGGGCCGCATTCCGCCGTCGTACCAATACAACTTGATTTCCGGCCGCAGGCCATGGGCCGCGAACTTGAAGCAGACTCGGTTCGCGTATGGAAACGAGAAGTCATTCGACTTTATGGTGCTCACCTGGTCGTTGATTTCGCAACTGTGACTGGTTTGAGCTTCGACGCTGTAAGGAACCGGCAGGTCGAGCGCCATGAAGATTGGCCAGAGGCTGTAATTCCCCATGTCGGCGATGCTGCCTGCCCCAAAATCGTACCAGCCGCGAAACACCGCATGGGTGTAGTTGGGATGATACGGCCGTTCGAGCGTTGGCCCCAGCCAGAGGTCCCAGTCGAAGCCTGCGGGGACCGGCGGCGTGTCGGTGGGAAGGCTCGCGTACTGCGGCCAGAAGGGGCGATCCGTCCAATTGTGCACTTCCCGGAGCGTGCCGATGGCGCCGTCCTGGATCATGTCGCGCACTTGGATGATCGGCCTGTGCCAAGCCAGCAGATGCGTAGCGACACCAGTCTTCCGGGCGGTTTCCACCACCATCCGGACCTCCGCCACCCGGTTGGCGAGGGGCTTGTGCATCGCCACGTGCTTGCCTTTCTTCATGGCGGCGATCGAAATGGTCGCGTGCAGGTGATCGGGGGTCATGATCTTGACCGAGTCAAGGTCCTTTTCTTGCTCCAGCAATTCGCGGAAATCCGCGTAGGAAGCCACGCCTTTGAAGTTCTCCGCTCCCCGCTTCTTCGCGTAATAGGTCTCGATGATTTCCTTGGCCATATCCCGGCCGGCGCGGATGCCCTCGACCCCAGCCCCCCAATCGGGATTCTCCAGCACCTTCCGCACGCTGTCGCGGATGCCGGTCTTGTCCCAATCGATGTAGTTCGTGCCGTCCTTCACGGGATCACACACTGCTGTGATCTGAACGCCCGGCGTGGCAATCAAGCGCAGCATCTCTCTCGTTCCCTGAGTACCGCACCCGATGTAGGCTAATGTTATTTTATCGCTGGGCGCGACATATCCGGGCCCGCCCAGCACATGTCTCGGAACGATAGTGAGCGCCAGGCCCGCTGCCGCAGGGGCCAGGAATTCGCGACGATTCATATTCGTTTTGGGAATCATTCCGAATCTCCTTTGCGGATGTTGAATCGGGTGCGATTATACATCCAGTCGAGTTCGTTCAAGCCGCTTTTTCTCTCACCTCGGAGCTGGGAAGCGTCGCACTTCCTGTGTTGACCTCCAGGGCCGCGTGAAGGCAGCGGGGGGTACTCCCGTACTATTGCCGCGAAAGTGGATCTCGGTTATCAATAGCTTGAACGATAGAGTTGTTGAGTGGTAGGCAATCTTAAGTCTGATTCTGGTTTTGCAGTACTTGGTCAACGGGCAACACCCCTCACGTTCAATGGCTCGAGGGTCAGTAAAGTCGCTTTATTCAATTCCTGGAACGTTGATGATAACTGTCGAATACAGTCCGGGACGCAATATTTGGGAGGTGACAGACGGATGCAGCTTACGCTGCTTCCCTTGTTCCGCCACCGCTACAAAGCTCACATCACCACTCGACCTGCCTATAAACAGAAGCCCTGATCCTGATAAAGCAACTCTCTCAGTCGCTCCTACCAATCCAGGCTTTGTGCGGTGGCGCACTTTTATCTCGACACGTTGTATTGGACCTTAGGCTCTTATTCCTCCTGCCTCGGGGCGTATCCGGGTTGGGCCTCCCCCCCTCGGGTGCGCCCCCCTCCTTCTACCCTCATGAACCGTTCTACGGCTCTGGCTTTACGCTGTAGCCGGGGTCTTTCAGAATAAGCCTCACAAAACCCTTAAGCAGCACTTCGTCAATATTCTCAATTGAAATGTTTTCTTTAGAGTTCCTGCGGTCATAGAAGGAGTAGTGCGAATCGTCTTCGAGCTTGATGTGCAGATTGGCATGGATGAATTCTGTAAGAGGATTTCCGAAAGATAGAGTTCCGGTCTCGACCTCGAATTTCACGATCCAGCCGTACTGGTAATTGGCCGCGTTAACCTCGAGCGTGTAATCCTTTGAATAGGGGTCCAGGTTTATCGGTATAGATGATCTTTCATTGAAGCTTGCGATAGCCTCTTTTAGGACTTTCTCGATTTGAAGCCAAATTGTGGGAGCCAGCTCTGCAATTCTCTTTTGTTTATGCTTCTCGTCTTCGATCCTTTGCGCCGCGAGGCTCTTTTCCGTTTCGCGTTCACCAAACATCCTGCCGATCCAGTCTTTGCTCATAGGCTCACATTCTAGGACCAGCCAAAGACGGAAGTCAATTGCACTAGAGTACGTGACGAACGCGGACAAATCATCGGCTGGCGCAGAGCGAAGCTCTGCGGTTTTCATTGTGATTAGTGTAGGGGTAGGGCTTGCCCTACCCTCGTCGGAGCCAGCAGAAACGCGGGGACGGCAAGCCATCCCCTTACAGCGGGACGGCTGTCGACGGATTGGGCCGGTCTCTTCCGTGCTGAATTGATCGGCGTATAATAGTGACTGGGGCTAGGGCACATATCGATCGTCTCCGAATTAGCATCTCCACCCCCGCGGAGGGATTACATGTCGAGGGTTACGGAACTCCTTATTAATGGCGTGAAGCATTCCGTTGATGTCGACGCCGGCGCGAGCCTGCTGAGTGTCCTGCGTGACGATCTTGACCTCACGGGGAGCAAGTACGGATGCGGCGAGGGCCAGTGCGGCGCCTGTACGGTCCTGCTGGCGGGGGCGCCGCGGCGTTCTTGCATTACCCCGGTCGGCGACGCCGCCCGGAAGCCGATCACCACGATTGAGGGACTGGAAAAGGACGGCCACCTGCACCCGGTTCAGCAGGCGTTCCTCGATGAAGACGTCATGCAATGCGGGTATTGCACTTCAGGGATGATCATGACCACCGTGGGCTTGCTGAGGGTTCGCCCTGAGCCGACCGACGAAGAGATCGCCCACTACCTGGAGGGCCACATCTGCCGATGCGGGACTTATTCGCGCATCATTGCTGCGGTTCGGCGGGCGGCAAAGTCCATGCGGGAGGCGCGCTCATGAAAAGCTCCCGGTATCTCCTAAACGACCACCCCCTGACCCCCTCCTTAGCAAGGAGGGACGTCGCAGATAGTCCCCTCCTTGTTAAGGAGGGGCGCCTGGAGGGCGGGGTGGTTTCGGCCGCGCTTGAACCGGAGCGCTACGAACTGAACGCTCGACCTGCGTATCACTTTGGGATGCCGCGCCGTGATTTTTTCAAGGTTTTGGGCGGCGGCATCGCGGTTTTCTGTCTCCTTGATCGGTCGATTGCAGGCCAGGAAGCCGGCCGCAGCGGCCACTGGTCCGGCACAGCGTTGCCCCAGGATATCTCCGCCTGGCTGCACGTCAACGAAAACGGCGAGGTCACGGTTTTTACCGGCAAAGTGGAAGTGGGGCAGAACATTCGTACTTCACTCGCGCAAGCCGTGGCCGAAGAGTTGCGCGTCACGCCCGGCTCTATCCAGATGCTAATGGGCGACACCGATCGCGTTCCCTTCGACATGGGAACTTTCGGAAGCCGCACCACGCCCACGATGAACCCGCAGTTGCGCCGTGCGGCTGCGGCTGCTCGCGAAGTCCTTATCGGCCTTGCCGCCGAGGCTTGGAAGGTGGACCCCGCCAAACTGACGGCGGCCAACGGCGCCGTCACGGACCCTGAGTCGCGGCGAACCTCGAGCTATGCGGAATTGGCGCGGGGGCGCGAGCTGGCCAAAGTCATACCCGCCGAAGATCCTCTTACCCCGGCGGCCCAGTGGAAGGTCATGGGCAAGCCGCTCGGCAAGCTGACCGGCCGCGAAATCGTTACCGGCAGGCATCGCTACCCTTCCGACATCAAGTTGCCGGAGATGCTCTACGGCAAAGTTCTCCGGCCGCCCGCCTTCGGCGCTTCGCTGGGTTCACTCGACGCAAGCAAGGCGCAGCAGATGCAGGGCGTCACAGTGGTGCACGATGGCAACTTCGTTGGTGTTGCCGCCCCCGACCCGCGCCTCGCACAGGAGGCGCTCGCGGCGCTCAACGCAGAATGGATGTCCCCGCCAACGCAAGCCTCGAGCGACGAACTCTTTGACTACTTGAAGAACCACGCGGGGACTGCCGATGAGCGCAGCGGGCACGCCGTCGGTTCCATTGAGAAAGGCCTTTCCGATGCAAACCTGCGCCTTAGACAAACTTACACAGTCGCATATATAGCCCACGCGCCGCTCGAGCCGCGTGCCGCTGTGGCCGAATGGAAGGACGGCAAGCTCACCGTATGGACCGGAACCCAGCGGCCGTTCGGCGTACGCGGCGAATTGGCCGAGGCCTTCCGCTTGCCGGAGGACCACGTGCGAGTGATCATGCCGGACATGGGTTCGGGCTATGGTGGCAAGCATAGCGGCGAGGCGGCCGTCGAGGCCGCGCGCCTGGCCCAGGCAGCGCGCCGCCCCGTGAAACTGGTGTGGACACGCGAGGAGGAATTCACCTGGGCTTACTTTCGCCCTGCCGGGGTCATCGAGGTTTCTGCCGGCCTCTCGAGCGATGGCGCCATCACCGCCTGGGAATTCCACAATTACAACTCTGGTGCGGCCGCCATCGGCACACTCTATAACATCCCCAACCAGCGCATTCAGTTCCACCCGGTTGATTCGCCTCTTCGACAGGGATCGTACCGATCCCTCGCCGCAACCGCCAACCATTTCGCGCGCGAATCCTTCATGGACGAGCTTGCGCATCTGGCCAAAATGGACCCACTCGAATTCCGGCTCAAGAACCTCACCGACGAGCGTTTCCGGGCGGCGCTCCAAGCCGCGGCGGAGAAATTCGGCTGGGGGCGAACGAAGCCTCACGCGGGGACTGTCGCCACCAAGGATCGCATCTTGCGCGGATTTGGCATCGCCGGAGGATTTGATAAGGGCGGGTACGTTGCAACCTGCGCGGAAGTGGCTGTTGACTCAACCACGCGGCAAGTTCGTGTGCTGCGCGTGGTCGCGGCGTTTGATTGCGGCGCTGTGGTCAATCCCGACGGTCTTCGAAACCAGATCGAAGGCGCGAATGTCATGGGCATCGGCGGGGCCTTGTTTGAAGCCATCCAGTTCCAAAATGGGCGCATCCTGAACCCTCACTTTGCGCAATACCGCGTTCCACGCTTCAGCGACGCTCCCGCGATCGAGGTCGTCCTGATCGATCGCAAGGACGTGCCCTCATCAGGGGCCGGCGAAACGCCCATCGTAGGCATAGCGCCCGCCATTGGCAACGCGATCTTTGCCGCCACCGGCAAACGCCTGCGCGCCTTGCCCATGGCCCCGAAAGGCGTGTGACGGTTTGTTCGAAAACCCCATCTTCTATCCTGAGTCAGAGGATCCTCAACAAAGTGTTTCTCATGTGCGTCCGTTTTTCGGAGCCCCGTCAGGGGCGGCATAGAGTAGCCCAGGGCGTAAGCCCTGGGTTAGACGGCCCTCACTCCGCCTTCGGCACCCCTCTCCCGCCGGGCGGGAGAGGGGACGGGGGTGAGGGTTGGGTCCCGCTATCCACGGCTTGCGCCGTGGGCTACTGGCTGCCGCCCGCTCCGCGGGCTCAGTTCTTCAATGAACTTCTGACTCATAACACCAGCCGCCAAGGCAATAAGCTGCTTCGGCCGCTTTCCCCCGATATGTCAACAATATGGGCGTGCGCCTCCGGAACAGCCAGATTGCGCCTTCCCATCCACGGCCTGCCGATGTAAAATCACCCGCTTGAAATTTGAAGGCGCAGAATCCACGTTGATCCGGGAAGGAATTGGCCATTGCTACTGACAGTTGCAGACTGCAAACGAATCCATGCAGCGGCTCTCGACGTCCTAAGTGACCTGGGCGTTCGAGTCGACGATCCGGAAGTTATCCGCCTGATGCAAGAGGCTGGCGCGACAGTCGACACCGAGAAACGTGTCCGGATTCCAGCCAGCCTCGTTGAATGGGCGCTTCGGCAGGCGCCGCGCCAGGTGAAGATTGCTGACCGCAATGGCCACCTCTGGCAACTGGGTCCGGAAGGCGGGACGCTCGTCCTCACCGGCAACGCGCTGTACATCACGCGAGGCCGTGTGCGAAGCGATTTGCGGGCCTCCGATTTGGCTGAACTGGCGCGGGTCGCCGATGCCTGCCCGAACATTCACGGCATGGTGGGGACTTCCCTCGCCGATTATCCGCCCACCAGCCGCGATTTCGTGGGCTTTCGCATCATGGCGGATTCGACCGGCAAGCACCTGCGGCCGTGCATTTACACTCCGGCGGGAGCGCGCACGGTGATGGAGATGGCCAAGGTGCTCCTGGACGGAACAACTCTGCGCGAGCTCCCCATCGTCAGCACGGGCTTCAGCATCATCAGTCCCCTCCACTGGACGGCGCTGGCGTTGGGCGTCTTTAAGGAGACAGCAGGCCTGGGCGTGCCTGCCATGATCAATTCCGAACCACTGGCGGGAGCCACAGCGCCGGTCACTCTCGCCGGTTGCCTGGTAATTGGCGACGCCGACACCCTAAGCGGGCTGGTCATTAATCAATTGCTCGAGCCCGGGCGGCCTTGCTTTTACAACGTGGGCTTTGCGCATGTCTTCGAAATGTCAGAGGGCCTTGCGCTGACGGGCGCACCGGAGAATGCTCTTCTGCAAGCAGCGGGAGCGGTCATGGCGCGGTTCCATGGCCTCCCGTGCGCAGCTTGGATGTCCACGGAATCTCTCTGCGACGACTCGCAAGCGGCCTTCGAAAAGATGATCGGCGGTCTGGCTCACGCCGCCGCGGGTGTCAACTTCATCTGGGGCGCCGGCAACCTGGAATCCACCTTGGCGATGTCGTGCGAGTCGCTCGTGACCGACAACGAAATTGCAGGCTATTTCCTGCGATACCAGAAGGGATTCCCCGTTGATGATGAGGCGCTGGCGCTCGACGACATTCGAGAAGCAGGCAAGTCCGGGGATTTTCTGAATTCGCCCCACACCTTGAAGCACTTTCGCCAGGTCCTTAGCCGAGCGCAGTTGGCCGTGCGCGCGCGGCGCGGCGAATGGGAAGCAAAAGGCTCGCACACATTTGAGGAGTCGGCTGAACAGAGGGTTCGAGATATCCTGGCGCAGGAGCCCAAGCAGTACCTCGATTCACGTCAGCGAGCTGAACTCGAGCGAATCGAGCGATCGGCGATGACTTCAACGGGTTAGGAGTGGAGCGTCATAAGGCATATCGATTGGCTGCCCTTTGAACATGCGTATATAGATGGCTGTCATCCTGAGCGAAGCGAAGGATCTCTGCAGTTGTTCGTAAGCCATCGCAGTCACAGCCAACTGCGGAGATCCTTCGCTTCGCTCAGGATGACAAGCCTTCGGCTCTTTCACACTCTCGAGCGTTGATTGATTATTGGATAAGGAGACCTCATCTCATGAACCCAACAACTCGCCGCGGTTTCATTCGTCGGGGGCTCGCGGGCGCAACCGCGCTCGGGCTTTTGTCCAAGGCGGCGGACGCAGAATCGAAAGCGGACTCTTCCAACCCCTCGGCGCCTGCGGTCCAGACCCCGGCTGTTTCGGAGTTCTCCATCACGCCGACCCCCGTGCGCACGGGCTTCGGAGGCGTGGGTTTCCACGCCCAGATGTTACTGGCTGACGCCACCCAGGATTTTGAGGACCAGGTTTTGGCCAAGCGCTGGCGGGAATTGAATCCGCGTTTCGCGCGCATCTTTCACACTTGGCTGCCGGGTCAGCCCGGGACGCGCGACGCCAAGGTCCTGGATGCACTGGCGCGGCAGATGGTCATGATGAAAGAAGGCGCAGGAACGGAAATCTACCTCACCACGGGCGATCTGAAGGAAACTAACAGCAACGAGGATTTGCGGTCCTACGCATCCGCGGTGGCGGACGATCTCGAGTATTTGCAGAACGCGGGCGCTACCAACCTCAAATGGTACTGCTGCACCAACGAGCTTTCGCTCATCGAATGGGCAGACATGCACACTGATCTCGCCCGCTACCGCGCCTACCATGCCGCCATCGCCGAGGAAATCAAGCGCCGCTCATTGGGCATCAAGCTTCTGGCGACTGACGCTTCTCCGGTCGAATATTGGGGCACCATCGATTGGGCCAGCAAGAACATGGACGATATCACGGGTGTATACGGCGGGCATCACTACATCAACGAGCAAGCTCCGGACAACCTGGGGTTCTACAAATGGTTTCTCGGACGCTGCCAGTGGGCCGTGGGCCTTGCCAAAGGCCGAGGCAAGGATTTCATTCTGGGTGAATTCGGGCCTGCTCAATACTTCGATTTGAAGTATGGCATTCGCTGGGACGCCTGTAAGTATTTCGATACGCCGCTCGAGGGGATGGCCGGCTTGCAGCTTGCTGAAGCCGCCATGGCCGCCATCAACGCCGGGGTCTACGCCATGGGCTACTGGACCTTTAACGATTATCCCGACCGCCCCGAAGAGCACAGCATCAACCATTGGGGAGTGTTCAAGTGGCTCACCAACGGCGCACTGACGCGCGCACCTTACTATTCGTATGGCCTGCTGACCAAGTTCTTCCGCGGGCCCGGCACGGTCTTTCAGGTGGAAAGCGAAGAGGACCTGGTTCGCGTGGCCGCGCTCGAACATGACGAGGGGAAGACCTGGTCGGTCGCAGTCCTCAATCGGCAGTCGCAAGCGGCACGCATTTCCATCCGCCTTGGCAACTTGCAGGATTCGAAGGCCTTCCGGAAATACCTGTACGACCCGAGCCGCATCCCTATGACGGACGATGGCGATCTGCAAGAACCAATAGGCAAGGTGGCACCCAGCGGGGGAAAGTTGACAGACGCTGTCGAGGCAGGAACACTTGCCGTTTACACCACGGCGTACAATGACGACGCTCCTGCCGCGGTCAAGGGTCTCGAGGTCAAAGCAATCCAGGACACGCGAATAAGTGGAGCGACAGCGAGTGCCAATCGGTTGCGGTGGACGGCCAGCGCCGAACCAGACCTCTGCTACTACCGCATCTATCACGCCGGCGTGCGCATCGGATCCACCGCAATCACGGAGTACATTGATTCCGGCCCGGACCACCACCGGAAGGCGCCGTACGCAGTGGTGGCGGTGAACCGCTCCGGGAATCCCGGCCCCCGCTGATTGGCGCTCCGAAAAATGGCACCCCTCCTCCTTTGGAGGAGGGGTGGGGGTGGTGGAACTCCGGTCAACCACCCCTGACCCCTCCTTATCAAGGAGGGGAATGACGCCCCTTGTGCAGTCTATTCGTCCTCGGCATCGTCGAGCGCCAGGGTTTCGCCAAGCGCCGCGCTTCTCTTATTCTCCTCCTGCAAAGAAACCGGTGGCAAGCCGGCTTGCTTCAGCGATAAGTTCAACCTCGGCATCTCTTGGCTCTTGATCTTTTCCCACCCTGCGAGGACTTCCCGCACTGCCTGCTGATCGAGCTGGAAGGCGGTCAGGGCATCCGCTGTCGGGGCGAGGTCGGCGCTCCCCACGGCCCTCTCGACCTGGTTCAAAGCAATGGTCAAAGCGCGCAGGCTGGCGGTGGGTGCAGCGTCCGTTTCATAGAAGCCCGGGCCCGAGGTCCCTCCTGAGAGTGCCGTCGTTTTCTTATCGAGAGCGTCAACTTCTCCGGCCAGCGCTTTCCGGCCTTTCTCTTTCGCGAAGTTGGAATTGAGCGCCTGAAGTTGCTCATGGAGGCGATTGGCCTCGCCAAAAGCCACGGAGATCTCCGCCTGTGCAGCGTTGATCTCGACGGCGGTCTTGAACTGTAGCGCCAAATCTGAAAGCGGCGTCGTGACGCGCGGGTCCATCTTGACAGTTAGCGGCTGCGTGTGGCTTTGGCCGTTAACGGTCAACTTCACTGTGTAATCGCCGGGCAGCGCCCACGGACCTCCGCCGCCACGGAAGACAGCAGCCGTGAGATTGCCGCCGCGCGCAGCCTGATAGTGCTCGTCCCAAACAAACCGATGGAATCCGGGTTCCGCCGAGAGTGGTTTCGGCAAATGAATCCAGGAAGTGGGAAAATCCACCCGCTTGGGATCGATTTGGGGCGCCTTATCGCTGCTCGAATAGCGCCGCGTCAGCTTTCCGGCAGAATCGAGCACCTCGAGGGTAACAACCCCGCTCGGCGCCGACTTGAGGTAGTAATCAATCACCGCCCCGTCGGGAGGATTCTCGGCCTGCGGTGTATCAACCGGCATTGGCGTGCCCTCGAAGGCGGAGGGACGAATGCGGTAAGCCGTCTCCGGCTGGAAAAGATACACCTCGGCGGTCGCCGCTTGTGCGCTGAGTTGGCGGAGCGGCGTCACGTCATCAAGAATCCAGAACGAGCGCCCGTGGGTGGCGATAACCAGGTCGTCATCGTGGATCACCAGGTCGCGCACCGAACAGTTGGGCAAGTTCAGTTGCAGCGGCTGCCAGTCGTCGCCGTCGTTGAACGAAACGAAGACGCCGGTTTCCGTGCCAGCGTAGAGGAGCCCCGGCCGTAAGGGATCTTCGCGCACGGCATTGACAAAGCTTCCATCCGGGATGCCCTTAACGATTTCCGCCCACGTCTTCCCTCCATCTCTGGTGCGTTCAATGTGAGGCTTGAGGTCTTCCAAGCGATGCCGGTCAATGGCCGCGTAGATTGTGTTGCGGTCGTGGCGCGACGCCTCGATGATACCCACTTTCGACCACGGCGTGAGGTCGGGAGGCGTGACGTTCTGCCAGGTCTTGCCGTCGTCGCGCGTCACCTGGATGAGGCCATCGTCGGTCCCAACCCAGACCTCGCCCGCCACCAGTGGCGAAGGCGATATCGAGTAGATCACGCCTCGACGCTTTCCCACTGCAGCGTCTACATTCCCCGCTGCCGAGGCATCAAGGTTGGGCGGCACGCCGGGATCCTCACGCGTGAGATCGGGACTCAAGACCTGCCAGCTCTGCCCGCCATCACGGGTGCGGAAAAGAATCTGGTTGCTGAAATAGAGTTCGTGGGGATCGCGCGGCGAAATCACGACCGGCAGCGTCCAGGTGCGGCGATAGCTGCCCGGGTGGGCCAGTGATGGAGCGATGTCCTGGCCTTCTCCGGTGGCGAGATTGTACTTGGCAACGGCAGAGCCGAACGATCCGCCATAGAGAATGTTGGGATCGAGCGGGTCGGCGGCGATATAGCCGCTCTCGCCGCCGGCGCCTACCGGGCGCCAGTCGCGGAAGGTGATGGCGCCGGAGTGGCCGCGGCTGATGGTGCAGGCGGAACCCGAATCTTGTTGCGCGCCGCAAACCCAGTAGGGGAAACGGTTATCCGTGATGACGTGGTAGAACTGCGCCGTGGGCTGGTTGTACCAGGAAGTCCAGGTCTTGGCGCCGTCGACGCTGATCACCACGCCCTGGTCGCTCGAAAGGATCATGCGATTGGGGTCGTCGGGGTCAATCCAGAGGTGTTGATAGTCGTCGCCCCCAGGCGCTCCCTTGATAATCTCAAAGCTCTTGCCGCCGTCGGTCGAACGGTAGAAGGAAGTGTTGCATACATAAACCACGTCCGGATTATTGGGGTCCACATTGATGCCGCCGAAGTACCAGCCTCGCTGCCAGAGGCGCGGGTCAGGATCAGCGCGCTGCCAGTTTTGGCCGCCGTCGTCGGAGCGGTAGACGCCGCCTTCCTTTGCATCCACGATCAGGTAAACCCGGTCTGGAGCTTTGGAAGCGACCGCGATGCCAATGCGCCCAAGTTTTTCGGAGGGCAGCCCGTGGCCAGTGAGCGGACGCCAAGTGTCTCCGCCATCCGTCGATTTATACAGGCCACTACCAGGTCCGTACGACGGCGGGTAGACGTTCCACGGTGGGCGGCGCGTCTGGAACAACGCGGCGTAGATGATGCGCGAGTCGCGAGGGTCGAAGGCGAGGTCGATTGCGCCGGTGTCGTCATCCTTGAATAGCACCTTTTGCCAACTCTCGCCGCCGTCTTTTGACCGGAATACACCGCGTTCGGCGTTCGGTCCGTAAGCGTGGCCGAGCGCCGCCACTAACACCATGCGGGGATCGTGCGGGTCCACCAGAACGCGCCCGATGTGTTGTGTGTCCTCGAGGCCAATGTGCGTCCAAGTCTGGCCGGCGTCGGTCGACTTGTAGACGCCGTTGCCGGAGCAGATATCGGAACGGAAGTCGGCCTCCCCAGAGCCCACGTAGATCACGTTGGGACCAGATGGAGCCACGGCCACGGCGCCAATCGAGGCGACGGGCTGGGAGTCGAATATCGGCGTCCAAGTGCGGCCGGCGTTGGTGGTCTTCCAGACTCCACCGCAGACCCCGCCGAAATAGAACACATTGGGTTGGCCGACGACGCCGGAGACAGCGACGGAGCGGCCGCCGCGAAAGGGCCCGATCATGCGCCAACGCAGGCCCGCGAAAAGGCTGGGATCGTACTGCTGCGCGCAAAGTCGAAGGGGCGAGAAACCGCCCAGAAGCAAGGCGCAGATCAGAACGGAGAATGCGTTTTGGGGCACACGTAACGACCAGGTCACGACGCAGTACCTCCCAGAGTTGTGATTGCACGCAATAGCGCAAGTATAACACCGGGCGCCTCAATCCGAGGCCGCGGCAATGTCTCCCAGCAAACGGCGAACGATCGTATGAAAGAATTGGAGCCTTGTCATCCTGAGCGAAGCGAAGGATCTCTGCAGTTAGCTTCTAGTTCGGAGACTAGAAGCTGTTTCAAAACCGCCTATACCCGTTTCCAGCGGAGATCGTCGGCACGCGTGAAGCCGTGCTCCCCGGAGGGGAGCAAATCGAGTGCCCTGGGGTGAAACCCCCGGACGCGACCCCACACCCCGCCTTCGGCACCCCTCTCCCCGTCGGCGGGGAGAGGGGAAAGGGGGTGAGGGGCACGAGGTTTCCGGGGGCGTTGCCCCCGGCTACTCATGTCCAACCCCTTCAGGGCTGAGGGCTCGAGCGGTGGCCGGGGATCCTGGGCGGCATTCTGTAATCTCTCCTCTGCCAGGCGGTTCTGAAACAGCTTCTAGTAAACAACTGCAGAGATCCTTCGCTTCGCTCAGGATGACATGTGTCGCTAAAACGTGAGGCGCACGCCGAGTTGCGCGGCGAAGGGGATTCCCACCGTGGTGCCGGGTCCGAAGAAATCTCCCAACGCTCCGGAAGGAACCAGCAGTTGCTTGGGATTCGAAATAGGCGTCGTCTCGGTGCAGGCCGCGTTTTGGCAAAATGCGGTGGCGTTGAAAAGCTCGTTAACAGGCATGGGTAGGGCGGCGAGGTTGGTGACGTAGTTGGCGCCGGGGTTGTTCCGGTTGAACAGGTTGAAGAATTCGATGAAGGGCATGACCATCCAGCCCTCGCGCACGTTGAAGGGCCGGCTGACCCGCATATCGACCTGGATATAAGGTGTTCCGCGAAACTCGTCGAGAGATGTCTCGACTCCATTGATCACTGCGCGATCGTCGAGCGAATCTCCGAATCCATTCACGTCCACCGGCGTGGTGAGAGTGATAGGCCGGGCGCTCTCCGCCTGCGAGAGCAGCGAGGTCTCGAGCCCGCCCGGAAGGCGGAAGATGCCGGCCACCACCAGGCGGTGCGTCACGTCTTCACCCGAGGGGCCGAAGTCGCCTGGGCCGAAAGCGTGCAGCGGGTCGCACACACCGTCAACGTAGTCAAAAAGCTCGCCCAGCACGCAGCCCCACGTCTTGGCCTTCGAAAGCGTGTAGTTCGCGACCAGGTTGAACCGCCCTGAAACATTCCCCTGCAGATGGATCATCAGGCCGTCATAGCGCGAGCGATTGTCGGAACGGAATAAGGTCATGTTGGGGACGTTGTTCATCTGGCCGGTTGAGTCCGAAAGCGGGAATAGCGGGGAGAACAATGTGAATCCGGCTTGGTACTGGTAGCGAGCGTAGGAATGAACTCCCTGTTCATGGACCCAATCGGCGGACAGGTTCCATTTCGAGTTGAAAGCGTGCTGGATGCCGGCGCTCGAGTGAAGCGCATACGGCGTCTTGTAGCGCGGATCGATGAGCGCCCCCGCACCGCCCGCGGCCGCGCCAGGAATGCATCCGGGATCGCCGAGGCTGATGCACCTGCCGGGCGCTTCATTGACCGCTTGGAAAGCCGTCACCCAGCCATTCTGCGCGAGGTCGTTGAAGTATTTGCCGAACCCAGCGCGCATCACCGTGGCACCTCTATGCCCGGGAGAGTATGCGATCCCGAGGCGGGGCGCGACGGCCCCCCGATAGTCGTGGGGTGCAGCGTTGCTGAGGGGGATCTGCAAAGCCCGGAGAGTCAAGAACGCCGGGTCTTGCAATTGCGAGCGGCCCGAGGCCTCGAGAAGGCCAAACGTCGTGTCGTAGCGTAAGCCATAATTGGCGATAAGGTGCGAATTCAGGTGCCACGAGTCTTCCGCATAAAACCCCACCCGTTCGAGGTTCTGCGAGAAGCTGCCATTGGTGGCCGGCGTGTCCGCGCAAGTCGCGCCTGGCGTGGCCGCGGGTCCACAGGAAAGATCGGCCAAGAACTGCCGAGGCTCACCAAGATAGACGATCGGATTGAGTGGAAAGACCGTGAGATTCTCCGCCGTCCCCGCCAGTGCGCCGCTCATCACAGGTTCGTGAATGAGGTCCACTCCGAAGCGCGGAGCATGGCGTCCGGAAACATGACTCACGTCATAGCGGAACTGGTATTTCTCCTGGTTGCGCAGCACCGGGAAGGCGGTGATGGGGGTAACGAATTGGTTGTCGCCGAAAGTCTCAAACCCGGAAATGGTGCTGGAGGTTGAGCTGAACGGGAACGCCAGGGCGAAGCCCAGGTTGGCGTTGCGCGTTTCGGTGTGGTGCAGAAGGCCGGCGCCGAGGGTAAGCGATCCCAACCAAGTTGAGCTGAAGGAGAACTGATTGCCGAGGGCGAAGCTCCAGTACCGCGAGTCCGAAGTGGCGCCGGTGGACGGCAGGGTAGCTTGCTGGACGAGGTCGTTTCGAGTGTTGTAATTGTCGGTTGCCGCCCGCAGAAACCATTGCGAACGGGGCGACTCCGTCCAGTCGAACCGGGTCGTACCCATGTAATCGCGGAAGGGAACGTGCACGTAGGGCGGCACCGCGATGGAGTTTACGCCGGGAATCAATCCCTCTGCCGCGAGGGAAGCCAGAGCATCGAATTGCGTGATGCTGGTGGGACTGTAAGCGACGCTCGCGTCCTCGTGAACAGCCTCGAGGGAGGAAAAGAACCAGACTTTCTGCTTTTTGATTGGCCCACCGATGGCCCCGATATAATTCTGGCGCGAAAAGGGCTGCTTGGGATCAGGAGCGGGATTGTCAATCGGAAAACGCGCATTCAGGTTCGCCGCTCGCTCATAGAATGCCCCGTCCCCATGCCACTGATCGGTGCCGCGCTTGGTGGCGATCACCACGGAGCCTGCCGTGGTGCGGCCGGTATCCGCATCTTCCTGTGAGGTGCGGACGGCGAATTCCTGGATGGTGTCAGGCGAGAAATTCTGGAGAAAGCCGCCGATGTAATCATCGGAATTGTCGACGCCATCCACCGAGAGTTGAACGTTGAGGCCGGAACTGCCGCCGAAAGAGACGGCGGTGATGCGCGCCTTCGTGGGGTCGGACGGCTCAACGGGCTCGGTGCCGGGAACAAGATAGGCGATATTGGCGAAACTGCGGTGTGCCAGCGGGATTTCCTGTAGGTCCTGTGGGGAGACGGCGCCCTGATGTGCTGTTCCGGTGACATCCAGCGGCTGGGTCGTGATAGAAGAAGCCTGGCTCTTCACCTCCAAGTTCTGCGTCAAACTCGCCAGACGCATCGTGACCGTAATATCTTCGACAAAACTGACGACGACAGTCACCTCGGCCAGGGCCTCGGCAAATCCGGGAGCATTGACGATGACCTGATAGTTGCCCGGGGGAAGCCCATCGAGGCGGAAATCTCCGAGCCGGCCGGCCGTAGCTCGCCGCTCGAGGAGAGCGCCCTCCGCACGAACCACAATGGTGGCCGCGGGGACGCGCCCGCCCGTCGATTCCTGGACGAGGCCGACAATGGTTCCCCGTGGGTCCTGCGCCTGTGCTGCCGAGGATAGTAGTGCCAGGGCGAATGACAACAAAAGGGCACGGCTGGGCTGAACTCGAGTGCTTGGCCGCCCGCGTGAACAGTGGTTGAGCAAGGCATGTGACACGCGCTACATTTTAGCGGGTTTCGATCCGCAATCCAATTTTTTCCACCTGATGTAATATTGAAGTAGTGGGACGTTCTAGAGCGACGACAGGGGCAGTGCTTAGTTGGGTTAACAAGCGCAATGCCAAATGGCCGAAGGAAGGGCGGGGCTTTAGAGTCTGTGTGAAAACCTCCTTTGGAGTGTCATTCCGAGCCCTTCGCTGTCATCCTGAGCGCAGCGAAGAGCCTGTCCTGAACGAAGTGAAGGAATCTCGCTCTGGGTGCTCAGGGTAAACTGCGCGAGGAATCTCGCTCTGAATGTTTTCTAGGGCAGAGCGAGATTCCTCGTCGCCTGCGGCTCCTCGGAATGACACAAAAACGAGTCTTCACGCCGACTCTTTAGCCCGGCCCTTCGGTTCCAACGAATAGGTTCGCTTGCTAATTCGGCTAAGCACTAGCAGCTACCCAGTAGATCGAAGTGCAGTTAGCGGGCACGATGGGAATCTGGACCTTACGATGCATGTCAAGCAGAGGTGCGGGCGCATGAATAGACTCGAACACGAACTTGGACAAGGCGGCTTCGATGCTTGGTCAATGACAGGACCGGCGTCGCGGAGGAGCGAAAGAATCTGTGCGGCGTCGCTCCTTACGCTGGGTTTGGTCTTGCTGGCGGCGTGTGGTCTTCGCGCGGCGACGACGCCAAAGGAAAAGGCATGGAATATTCTGGACTCCGGCGTCGCAGAGAAGAACGCCATAAAGCGCGCCGACGCCGTTGAAGCTCTGGGACTGCTGCCGCGCGATGCCCGGGCTCGGACGATGGCTGAAAAAGCCCTGGGCGACGACAATCCTCGAGTGCGGGCCGCCGCGGCCATAGCGCTCGGGGACATGCGCTCCACGCGCTCGATCCCTAAGTTGGTAGAGGCGCTGTCAGACAAGGACCCTGTCGTCGTGCTGTCAGCCGCCCATTCGCTCCTGCTCATGCACGACCATAGAGCCTATGACGTCTACTACGCCGTACTGACCGGCCAGCGCAAAGCCGGACGCGGGTTGATTGCCGAGCAACGCGCAAAGTTGGACGATCCGAAAAAGCTGGCCGTATTCGGGGTCGAAACAGGACTGGGCTTTGTGCCCTTCGGGGGAATTGGCGTCTCCGCGTATAAGCTGATCACCAAGAATGGTTCCGACTCGATACGTGCGGCAGCAGCGGAGGTGCTTGCCAAGGATCCCGACCCCGAGTCGCGTACCGCGCTCATCGACGCCGTCTCCGATCACAGTTATCCCGTCCGCATCGCTGCCTTGAAGGCTATTGCCGAGCGAGGCGATTCGAGACTCTTGAAGACGATTGAACCTGCGATGGATGATGAGAAGGATACCGTTCAATTCGTTGCCGCTGCTGCCTTGATACACCTGGCTGAGGGATCGAAGCGAGCTAAGACGGAAACTGATGAGCCGCCGAAAAACAACTAACCTCCGGCAGGACGCTGAAAATCGTAGCGCCTCACCGCGCAGGCAGTCGTGCGCAGGTCGACTGCGGAGCCCCAAAGGGGCGATCTAACGAAGCCCAGGCCAACGGCCTGGGTCCGCGATGTCAGCCCGTTTAGATTGGGTCAGCCCTGAAAGGGCGGAAGTATCGCAAACTGCTGGAGAGCCACGGCATTGAGTACGACGAACGCTACGTCGGGGACTAAGCGCCGGAGATGTATTTCGCCCTTACAGGGCTACGAGTTCGAAGGCACGACGTTGACCCAGGCCGTTGGCCTGGGCTGTGATAGATCGCCCCTTTGGGGCTTAAGACAGACACATCTTCGTGACGCTGGAGATCGCTCACTCCTCGTTTTCAGTCTCGGATGCGGGCTCGGGCTCAGCTTGCAGTTTGATCTCAGTAAGCCCCCCGGCGCTTAATTGCCGGTTGAGTGCGGGTAGGTCCGTCGACTTGATCGGTTTCCAACGGCCCATCACCTCAGCATAATCCTTCTCGACGGCAGCGAGTGCGGCCATCTGCGTTGCGGTCGGCGCCACGTCGGCGCCCCCGACCTGGCCGTACAGCCCTCCGACCTCACCCGCTATACGCGAGAGCGTCGCCGCCGAAGGAATTGGCGCGAAGCGTCCGGGGCGGCTTCCCACAAGCGCAGACAGCTTGGTGTGCAGCGTACTCAACGAATCCGCGACAGAACCCTGCGCCTGCTTTGTGAGCGAATCGAGTTGACGGTCAAGACTGCTCGACTCGGCGCGCGCTTCGAAACTCTCGTTAATCATCGTCACCAAGCGGGATTCAACCTCATATTGCTGTCGTAAGCCTGCGGCGGGCGTCGAGACGCGCGGGTCCATCAGTACGTTGAGCGGAGCAGTTAAAGTCTTTCCCTGGGCAGTCAGCCGCACTGTGTATCTTCCGGGAAGCACGAGGGGTCCCGAGGGCTCGCGCGGGGTGTCGTGAGGGACGGCCGAGATCGGATAGCCGTATTCGGACGATTGCGGCGGAGTCTCGCGCAGGTCCCATACGAACCTGTGCATGCCCGGCGCACTCGAGAGGATCCTGGGCATGCGGACCCAATAAATCGGGATGCCCAGCGATTGCCTGAGCGACTCAAGAGTGAACGGCGCTTTGTCATCGCTCGAGAAGCGGCGTAACGACTTGCCCGTCGCGTCCAGAATCTCAAGCGTGACGGGACCGGTCGCGGCCTCGCTAAGAACGTAGTCGATAATCGCTCCGTCTGGGGGATTCTGGCCCGCCGGCTCATCCGGAGGAAGTGGCGTGTCGGTGTAGTTGTCGCGCCGCACCCGGTAGGCGGTGGCGGGTTTGAAAAGGAAAACAGACGCGTTCTCCGCAGCCGCCATCTGACGCAGAGGAGTAATGTCGTCGAGCGCCCACATCGAGCGGCCGTGCGTCCCCACCAGGAGGTCGTCCTTGTGAATCCACAGATCGCGCATGGAAGTGTGAGGGAGGTTCAGTTGGAGAGACTGCCAGTGATCGCCGTTGTCGAACGACACCCAAACGGAATTCTCCGTGCCGGCAAAGAGCAGTCCCTTCGCCATCGGGTCCTCGCGCACCGTGTCTACCGGGCCCGCGTCGGGCAGTCCCGTAACTATCTTTTGCCAGGTCTTGCCGCCGTCCTTCGTGCGGTAGATGTAAGGGTGCAGATCGTCAATCCGGAAACGGCTGACGGAGGCGAACGCGGTGTCGTTGTCGAAATGCGAAGCCGAAATTTGCGTGACCTTGCTCCACGGTATCAACTCCGGGGGCGTAATGTTGTTCCAGTTCTTGCCCCCATCGCGGGTAATCCAGATGAGGCCGTCATCGGTCCCGGCCCAAAGCGTGCTGATATCCTTGAACGACGGGGCGAGGGCATAAATGGCGCCCCGCACTTTGGCTGCATACTCGTCTTTCTCGGCCAGGTCGCCCAGGCTCGCCGAGATGCCCGGATGAGGCCGTGTGAGGTCCGGGCTGATGGTCTGCCACGACACGCCGCCGTTGCGAGTCTCAAAGAGCACGTTGGCCGCGTAGTAGAGGATGTGCGGATCGAGGGGAGAGAACATGACAGGCTCGGTGCGATCGGTGCGGTACGTGTCGCCACGGGTTGCTATCGGCGTCACGTCTTGAACCTGTCCCGTCGTCCAGTCGAACTTCGACACTGAACTGCGGCCGGCGCCATAGACAATGTTCGGATGAAGCGGGTCGGGCGCAACGTAACCATACTCGATAACGCCCACCGGGTGCCACTCTCGGAAAGTGATTTCGCCGTCGTTGCCACGGCTGGCAATTCCCACCGAACCGCTCTCCTGCTGGCCGCCGTAAACGCGATAGGGAAACGCGTCGTCGGCAATGACGTGATAGAGTTGCGCCGTCGGTTGGTTGTACCAGGAACTCCAAGTCTCCCCGCCATTCACCGTCACGATGGCGCCCTGGTCGCTCACCAGCAGAATCGTGTTGGGATTGTTGGGGTTAATCCAAAGGTTCTGGTAGTCATCGCCGCCCGGCGCTCCGCGAATGCCAGTCCACGTCTTGCCTCCGTCAGTCGAGCGCCAACAAACGATGCTGGCGGTGTAGACCACGTCAGGGTTTTTCGGGTCGACTGCAGGAATCGCCAGATCGCCGCCGCCAATGCGCGTTGCGGGACGCGTGTCAGTCGAGATTTGAGTCCAATGCTCGCCGGCGTCATCGGAACGGTAGATGTGCGTCGTGTGAGCGTCAGCGAGGCTCGAGTAAAGCCGCTGCGGGTTGCTGGGTGCGATGGCGACGTAGGCCTGCATCAGGTCATCGGGCAAACCGCCGGCGAGCTTGTTCCAGGTGTTGCCCCCGTCGGTGGATTTGAAGATCCCGCCGCCCGCGCCGCCATATTCGTTTCTGTCCTCCCAGGGCCCCTGGCGCGCGCGCCATAAACAGGCGTAAAGCACCTCGGGATTCGAGGGATCTATTTCGATGTCGGAGCCGCCCGTGTTCTCGTCCTTATACAGGACCTTCTGCCAAGTCTGGCCGCCGTCCGTTGACCGAAAGATGCCGCGTTCCTCGTTGGGTCCATAAGGATGGCCGAGTACCGCCGCAAATAAACGATTCGGGTCGCGGGGGTCAACGGCCAGCGCGGGAATTTGCTGCCCGTCGCGCAATCCGAGGTGGGTCCAGGTCTTGCCGGCGTCGGCGGACCTGTAGATGCCATCTCCCACGGAGAGATCCGGCCTTTGCAAGCCCTCTCCGCTCGCCACGTAGACTACGTTGGGATCTGAAAGAGCCACGGCAATGGCGCCGATCGACTGCGTGGGCTGGTCGTCGAAGATCGGGTTCCAGGTGCGGCCGTAGTCGTCCGACTTCCAGACACCTCCGTTGACCTGCCCCATGTAGAAGACGTTGGGCTGGCTCGGCACGCCGGCCACCGCGCGCGTCCTGCCGCCGCGATGCGGCCCGATCAGGCGCCAGCGCATCTCCTGGTATAACGCCGGCGAGTACTGTTGCGCGCCCGCGTGGCTTGTCGCTGCGCATACGGCAAGAACACATAGAACGACAGCTCGGCATCGACTCAAGTGAACCTCCGTTGGTGATGCACCAGCATAAACCAAATCCGCTCTTGAAGAATAGATGATGAGGCGATTTTGAGTGTAACAGGGTAGGCTTTTCCGAAGGACCGTCGACAAGCCGCGGACTCCAACAACGGGGGTCCTCGCTACCAGAAGGTGTCGGCGGCGGAGCCATTTTCATGGTTTCTGGGTGGCCGTAAGTCGACGGGCATGAGCGACTGCGCCGAAAATGGTTCGGTCGAAGGCACCTTGGAGTGCGGGAGCGCCAGCTACCGCCGTCCGCTCGAATTCCAGTGCGGCAGCTCCGCTGCCGCACTCCATGCTGCAATGAAAACAGCGAACGGGAGGTCCGCATCTAGTCGTTCAGCGTTTGGTGGAGAGGAGAAGCTAATTCACGGGCAGATATACAAACCGCCCGTCATCAACGATTCTGAAAAAGCCTGGGCAGGTTCTGGACGCACAGAGAATCGGCGTGAACCCCAAATACTGCGCGGTGGAAATCAGAACTTGGCCCCCACACAGCGGGCAGGCGAGAATGGCATGGAAAGCAGGCTCAGAATATGGACTAACCGCCCCTATTTCATCAAGCAAAAAGACGTCCCCCGGGGCCATGGCCGAGACCGAGGATTCGTCCACCCGACTGAGCGCCTTGGGAAGTGAGCTGGAATTCTCGGAGGCTTGGGACCGAGGCTTTGTATCGTCCTCTTCCTTCTTCCTGTCTGGTTTTGTTCTGCATCGGTCCCGCATAATTATCACCTAGAAACGCCGGGGCTTTTCCAATTCGGGACGCCGGTTCCCATTTTGGAACTCGCATCGGCGCACGCCGGCTTGCGGATAAGAAGTCCGACAAGTCTTTCCGCCCAAGTCCTATTTCTTTCTCTGGCCGGCCTCGCGCCTGCTTTCCCACGCGCTCCCGCTTGTAATTGGCCGGCGGTTCTTGGGGGGCTGGTGCCGCGCAGTGGATCTCGTGCGCTTTCTGGTCGCTGCACACTTCTCGCGCGCATCCAGTTCGCATCACCCAGCCTCATCCCACAACCATGATTAGTATCGGCTGGGTTGAATGGGGGCTTTAAGCAATGCCGCAGTTGGCGACTGCAATCAGGACAATCTGCTGACCGCTCGACCCTGAGGCAGGCAAGATTTTCGAAGCCGGGACCTTTTCCAATTTGGAACTGAAGCTGAAGCGCCGGCGAACTCATGCTTCGCCGGACAAGAAATCGAGCAGCCTCGAACTCGCTTTCCCCGTCGCGCCGCTCTTCGGGTCTGAGGCTAGAACGGGCCCGCCCTCAGTTTTCTCCTGGCACGCCTCATCGTTCGCTATGCCCTTGAAACTTCGATGTTAATTGCCTGTCCGTGATTCCCGGGCCGGCGTCCGTCCGGACCGAGGCTAAGCCCTGCACACTACGCTACGTAACCCGGGCGAAACGCGGCAGGCGGTGTCCGGGAACGGATTCTCAGTGCCGCCAGCGGGCTGGCACGGCATTTGCAATTTCTAATGCCAGCGCCGCGAACTCACGAACCAAGTAAGCGTGAGGTTAGCGCAGGAAATGAGTTCCTGCGCCGGTGGTGGAGTGTTGCCTCTCAACACGCAATCCCCCTGAGGTTGTCGCGTGGCGCAAATCGAAAAAGCGAGGTGCGTCATGACAGGACAATTGGCAGGAGTTGGAACCACCAGCCGCCGGTCGCGGCAGTTACCGGTTCACAGTTCAACCCCAGGAGTACTTGTTGCTTCTCCCCTCATCGGCCCGTCGCCTCTACAAAACGGCGAAACTGGCCCATCCCCGATCCCTGCTCCCGCTCCCGAGTTAGCGAAGGGAAAAGCAGGGGGAAACGGCAACGGCAAATCAGACCTGGGAACTCAGGACCTGCTGCAGGCGATGGCGCCGTTGGTCAAGCGCGTGGCATTCGAGATGCGCCAGCACTTGCCGCCTCACGTGGAGATGGACGACCTGGTGGGGGCCGGAACTCTGGGGTTGGTGGATGCACTGCGAAAATTCGATCCTTCCAGAAAGGTGAAGCTTGAAAGCTACGCGCGGCACCGGATCCGCGGAGGCATCCTGGACGCGCTGCGAAGTCTCGACCCTGCCAGCCGCGACATGCGGCGCCGCGTAAGAAAAGTGGAAAAGGCCTATCGCGAGTTGGAAGCACGCCTGGGCCGCCCCGCGCAAGGCGAAGAAATCGCGCGGGCATTGGGGATTAGCCTCAAAGTGTGGCACCGGTGGTCGCAAGAAGTGCACGCGCTGGGCTTTGACGGGTGGCAGCATTCCGAAACGGCAGCAGCCGCAGTCAAGCTGCCGGTGAAAGAAGAGAATCTGGTGGCAGTCCGTGAACTTGCTGAGGATCCCTTCGACCTCTGCTATCGCCGCGAGCAACGCGATTTGCTGAACCGCGCTCTGGAGCGCCTGCCCGAACGGGAACGGCTCATTGTCACCCTCTACTACCAGCAGGATCTGACCATGAAAGAGATCGCCTCCCGGCTCGCAGTGGATGAATCGCGCATATCACAACTTCACGCTGAGGCGCTGGTGCGACTCAAGGCGCGAGTGCAGGCCTCGCTCTCTTCACCCCGCAAACTTGCGGTTGAGATGGTGCGTCCTGTCGGCATGGCTGCCTGAGACGAATCAAAGCGGCGGAATCACTTTCTCAGGCTGGCGCAGAGCGAAGCTCTGCGTTTTGGCATCAATCGAATCAATGGAAACCGCAGAGCTTCGCTCTGCGCCAGCCTATTTCCTTAAGTGAAAGCGTCTGTGACGCACTACACTAGAGAATGCACCGCCGTGTAGCGCCAGTAAGCCGCCTCTGCTTCAAGCCTGAGAAGGTGTGAAGGAATTCGGAATGTGTCATCCTGAGCGTAGCGAAGGATCTCTGCAGTTGTACGTGAATCGTTGAGTCCTATGGAACTGCGAAGATCCTTGGCTTTGCTCAGGATGACAGGCGGGTGATTTTTCCACGCCGCCTGCGCTTGCAGACACAGCCAGGTGGTGGTAGCCTCGTCTTCTCATGACTCGACACGAAAACAAGATCTTCGAGAACCAGCACCTGGTATTGGATGACGGGATTTTCGTCAACTGCACGTTCAAGAATTGCAGCCTGGAATATTCCGGCGGCGACGTCTACGTGCAGAACTGTCAGGGAGAAGGTTGCCAACTCGTCTGGCGAGCAGCGGCGCAGCGGACGGTAATGCTGCTGCAAGGTTTGGGCTTGATGGTAGCGCCGCCTGCGCCTCCCGCCCCCGATCCGGCCCGGCGCGTGCAGTGAACGAATCCTGGAGTGCAGCGCCGGTGACTGCTTGGCCGCGCGACCATTAGTGTAATGCGTCGCAGGCGCCTTCACTTAAGGAGATCGGCCGGCGTAGAGCAACGCTCTGCGGTTTTCGCTGATTGGGAACGCCGAAGCTCAGAGCTTTGCTCTCGGCCAGCCCGAGTTTGCACATTTCTTGATGCCCCCGTCATCGTAGGCCCGGAGGGCCGTCAGAGAGTAGCCCACGGCGTTAGCCGTGGGTTCGAAGGTTGCGTTAAGATAGCCCAGCCCCAGAGGGGCGACAGATCATGGCCCACACGTTTGCCAATCTTCTCACTCATGTTATTTTTCCACCAAGGACCGCATGGCATTGCTCACTCCCGACCTGCGCGCGGACATGCTCGCTTACCTGGGCGGGATCATTCGCAAGTTGCATGGCAAGGTGATCGAGTCGAATGCTCGGCCCGACCACCTGCACTGCCTTCTGTCCCTGCCCCCCACTCTGGCTGTCGCCGAAGTCCTCCGCGTGCTCAAGAGCAACTCGTCATTGTGGGTCCACGGGACACGACACCGGGCGACTTTCGCGTGGCAGACCGGTTACGGGGCATTCAGCGTGAGCCAATCCAATGTTCCGGCGGTCGTGAGATATATTCGCAGCCAAGACCAACACCGTCGCAAGGTCACATTCCAAGAGGAGTTCGTCGCGTTCCTGAAGCGCCACGGGATTGCGTACGACGAGCGCTACATTTGGGAGTAGACCCCGTCGCCCCTCCGGGGCTGAGGAATAAGGGAAATGGCCTCGCAACCCACGGCTGACGCCGTGGGCTACTCTCTGTCGGCCCTCCGGGCCTGAGATGTAGGGATGAACTGCGCGCTGTTACCACAGCCTCCGGTAGGGAAACTTCCCCTCCATCTCGAAGACTTCTGCCGCGGGCCTTATTCCGCCCGTGGTGGTCAGATCGCTCAGGTTCATCGCCCCGGCGCAGGCGGCGAATCGGAGCGCCTTGTCGGGGCTCCAGCCCTTCGAGAGCCCATAAATCACGCCCGCACAAAACGAGTCGCCGGCGCCTGTGCTGCCCACAATATAGCTTGCGGGAAGTTCCAGGGAAGGCTGGAGAATCTCACCTCCGTCCCTGGCCAGGAGGTACGCTCCTTCGGGAAAGTGAATCACCACCATCGCCTCGACGCCCAAGCTCAGAATAGCGCTGGCAATTCTCTTCAGATTCGCGAGGATCAACGCCTTTTCGCGCCGAATCGGTATTCCGGAAAGTCGCTCGGCTTCGAAGTCGTTGATGATGCAATAGGACGCGAACCTCAACGCCGGAGAAACAATCTGCAGGTAACGGTCGCTATCCTCTGACACCAGATCGATGGAAGTCTGGATGTTCCGTTCGCGGATTCGAGCCAGGAACCGCGCGGCCGCAGTCCCGAACTGCTCGTCCGGTTGATACATGGCGTCCAGCAGATTCAGGTAGCCCAAATGAAACCAGCCGACCGGCAACTTCTCGAGGTCGGCATCTTCAGGCGAGAAAAGCCGGTTGGCTCCCCGATAGTGAAAGAAGGTCCTGTGGCCGGTGGAAGCGACATTGAAAACGTCCGTATAAGACGTTCCGTCCCGGCTGGTCCGCCTAAGCTGCTCGAGGTGGACGTGGGGATAAGGGCGGAATTGATCGATCAGAAAGTCCCCGTAGGAGTCGTTTCCGATTACGCCCAAAGGGTAGAGATCGAGCTCGCCGTCGAATTTAGCGAGGCTCAGGGAGACGTTGAACGCGCAGCCACCTCCGCCCATGGATTCGGCGGTGATGCTGGCGAGGGAGTGTTCTGGAGGATAACCGTCGATGACCTTGACGAGATCAAGGGTCCAGTTCCCAGCGCACGCAATACCATCCTGTCGCACATCAGTCATAGTCAGGGATCGCAGTCGGGAGGCCTCGTGCTTAGCTGAATTAGTAAGCGAACTTATTCGTCGGAAGCGGAAGGGCGGGGCTTCAGCCCCTGAAGCGGCTTGCCTTCAGGGCCTAAAGGCCCATCTAACCCTGCACCCATAGACGTTGGGGCTAAAGCCCCGCCCTTCCGAGTGCCGCTTGAAATTGCGCTCATGAAACCAACCAAGCACCAGCCTTATGGCGGCGAGCCGTGACCGCAGCATTGTCGAATCGTAGCCCTGAGTGCCCTTCCAATACGTGCCGGCGCCTTGGGAGCGCGAGGCAGCATTATACACACTCGCGTAGTGGCGGGAACAGCCTGGATCGAATCCGAGGCAGACCTATCCTGTGATTTCGCTTATTCTCGCCCATTGCTCCGGAAGAAGGTGATCGCTCGAGAATCCTGTAATTTCCGGCAGCGCTAAGCTCCGCCAGAGCGCACGTTCGTAGCTCGAGGACCCTTGTCCCCTCTCTCCACTTCAAGTTCAACGCTTGTCCCCTCTTTCAAAGCGTCGAAGTTGAGTCCCTGAAGGCTGCTGCGGTGGAAGAACACTTCCTGGCCCTCGGCAGTGCGGATAAACCCGAATCCACGGTCACGGATGATTCGCTTGATAGTTCCTTGCATGGCCACCTCGGACAGCGTATGGGCATCTTCGCGCTGGTTCGAAGTTCAGCCCGGCGGCCTGCGCGTGAAGTCCCCACACGCACCTTGGGCGCAACCCTACCACTAGCGGAGCGTGTTGTCAAAGGAGAAACTCACCCTAAGGCGATTTCGACGGAAGTTGAGGAAGCAGGGGGCCAAGAAGTCAGATTGGACGGAAAGTCCCTTTCAGTATAGCCTATATATGGAGCCTATGGCTCGGGCGGAGGCGCCAGCACCCAGCGGTTGCGCCGCAGGAAATCGCTGACCGCGCTGATATCATTGGCGTCGCACGCCACCAGGCGGCAGAAAACCTCCGCCGTCGCCACCTTCGGCTCGAGCTTGGCCGCGGCGCGAAACGCCACCAGGGCGTCTTTCTTGCGTTTGAGCTCCCAGAGCGAGATCGATTGGAGCGCCAGCATGGAGGCGGAGTCAGGCTCAGTCCCCAGCGCCATCGCGGCTTCTGCCAGCGCCCCTTCGAGGTCGTGCTGCTTGCGGAGGATGAGCGCGCGCAGGCGGTGCCCCTCCGCCGCCTGAGGCTCGCCGGCAATCAACGCATCCGCCTTGGCGCTGGCCCGCCCGAGATCCCCGCGTCGCACCAGTCCCATCACCAACTGTTCCTGCGCCGGGAGATAATCCGGATGCGCGCGCGTGACTTTCTCCAGCAGTTCCGTGGCGGCCCCCACTTCCCCTGTTGAGTTCATCAAGACCGCAAGCTGATACTGGCTCTGCCAATCTTCCGGATCGAGCGCCACGACCTTCTCCAGCATTTTTCGCGCCTCGGCGGAACGGCCCTGTTGCATGAAAATCTGCGCCATGCCTGCATACGCCGCGCCGAGGTTGGGGGAAACCTCGATAGCGTGCCCAAAATTCTCTGCCGCCTGCGCGAATCGCTTTTCGAAAAACCGCATTTGGCCCAGAGCCAGATAGGCCTCTCCTTCCTTGGGGTTGAGCTGCAAAGCCTTTTGGTATTCTGCGGCGGCTTTGTCTTCTTCGGCTTCCGCAAAATAGACGCGGCCCAAGCCCACGTGGGTCGCGGCATCGTCCGGAGCGGCGCGGGCCGCCTCTTGCATCTCAGTCAGCGCTTCTTCTTTTCGTCCCGCCTCGAGGTCGAGTTCCGCCAGGATCTGCCGGATCGAGGCGTCTTGCGGCCTGAGCGCGGCCAGCTTCTTATACTCGGCGGCGGCCAAGGCGCGGTAGTCCTGCCCGGGAGCTCCGCGAGCGTGCTGCGAATTTGCCGGGCGCCGGCTCAGCGCCCAGGCCGTGGCCGCCAGTTCGTAGTGCGCATCCGCATCCGAAGCGTCGAGGCGCGTGGCCACTTCGAGTTCGCGCACGGCCGCTTCTTCCTGGCCCTGGGCTCGCAAAGCCGTGCCTAACCCGCGGTGCGCCAATTCGAGTTCAGGCTGCAGTTCAATGGCATGGCGAAAGGCGGCTTCCGCGCCTGCGGCGTCCTGGCGCGACAGCAGGTCGAACCCCTTGTTGACCGCCTCCGCAACTCCCGGCAAGAGCTGGGGAGAGGCCGGCGCTGCGGTCTGTTGTGGGGCGCTGTTGTCATGCTGAGCCCGTTCGCTGCGCTCAGGGTAAACTCCGCGAGGCATCTCGGCAGTTTGTGATGAACCGCCGAGCCAAAGACGGAGATCCTTCGCTGCCACAAGAATGGCGACGGAAGGGCGGGGCTTCAGCCCCGCCGTGAGTGGCAACTCCCTGTCCCCCGACCCCTCTCCCGCGAGCGGGAGAGGGGGGACCACGAAGTGGTGGGTGAGGGCCCTGACGGCGGGGCTAAAGCCCCGCCCTTCCGGGATTCCGCGGCTAGCTCCACACGAGCCGTTTTCATGCACGGTGGCGATCCCAAGGATCATGAAGTCTCCGCCCATGAACAGACTGGCCGCGACGATAATCAATCCTACGCAACAACGCATACAGCCTCTCAAACCGCTTCACGACCACGTGGACCCGTTTCCCCTCCTTCGTTAAGGAGGGGGTAAGGGGGTGGTTGCCTAAGTCGAGCAGTCCTGCTAGCATCCACCTGCCGTCCCTCCTTCAGCCGAGAAGGGGAGCCGTCACGGCGCCATGCGAATCTGCTCCGGATCGCGGATAACGATCTCGGGCTTCGCCTGGTACACGGTAATTGACCCGCGGATTTCAATTTGCCTTCCTGCCAAGGATTGCACATCACCAAACTTGCTTTTGTTGGAAGAAAATATCACGCTGGTGAACGGGCAGTTGCGATAATCCTCGCAGAAATCGAAAAACGTATTGCCCCCCTTCGACGTGAATACCTTGAGCACGCGTCCGGTAACGCAACCCATCTTGCCCGCCAGCGGAGCCGCATTGCGGATGTCGACGCAACCGGCCGCCTCTCCTCGGGGCGCGGCACTCGAAGGACTCGAAGGAGAGGATGCCGGAGGTTGAGGCGCGCGCTCCGTGCGACGGCCCACCAAAACCCCCAGGCAGAAGGCCACCAGGACAATCCCCGCCACGACTATTCGTTTTCGGCTCATCGCGAGACCTGATCGTAGCGCTCCGACCTGTCGGGGCACTTGCCCACCCTTCGCTTTGCTCAACGCTGGCTCTGAAGGTCGGCGCTACTCTCCAAATGGGACGCGCCGGAGTGACCCGGCAGCGCGGGCTTTCCCGCTCGAACCCAGGCAGTATACCAGAGGCTACTGACGAAGGAAGCTGCGTCCGAAAGCTGTTTGAGGGCCAAGGGTGCGGCGAGCTTGTAGAAGACCGCACTGTACTGCGGATCGAGATAGGTCCGGCCGGAAACCGCGATACGATCGGAGGCGAAGACCAGATTCCTGCAATTAAAGCTTCGAACCGCCTCCTCGAAGATCCGGCCGCGCAGGTCCGGCAAGAAAATCGCGGGCTGGGCCTCGAGCCGCCAGCCGTCCGCCAGGGCGTTCACCAGATCGGTCTCGAAGCGAGCGTGCACACCCTTCTGCCCCGTCAATTGGCCGTCGTAGTTCTTGACCGTGTGCAGAGGCTGAGTAAGGTCGGTGGCGTAGTGGGCTGCGAAAACCGCGTCCTGATCCGCCGCCTGCCAACGCCGGTGTTGAAGAGAATCGGCCAGGCGCAGCGTGAATCGCTCGATTTGCCATAACGAGTCCCCGTTGCGAAGCTGCCAGAACATGGGCGCCGCTCTTTCGAGAACGAACTGCCGGCGCAGATTCGGGAACGGGTAAGTGTCGTCGGCGTCCATGTCGGTATAGTGGTGCGGGCGTTCCGCGGCGTCGTCGTGGGCCAGTTGATCGGGGTCGGAGGCATGCTCGACGAGGTAGACTTTGCGCGCTTCAAAGTAGGAGCGGATTGGTTCGGGCAAATTGTCCACAGCAGCCGCGTTCACCAGCTTGTGCCCGCGGTCCCCCCAAGCCAATCCAGGCTCGGGCCGGCACGCAATAGCCAGGAGCAGAAGCACCACCGTTCGGAGCCACGGTAGCTTTTCAGAGGCGCATTCCTTTGTTTTCATAGACATTCTCGCTTTGTTCCCTCAAAAAAGCAGCTTTCAGCTCTCGGCCGCCCCACTCCTGGCTGGCGCAGACCCCGTGGTCTGGGGTCTGCGATCTCCCGAAGGGACAGGTCAGAACAAGCGGTGCAATCTAACCAAACTGCGCCTTCGGCGCATCGCAGACGTTCAAAAACAACGTCTGCGCCAGCCCACGACTTTTTACCGAACCCTTTGTTTTCACAGACATTCTCGCTTTGTTCCCAGAAACTCGGAATAACGCCGACCTTCACGTCGGCGCTGACTCGACTTTCTGTCTGCTGACCTGAAGGTCAGCGCTACACGGCGCTATCTCCTCCGCGACCAGCGTGGATTGACCACTGTAGCCTATTCCTTCGCGTTTGTCAAGAGACAAGAAATCATGGTAGGGTCCTAATTTGGGACGCGGCCGATGTCCTGTCCTCACCGCAAATCGCTAATTCACGGACTGAGCCGTCGCCTGTTTCCGGCTCTCCATCCTGCAAGCTAACCGCAACTGCAAACCTCCGTCTAACGGCACATGAGGGAACAAAAAGGACACACAGCGCGGGGCCTGCCTGCGCTTGATACTTTGAAGCAGGACACTCGCTATGCGTTTCGAACCTTGCGCCGCGACCGCGCATTTACGGTGATGGCGGTATTGATTCTGGCTCTGGGCATCGGCGCGAACACTACAGTTTTCAGCGTAGTGAACACCATCCTGCTGCGGCCGCTGCCTTTCGAAGCTCCCGAGCGGTTGGTGTGGATTGAAGGGCCGCCCAAGGGTTGTGGCCTCTCGTGTGCGACATACTCCGCCGACGCCTTCGAAGAGTATGAGCGGCGCAACCATTCTCTCTCTATGCTGACGGCTTACATGCCGTTCTATGGTCCTTCAGACTACAAGTTGACGGGGCGCGGAGAACCGCAACCCGTGTCGGGCGTTTTGGTGGCGAGCAATTTCTTTGAGGCGCTGGGCGTCCAGCCCGCGTTGGGGCGATTGCTCGCTCCGGAAGAATACCTGAAGAACGGCAGACCGGCGGTGATGCTGGGTTACTACTTCTGGAAGCGTCAGCTTGCAGGGGACCACTCGATTGTGGGGCAAACGATCACATTGAACAACGCGCCGGTAACCGTAGCCGGGGTGCTGCCGCCGAGTTTCGATTTCGGGTCGGTTTTTGCGCCCGGCACCAAGATGGACATCTTCGCTCCGGCGATCATGGATGAAATGCGCGACTGGGGGAACACGCTTCTGCTGATCGGCCGGCTAAAGCCCGGCATGACCGTTGCGCAAACGCAGGCCGAGGCCGACCTCTTGTTTCACCGCTTCTATTTCAATGCCAAGCATCCGGAGTGGGGCAGCGGGTACCAGGCGCGGGTGCAGTCGCTCAAGGACCACGTGAGCGGCCGGCTGCGACGCTCGCTCGTGGTGTTGTGGAGCGCCGTGGGCCTTATCCTGCTCATCGTGTGCGTGAACCTGTCGAACCTTGCTCTGGCGCGAGCCGCGGCGCGCAGCAAGGAATTCGCGATGCGCAACGCGCTGGGGGCAGGGCGGGGAAGGCTGATTCAGCAATTACTCACCGAAAGCATGATGCTTTCGATGGCGGGAGCCGCGCTGGGACTGGGTTTCGCTGTGGTGATGATCTACTACCTTGCGCATCAGGGCTCGATCGCGCTGCCCTTGCTGGGCAGCCTGCGGGTGGACAGTGCGGCTTTTGGGTGGACACTCTTGGTAGCCACGGTGAGCGCGATTCTTTTTGGGCTTGCGCCGGCCTTCAAAATGTCAGGCAGGAACATTCAAGACGCCCTGAAGGATTCCGGCCACGGAACCACCCAGGGCAGTGCGCATGAACGCATGCGCTCCGTACTGGTCGTTTCGGAGGTTGCGCTGGCCTGCGTACTGCTGGTGGGGGCGGGGCTGCTGTTGCGCAGCTTTCTGCGCGTCCTCGATGTCGATCTAGGATTCGAGGCTGACCGCGCCGCCGCCGTTAAAGTAGACTACAACGACCAAAATGCCGCGCAGCGGGGAGCGATTCTCGAAGAGATGCTGCGCCGCGTGAAAGCCATTCCGGGCATCGAAGAGGCCGGCATCACCGATATGTTGCCCCTCGACCGCAACCGGAGCTGGGGACTCGCGGCCAAAGGCGTGGTCTATCGAAAAGACGAATACCCCGACGGGTTCGTTTACGTGGTGACGCCGGGCTACCTCGCGGCCATGGGCATGCGCCTTCGCGAAGGGCGGGATCTGAGTTGGTCCGACAGGTCGGACAGCGAACACGTGGCCATCCTCAATGAGGCCGCGGCAAAAAGGCTGTGGCCCGGGCAGGATCCGCTGGGGCGAATCGCAGTTATCGGGGGAACGGACACGAAAGTGGTGGGTATCGTCGCGAACGTTCGCGAGACGAGTGTGGAAGATTCGTCGGGCCTGGAAATGTATGTTCCGGCAACTCAGGCAGGGCCGGCGGGGGCGGAGTTGGTGGTGCGCACCAAGCTGCCCCCGCAAGCGCTGGCGGCGAGCGTGATGCACACCCTGCGCACGCTGAACCCGGGGCAGCCCGCTACAGAGTTTCGTCCTCTGCGGCAGATTGTGGATCATGCCGTTTCGCCGCGGCGCTTCTTTGCGCTGCTGGTCGCCGCCTTTGCGGCGCTGGGACTGGCGCTGGCTTCGCTCGGCATCTACGGCGTGATCTCCTACTCGGTCACGCGCCAGACGCAGGAGATCGGCATCCGCATGGCGCTCGGAGCGACGCAGGGACACGTGCTGGCGGGCGTGCTGGGCAGGACGCTCAGGCTGGCGCTGGCGGGAATTGCCGCGGGCCTGGCGGGCTCGTTGGTGGTTGCCAGGATGATCGCCTCGCTGCTCTACGGGACCGCGCCGACCGATCTCGTGACATTCGCAGGCATGGCGGGCTTGCTCGCCGCGGTGGCGCTCGTGGCCGGATATGTGCCGGCGCATCGAGCGTCGCGCATCGACCCCATGGTGGCGCTGCGCAATAACTGAATGAAGTCTGTCATTCTGAGCGAAGCGAAGAATCTCGGCAGTTTACACTGACCGAACGAACTGCGGAGATTCTTCGCTTCGCTCAGAATGACAGCCGTGGGATTCGGAAAGGCAGTCCATGAATGTAGTGCGGGCCTACGGTAGCGCGGACCCCCGTTTTTGGGGTCCGCGGCTTTTCTCGACTCCCAGCCACGGGCCGCGGACTCCAACGACGGGAGTCCGCGCTACCTACCTTGCCCCCTTGTAGGGGGACGGCTTGCCGTCCCCCCGCATTTTTGCTGGCTCGGACGAGGGTAGGGCAAGCCCTACCCCTACGCGCGGTTAAAGCAGTACAGAGAGAACGATCTTCCCAAAATTTCCCGAAGCCTCCATGGCGCGGTGAGCATCGCCCGCTTGCGCAAGAGGAAATATGCGGTCAACTACGGGACGAAGTGCTCCGGACTCGAACGCTCCGAGCCAGCGTTCGCGAAAGCGCGACGTCATGGCCACCTTCTCTTCCAGGCTGCGCGACTTCATCACGGTGCCAATGATGCGAAGATAACGGTGCAGCAGAACGTCGAGCGGCAGCACACCTTTCGCGCCCCCAAGAATTCCCACCTGGACAAGCCTCCCGCCTTCGGCAAGCGCGCGCACGTTCCGCTCGAGGTACGGCCCGCCCACAAAATCCACCACCACATCCACGCCTCGGCCGCCGGTGGCCTCGATCGCCGCGGCCACGAAATCTCCTTTGCGGTAGTCCACTCCTACCGTTCCCCCCAGGGCGGCGACGCGAGCGATTCGTTCCTCCCCCGACGCGGTAAATACACTCTTCGCTTCGAGGACGTGCGCAAGCTGAACGGCGGCTGAGCCGACCCCGCCCGCTGCGGCATGAACGAGCACCCACCCGCCGGGCTTGAGTTCGCCCAAATGGATCATGGCCTCGTGCGCGGTGATGAACACCTCGGGAATGGCGGCCGCCTGTACATAGCTCAAACGCTGCGGGATCGGAATGCACATGCGGCTGTCGACGCGCGCGTACTCCGCGTACCCGCCCCCGCCCACCACGGCCATCACGCGGTCCCCGGTCTTGTAGCCTTCCGCCTTGGGACCGGCGGCGACCACCTCTCCGGCAATTTCGAGGCCCGGCACAAGCGAGTCGCCATAGTCAGGCCGCGCGCCGTAGATGCCCTCGCGTTGCAGAATGTCGGCGCGGTTAACGCCGGCCGCATGGACCTTCACCAGAAGATCATTCGGCCTGACTTCCGGCATCGGCTCATCAACCAACCGCAGCACGCCGGCATCTCCAACTCCGTCAAATATGATGGCCTTCACGGCTCGGTTTCCTCCTGATCGCAGGACTCAAATCTCTCGTTTGCGTTTTCTGCCTTGTGTCCCTAGTGTCGTTTCCCAGAAATCCGTTGGATATGTCAGCCCGCGGAGCGGGCGTAAGCGGGTAGCCCACGGCGTGAGCCGTGGGTTCGTGAGGCCCTCCCTCACCCCCGTCCCCTCTCCCGCTCGGGCGGGAGAGGGGTGCCGCAGGCGGGGTGAGGGCCGTCAAACCCAGGGCTCACGCCCTGGGCTACTTTATGGCGCCCCTGACGGGGCTGCTGACGCGTGGCCGAATCGTCTCGACTGATATTGCGAATTATTGAGACGCGACACCAGGCGTACCTTGCGACAACCACCCCCTACCCCCTCCTTACCAAGGAGGGGAACTAGCCAGGAGACTCCCCTCCTCGTTGAGGAGGGGTAGGGGGTGGTGGGCGTGGCCCAAAATGCGCACCTGGTCAAACCGGTAAGGGATTTCGTTCCGTGAACAGGCGTTGGTGCCAGTATGGGTACATCGGGGTCGTTGCGCTGGCGGCATCCAGCGTGCTGATTTGCTCTGGCGTGAGATTCCACCCTGCGGCCCCCAGGTTCTGCCGCAGTTGTTCTTCATTGCGGGCGCCGAGGATCACGCTCGAAACCGTAGGGCGTTGCAAGAGCCAATTAAGGGCGATCTGAGGAACGCTTTTGCCGGTCTCGGCTGAGATCGCGTCGATGGCCTCCACAACTTTATAGACGTGTTCGGCAGGAATCGGCGGCCCCTGGTCAGCCGTCTTGTGAAGGCGGCTTTGCGCCGGCAGCGGCTGGCCTCTTCGCACTTTGCCCGTCAGTCGTCCCCAACCGAGCGGGCTCCAGATGAGCGCACCCACCTTCTGATCGATTCCCAGGGGCATCAATTCCCATTCGTACTCCCGATTCGCCAACGAGTAATACACCTGATGGGCGACGTAGCGAGCCCATCCGTATCTTTCCGAGGCAGCGATCGACTTCATGAGGTGCCAGCCGGAAAAATTAGAGCAGGCGATGTAGCGGACCTTCCCGCTCTTCACCAGCGAATCGAGAGTTTCGATGGTCTCCTCTACCGGAGTGAGCGCATCGAAACCGTGCATGTGATAAACATCAATATAGTCCGTGCCCAGGCGGCGCAGGCTTGCTTCGCAGGCGCTCAATATGTGATAGCGGGAAGAGCCGACATCGTTCGCCCCATCGCCGAAGCGGAAAGTCGTCTTGGTGGAAATGAGAACTTCACGTCTCTTGCCCTCGATCGCTTTGCCCAGAATCTCTTCCGATAGGCCGTTCGAATAAACGTCCGCCGTATCGAAGAGATTCACGCCCGCTTCAAGACAGATCGCGATCAGGCGTTTGGCTTCATTAACGTCTGTCTGGCCCCAGGCTCGAAAGAATTCGTTTCCGCCGCCGAACGTGCCGGTGCCAAGACCGAGCGCCGGGACTTTCAATCCGGAATGGCCGAGTTGCCGATAGTCCATGTTTGCCACCTCGCGTTGTTGAGTGTGTT
>CAWIUZ010000361.1:0-23228 GCA_963838915.1 uncultured Acidobacteriota bacterium
GATCGTGCTTGGCGTTGGTGGTTCATCCGTGAAGGAAACTTTCAAAGCTGGCGTGCTCTACTTCGCCCTCGTGTTTGCTGCCGGATTCGTGCTCGGCACCATCCGCACGCTTTGGTGGTTCTCCCGTCTTCCGATGATCCTGCGGGTCCCCTCGCCGGTGAGGCCGGTTCGACCCGTGTCGGGCCGTGGGGGCGGGCAAGGGAGCACGACATTCGGATGGAGGAGTTTAATTGATTCGCGGCTGGGTAACCGTTTCCCGGTTTTTCCCTACGATGCGGATCTCCTTTCCATAAAGCCCGGCAAACTTTATTGCCATACCGAGCAGCTTGCACTCGTCATCCTGATAATCCGCTGCGAACGCATCCTGATGAAGGACCACCACTCCTGGAGTCTCACGACACGACTTGGCGAAGTCGGGCAACAACTCCTCGATCGCCGTTGTGAGGGAATGTTTTCTGTTCGTTATTCCTTCCTCCGGCAGGTTCGACATACATGCTCCTTTCCCGGTCGGCTCTGAAGGCCCTTTTGCGGGTGTGCCACTGCACAGCATTGGCCCCGTCGACGCAAATATGAGGTCTGGTACCAGCTCCGACGACGACTTGGCATGAATGAAAACCAAGCCAAGCTGCTGATCACTTGCTCGCAGAGCGTTTGGCGACGAGGTCACTGTCCCAATTTCCGTCTTTGGTATCCACGCGAAGTTGCATCTCGTCACCGATGACTTTTCCCTTGAAGACCAGCGTAATGGGGTTGCCCTGCCACTCAGAATCGACCGAAAAGGAAATGTCGCTCCCTTCCAGCTTGCCTTCATTGATGGGACGGTCCTTGCCATCGTTGCCTTGTATCGTGCCGGTCACCCTGCTGCCGTCGGATTTCAGGTTGAAGACCCAAGCCGGGCCGCTCTCTGACTGTCCTGTCCACCTCCCGGTGACATCCGCCGCCCAGAGCAGCGAAGTCAGGCACCCGAACAGCAGGAGACAGAACATGAATCTTGCGATGCGCATAACATCCTCCCCCCAGATTCTTACCCGTGGGTATCCCCCCGCACAACACCTCACGGACGAGCCGTGCCCGAGACCTTCTTGCCGGCCAGTTGTTCAATGCGGCGCGCCATCTTCGTGCGCACAGCAAACAGCTCCTCTGGATTTCGGGAGAAGGCTCCGACATTCACCACCATGCTTTTGACCGCGTCATCGGCAAAGGCTGCATCGCCGAGCGACTTCAACATCCACAGATATTCGTAGTCTTCAATACCTTCGCGAAGCAACTGGAAACGAATCGAGGAAACCGGACCATCGACGTTGGCTTGTCCGGTGTGCTGCTTGGTTTCGCTCCCGGGGTACAGCAGAGAGCCTTCGCCGTTCAGCACCCCGCCATCGCTACAAAAGAAACCGCTCATGAAGGTGACGGGGTCGGTCCAGGGGCTCTTCACTTCCGACCAGTATTTCATGTCCCAGTAGAGTATGCCCTGCATGCCGTAGCGCCAGGTAATCCACGGCACCATGACTGGATCCATGGCCGGAGCGTCGATGAAGTAATTGGGCTGAGGGTAAGCCTGGTCGCACGAAATGTACCAGCTCATCTCGCCGCCTTTGGCCTGCTCCTCGCGGATGACGTCCCTGATTTCGGTCCCGTTGAGGTCATTTCCGTGGATGGAAAAGTTATCGACGAATCCGCGCAGGGTGCCCCATTCGGCATGCTGCACCACGGGCGTCTTGGTCGCCAGAAATGGCACCCCGGGCGTGGCCTCATGCACCAGCGCAGCCCACTTACGCGTTTCCTCGAACTCTTCCGCGGTGTTCGGTTCGTCGATGGGGCTGTTGAAGACAAGCCGGTTGAGCCAGCCGTTCTTGTCGTAGTAATTGCGTACCTGCTTCAGGTAAGACTTGACGAGTTGAGCGGTCTCCGGGGATATCTCCGCCGGTCGTGCCCTGCGGATCAGTCCCCGGGGCGCCGACTCCAGAATCACGCGCTTCGTTTTCCACTGATTCATGTAAAGGTCGTACGCTCCGGCGTCGAAATCGAGAGTGATGTTGTCTCCGGATTCTTTGATTTGCGGTTGTAGCGCCTCGTTGAACCAAGGCTCCATGCGGTTGGCATAGAGAAAGGCATGGTACTTCCGAAGCAGTTCTTTGGCTTCCGGCGAAGAAGGGGCGACGTGATGGAAAGCGGCGAGGCCCTCACTTGAGACTCCCATGTAAGTGATGAGATGGGTCTCCGCGGGAAGTGCGAAATCGTAGACCTTCAACTTGAGGTTGAGAATATCGACCTCCCGGCCGTTCTGCGTGACCCGGACGGTGCCGGCATAGTCGCCGGCGGGAAGGCCGGGAGTGGTGATGACATCAACCCATATGCCGCGGTTACGAACGGTTTCGCGGAAGGGCGCCGCCATGCTGAACGGGTCCGTCAGCGGGGCGAGTGCATCCGGCCAGAAGCCCGTCTCTCCGATGGGACTGGATTTGCCTGGGCAAAGGATGACGTGTTCGAAATAGAGCTTTACTTGGTCCCTCGCCAAACGGTTGGCGCCGGAAACCAGGTCGCTGGCTTCCACGAAGAACCCGGAAGCGGCGGGATGATGGCGGTCAGGGGCCGGCGGAACGGTGATCACGATTTGAAAGGCAACGTGTTCGTTTTTCGCCCCGGCTATGGAAATGGTCTTGGTGCTCTTGTCCCACACCAGGTTGTGGCCCTGCACGCGGTCGTCAGGGCGAACCTTGGCGACGCTCGGGACGGCCCAAACCTCGACGGAGGGCGCTTGGCCCAGGGCCGAGGCGCAACTCATCAAAAAGGCAATAACGAAAGCTGGCTTCATCTGGAGCCTCTCATGCCGGTCGCGTTGGCGGCCGGAAAGATTCAACCGCCAGACTGTGAATGTTGCGGGCGATCTGCGGAGATCCTCCCGCACCTTCCACCCCCGTCCAATCTTCGCCGCGATTCGGAGGAACAATCTCCATTCCACCTTCTCGTCGAAGGTCACAGGGCGGCGAATTGCACAGTCTCGTTCAGGGCGTGAAATCGGTCAAGTAAAACGTGACACCCTGCAAGCGTGGTTCGGCGCCGCGATGGTAGCCCGACTTGGGGGCCAGAAACAGGGCGTTAAGGCTCAGGAGGAAGCTGGCTGTGGCTCCCGGCCGGAAGATCTCATGCTCATCGCGCAGTCCCCCATCCGCTTGCCGCTCGGGCAGCGATTCCACCGCAGGGTTGCATGTTCGCGGGAATAGATGGGAAGACCCGTTTCACCTTGGCACGGTAGAGGTCTGGGGTTCGAGTCCGTCCAGGCCTACCGTTTGTTCTCGGTGAGTTCGCGGGATTCACGGTTTTTCCCCAGCCCGTAGTCAGCCCGTTATTGAGCGTTCGTCCCCCGTGGCCGGCAGTCCCGCAAGAGGTGGCGAGGCGGGATTGCCCACCTGTTCGGAAGCGAAGGCCGCCGGTCCCTCTGAGAGCCGAACGACTTCTGTTTGGCAGCCCAAAGGCTGCTGCAAGGCTCGTCGTACCTGGCTCCAATTAGGAAGGCGCAGAGTCCAACAAGAGTCCATTAACAAACGGCCGGAAGCGGGTCCCGAAGAATCAATGGCTTGGGATCGTCAGCAATCAACCTCGTAGACGCTAAATTTTGTTTTTTCAAACTAAGGTCAATTTCCCAAGCTGGACGTCGCGGGTTCGATCCCCGTCCCCCGCTCCATCTTTTCAATCACTTGCGCGAACCTTGCCGGCGAGAATCACGAGCTTTGCAATCAAGCGCTCCCGAACCTCCAACACCCGAAACATGAGCCGTACTTCCTCCATCGTCATGACCCGCACGCTCGCCCGCCTGCACTGTCTAGGAGTAAATAACGATGTGGCAGGGCTCCGCTGTAGATTTCCTTCTGCAACCGCCATATCGAATATCTGTTTCAGATCCCAGCGCATGTGATCCACCCTGCTGAACGAAAGCGTCTGGCTTTTGCCGTCAAGAAACGCTTGCAGTTTATCCCGATCGAAGCTCCCGAGCGGGCAAGGATCGAACTGAGAGGTGAGATGATGTGCAAGCCGATCCTCATTGGTCATTGCAGTCGAACGCTTCCACTTTCGCCGATAGAACGGTAAATAAACATCCCGAACGAAATCACCGAAGCTCGTTTTCTCGGATACTTCCCTCCTTTTGGCGTTGACAGGGGCAACGAGAGCGGCTAATTTGGCCGGCGCCTCCGATTTCGTCATTTGCGAAATCTGCCCCAGGATTTGCGCTCTGCGTTTGCCGTCTTGCCGATATCTCGCTACCCATGCTCCACGAATTTTCTGCAGGGTGCCTTGCTGAAACCGATTGCGCATGAAGCGTCTCCTTCACTTACGCGTCAAACGGTGTTGATTGCCGACGGACACGATATTATCATTTTTGCCAGCGCTTTGGTCAGCGCGGATTTCTGCGTGTACTGCGCTCTGAGGAGGTCCGACTTGTCGGCGGGCTCATCCAAACTGAATCGCGCCCGTCCATTCTCTGCCAGCCGCTGAAAAAAGCGAAGGTCCGCAAGCACATTCTTGCGGCACCCGCGACCGGAATATCGCTGGCCCAAAGCGGTCGCCCAGAACCATTTTCTGAGCTCCCTTCGCTGAGTGACACCGGGCTGCGCACCGTTGTGTTGGAAGAAGACCGGCAGCGTTGCCAGTATGTTCTCAGAGGGCAGGAACTGATCATTCAGCACGCAGAAACTCTCGCGCGGGAAATCCACTGCCCGGCCTAAGGAGTCCACGTATCTTCCCCACGTATTGTTGAAGTCTTTAATGTTCCGTTTCCCGCGCCGCATATCCTTATCCCAACGGTCTATCATCGCTTCAACCGCTTCCTGCCCAACTTCAAGGCGGCCGTTTGCAAACATGAAGCCCAATATAATTGGATCAAAGGGTACCTTCTCAAAATCGGGCAGATTCAAACGGGCGTTCCGGGCCAGCTCTCGGAGGTTGAACCGCGATGCTTTCGCGAAGGCTTGGTCTGCGGCAGTAACACGCATGCCGCCTGAGTTAATGCGAATGAAAGTAGTGCGCACGTCGTCAAGGCTCTTCGTACGGATACTGACTGGTGGAAGCTCGTATCTTAGAAGCCGACGGCGGCAATCCTCTATCTTTTTGAACTTCCGCGAAGCGTATTTGCGAAGCTTGTAACGCCAATTCGGCGAAAGAACGTCCACAATCGATACGTAGCGCCCCTCTATGGCAGGGCGGTAGGAAAACCTAGATGTCTCGTCCTCGTCCTTATGAGGCGAGACTCCGGATTTAGGTAAGAAACACACCTTCCTTCCCATGTCAGTTATGATGATGTGGCGTAATATCTCAGGTACTGGGTCGGTGTGGCAAAAGCGCCGCCAGAGGAACCAGTCATCCGCAATTTGTTTTGCGGGTCTCTTGGCTCGAGCTGTTGCGTACTGCCTTCGTGAAACCTTATACTAAGTTCGCGATGTCGGCTGGGACTCGAGCAACTCGCGAGAGTCGCGACATGGATGCCACGAACCCAATTCCTGGCGAGAGGATTGACGAGAGGCAGCCCGGTGAGCCGCTTCGGCCGGCCTTCAGTTCTCGTGCCATGTTCAGAGCGGTGCTGTCCTACGGCGGGTTCCTGGCCGCGGTTGCCGTCTGTACTTGGCTCGGGTTCCGTTTGCACTTCACTCCAGCCTCCATTGGCTTCGTGTACCTGATTCTGGTGGTGTTCGCAGCGGCTTATGGGGGATTCCGGCGGGCGACGGTAACTTCGATAGCGGCTGTCACTTGCCTTGACTACTTCTTTTTTCCACCGATCCTTAGTTTCACAATTAGCGATCCGCAGAACTGGCTCGCATTAGGCGCCTTCGAATTTACAGCACTGATCGTGAGCCGTTTATCTTATCGGGCGCAAGTTCGGGCAGCTGAAGCCATCGCGGGGCAGCGCGACAGTGAGCGGCTCTACGAAATATCACGTCAAATTCTGCTGCTCGACCGGTCCCGCGACCCTGGTGCATTGATTCCCACTTTGATTCGTGAGTCATTCGAGCTTCGCGCTGTGGTATTGTTCGATGCCGTCTCGGCTAACACTCACGGCAGCGGTAATTGCTCAGAAGAAGATAAGCAGGGGGCCCGTCATGCTTACTTTGTGAATTCCGACAGATTCGGGCCCGAAAAGAGCACTTGCTGCTGCGCTCTCCGTCTTGGTGCCCGGCCGGTCGGCGGACTGGCGTTGAGCGGGCGCAAGTTCACGCCGGTTGTCGCACATGCTCTTGCCTCCGTGTGCGCGATTGCCATGGAGCGGGCTCGTTCCTTCGAGCAAGAGTATAGTGCGGAGGCGGCCCGCCAGCTCGAGCAATTGCGCGCCGCGGTTCTTGATGCCTTAGCGCATGAAATCAAGACTCCGCTCACCGTCATAACGACAGCAAGCTCCGGCCTGCTCGCAGCGGGTGCCCTCTCCGAAACTCAAACGGATCTGGTGGCCCTGATCGATGATCAAGCTAAAGAGCTTACCGACCTGGCGAGTCGCCTGCTCGGAGCTGCTCGACTCGACCGCGCTGACTTCAAGCCGCGACGCGAGGCCGTTTTTCTGTCCAACCTTGTAAAGGACACCATCGGGGATGTCGAAGATCCTGAAAGCCGCAGTCGAGTTCATATTTCGGTGCCTGATCACGAGACGCCCGTCTTGGCTGATCGCAAATTGATGGGAAGTGCATTCGCGCAAATTCTCGATAATGCAATCAAGTACTCTAAGCCAGGGTCGCCGATTGACGTCGAGCTTGCCGTCGCAGTTCCGGAGGTTATTGTTGCCGTGCGAGACCACGGGCTGGTGATCGCACCCGCTGACCGTCAACGTATCTTCGAACGCTTCTATCGAGCTCCCGGAGTGGAGCAAGGGCCGGCGGGTACCGGACTGGGGCTTTCGATTGTCAGGAGGGTCGTTGACGCACACAACGGTCGGGTGTGGGCCGAGAGTTCCCCAGAGCACGGCACGGCTTTCTACATCGCCTTGCCAGTGGCTGAGGAATTACATTGACTGGTTCTTCGGGTATGCGAAACGATATCCCACCCAATGTTCTGTCAATAGGTACTGGGGATTTGCCGGCTCAGGTTCGAGCTTCTTCCGCAGTTGTTTGACAAAAGCCCGCAGGTACTCGACTTCGTCGCCATAATCCGGTCCCCAAACAGCCTGCAGTATCTCCCGGTGCCCGAGGACCCGGTTAGGATGCTCGACCAGGTATCGCATCAGCTCATATTCTTTGGGTGTGAGATGCATGACCTGGCCTCGGCCAATCACTTCCCTAGCTTCAAAATCGATTTCGACTTGTCCCAGGTTGACTCGTTTTGATTCCGAACTCGCCGCCGGGGGACTCCTGCGCAGGTGGGCGCGGATGCGCGCCACCAATTCCCCCATGCTGAATGGCTTTGTAACGTAGTCGTCGGCTCCGGCCTCGAGAGCTTGAATCTTGTCTCTTTCCGCATTTCTGACGGTCAGCATCACGATGGGAATGTCTCCGGTGGCGCGAATGGTGCGGCAGATCTCAATGCCGCTCGCGCCGGGCATGTTGATGTCGAGAAGCACCAGATCGTACCCGTCGGTGCGGAGCTGTTCGAGAGCTTCATCACCCGAACGGGCATCTCCCACTTCGAAGCCTTGAAGAACCAGGCTGGATCTCATCGCCCGACGGATTCTGGGCTCATCATCTACAACGAGGATTCTGCCGGCGCTCATGTGGTCACCTCTGGTGCGTCAACGATAGCCGGGGCCGCCACAAAAGGCAATCCCCTTCCCCGTGGGCAGGAATAACCGGCGGTGAGGATGGTTCAGAGGGAATCAGGAGCAGATGAGAACACCTGGGGGGATCGACATTAAGCCGCGCTTGATGAACAAGATTTATTGGGGCATGCAGAATCTGTACCCGACCCAGGGTTGAGTCAGGAGATATCTCGGCTTGGATCGCTGCGGTTCGATCTTCTGACGCAGTTGTTTGATGAGGACTCTTAAAGATTCGATCTTGTGCTCGCTGCGGGGACCCCAGACTGCCCTCAGCAGTTCCGCCCCTTGAATGACCCGGTTGGGATATATTACGAAATAGGAGAGCAGGTCGAATTCCTTTGGGGTTAAGCTCGATTCCCGGCCGTTCGCCCGCACCAATCGGGACAGGAAATCGATCTCCATGCCCGGAAGCAAAAGATGCTCGGGCAGTTCGTTGGCCCGCAGGCGACCGCGGTGAAGTGCAGCTCGAAGGCGCTCCAGCAGTTCGCGTCCCTTAACCGGGTCAGCCTGGTAATCATCCGCGCCCGCCTTCAGAGCCGCAGCCTTGTTGCGAAACGTGCCTCGCGACGTAAACGCGACGATGGTGGAATCCGAATGCGAGCGGATAGCGCGCAACGCCTTGACTCCTCCTACGCCTGGAGTCCGACTCTCGAGCAGGATCGCGCCGTACTTTTCCTTCTCCAGCTTCTCGACAGCCTCCTTAACGCAGCGAGCTTCGCGGACCTTGTAACCGTGCGAGGTCAGAGCGTTTGCCGCGGCCTTAAGGGCCCGTTCATCTTTGCTGACGATCAGTACCGACTCTTCGCCCACAAGACCTTCTCCTTCGTCGCCCGCGGGCTATTGCACTTTTACTGAAAAACTATGCTGGCATTGACCGCGAACTCCACCGTTGCCTTGTGCGTGGGGCGCGCACCCGGGGCTCACTTGACATTCCGTGATGACGAATTCCGAGCTGCGTGGCCATTTAAGCGCCTGTTCCTTATAAAGTCTATACCTGTGCACATGAAGAAGGCATGAAAAAGACATAAGGATTTGGTGATGTGAGTCGACGGGCAGAGATTCCGAGCCTCCTTGCGAAGTGTTGGGTTGCAACACCCTTCACCCCTGGCGAGCAATCGAGACGTAGTGAGTGTACTGTGCCGCGTGTTTATGGTAACCAGAAAAAGTATGAGTCGTACATTTATCAAATCCTTAGACAATCTTCATGCCTTCTTCACGCCCCATTCTGTAAGCTTTCAGTATTGCCGAGGGTAAAGCATCGCGAGTCGATTAATTATTCATGAGGAGGCTGATCAGAGTGAGAATGCGCACACTTGCAAGTTGGGTTGTAACGTTGTTGCTCCTGCCCCCTGCATACGCAGCGTCCCTGCCCGGTGACATTCACGGAGTCGTACGAGACTCTGAGGGACAGCCTGTGGCTGGTGCACAGGTCCTCGTCCACAATGTGGATGAGAACACTGATCACGCTGTTTTAAGTGCAATGGACGGCGCTTTCCTGGTCAAAGGCTTGAAGCCAGGACAATATCATCTGACTGCAAGCAAAGAGGGGTGCCGAGTTTCGCAAGACACCACGGTGAAGATCGCGAGTGACGAAAGCTTGGCAGTTGAGATGACACTGACAATTCCGAAAGAGCAAGGCTCGTCCCTCACCACGTCGTCGACGCTCTCAAAGCCGGGCCCGGCCTCGCTCAAACAACCGAGTGTTGATCAGGAAGGCAACGGAACACAAGCATCGGCGGCAAGTGTTGGCGCCGATAATCCTCCACTTACCGAGCGCGAGAAGCAACTCCTCGCCCGCATTGAGCGGTTGGAGCAACGTCTGTCTGCCATGGAAGCCAACGAGCCTCGATCAACTACGACCGGAGTCAAATCTCACACTGAAGAATTGGGAGTCGAGACCGCTTCCACGGCTCAGCCCATGCTGGCTTCGCTGAGCCCGGTCGCCGTGTTGCCTCCGGCCAGGACGGCGGGTTCCGCGCCGAAGCTTCAGGGTTTGGTTCCGGATTCTCCCCAGCAGCCAACACCCGTCGGCAAAGCTTCCGTACCCCAGCCGTCTACGGCTGTTGCTCCTCCGACGCACATCCTTCCGGAAGCTCTGGAAGCTCCCGAACCCACGTCTGGGGTGGATAATTTCACCCCCTTTGCGTACGGCGACTTTACCTGGCTAAACGGCACCCCACGCAATAAAGATGTGGTGCTCGATACCAAATTTTTCACGCCTGAAGTCAGATTCGACACCCACTTTATGGAAGACTTCAATCAACCGAGGGACCATACGATCGGTGGCGCCACCGAGTCGTTCCGGTCCGGCGAAATTCAGGTGGAGCAGATCAGCGTCGGTGGTGACTTCCATTGGAAGAACGTGCGCGGCAGGATCCTGACCATGGACGGCTTATTTGCCACCACCACCCCGCGCAATGACGCCAGCGCCGGGGTCGGCCAATGGGATGTCCGCGGGGCGTATAAGTATGTTTCGGAGGCCTACGGCGGGTATCACTTCAACTTTATGCATGGGCTCAACGTCGATGCAGGAATCTTCGTGTCCTACATCGGCCTGTTCAGCTACTACAACTTCGATAATTGGATTTACCAACCTTCCTTCGTCTCGTCCAATACACCATGGTTCTTCAACGGACTGCGAATTCAGTGGTTTCCCACGAACAAGCTCAAGATCGAGCCCTGGATCATTAACGGTTGGCAGTCATACAACCGGTACAACGGCCACCTGGGTCTGGGAGGGCAGCTTCTGTACCGGCCGAAGGAATGGCTGTCGATGGTCTTCAATCAATATGGGTACGGACAAGATAACCTGGGAGTGCCAAAAGTCGAACGTATCCACACCGACGATAGCCTCGAGGTGAGGTACTACAACCACCCGGAGAATCCCCAGGGAATTGATAAGATGGCGTTCTCCCTGACAGGTGATTTGGGCTGTCAGTACGGGCCCGGGTACAGGTGCACCGGCGGAGCAACCAAGGATGCGTTTGCCGGTTGGATGGGTTACGACCGGGTCTGGTTTGGGAAGGATAAGTATGCCATCTCGTACGGGGGAGGCAGGATGAACAACCCCGGCCGGTACCTGACTCTACTGCCACCGATCAATGGCGCGGATGCAATATCCGGTTCGCCATACTTCCCGGAGACTCCCGGTCTCGCGGCCCACATGTGGGATACCTCGCTTGGTTTCCAGTGGATGCCCAAAGAGTACATCACGTGGTGGGCGGAAGCCGGGTATCGCCACTCGGATGTGCCGTATTGGACGGGTCGGGGAGGCATCACGCCTCCTGGCGGCAATAACGGCTACCCCGCCGCCTACGTCTGCGAGAGCGGCGCGGCGGCCTACAGCTCGATCAATAATACGGATTTGACCCTGCCGCAGGCGCAGGCGTTCTGCAGCAGCAACGGCAATGGCGGCCTCTGGTTTCCTGATCTTCGCAAGAGTCAGGCCGTGGTTAGTTTGGGCATCATGGTCAAATTCTAGCTTTGGTGGCGCTCCCTTCGGGGCGAAATCGTGCCGGCACGGCCCCTGCGGGGCCGGCGTGTTGCGCCTTGAGGAGCGGCATTGTACGCCGATCGGACCTCGAGTGGTGCGGAACGGAGCTCGTCATGAAGGACAAAGGTCTGGGACTTGGAATTCTCGTTTTTTCGATTGCTTCCCTTTTCGCTCTGAGCGCTTGTACCCGAGGACATGCAGATCAGGATTCGGGGGCGCCGCCCGCCGCGCAAGTGGTCACGGTCCAAGACGTTGGACTTTTAACGGTGGACCATCCCGAGCAATATCCGCTTGTCGCCGCCACTGCCAAGGGCTCCACGGCAGAACTGGTCGTTACCGGTGTGGTCAATCCCGACGTATCCCGGAACGTCCCCGTTGTTTCGCTGGCGTCGGGCCGGGTGGTGGGAATCTTTGCGCGCTTGGGCGACACAGTGCAAAAAGGTCAACTGTTGCTCCGTATTCGCAGCGATGACGTCTCCGGCGGCTACTCGAATTACCGGAAGGCGATCGCCGACGAAGCTCTGGCGCGCGCGCAACTGGACCGCGCCAAAGATCTCTTCGGGATCGGCGCCATCGCCAAGGCCGATCTGGAGGTTGCTCAGGACACGGAGGACAAAGCCAAAGTCGATCTCGAAACCATGTCGGAGCATCTCCGTTTACTCGGCAACGATCCGGACAATCCCAATTTCACTGTGGAGATCCATTCACCGGTATCCGGCGTCATCACCGATCAGGAGGTCACAAACTCTTCGTCGGTGCAGGCGTACAACACTCCCAACCCCTTCACGATTTCCGACTTGTCCTCCGTCTGGATTGTCTGCGACGTGTATGAAAACGATCTCGCGGCGGTCCGCCTGGGCGACACGGCGGATATCCGCCTGAACGCTTATCCGGACAAGGTCTTCAAGGGAAGGGTCAGCAATATCAGCGCAATTCTTGATCCCAACATCCGCACGGCCAAAGTTCGCATTGAAATGGGCAACCCCGGCCTGATGCGCATCGGCATGTTTGTCAGCGCGACTTTCCACGGTCAAACGACCGAGATGCACACCATTGTCCCGGCATCCGCCATCTTGCATATGCACGATCGCGATTTCGTTTACGTGGGCGCTCCGGACAAGAAATTTCGCCGCGTCGAAGTCAGGAGTGGCGAGCTTCTTCCCGACAACAAGGAGTTGCAGGAAATCAAGAAGGGACTCGAGCCTGGGCAGCAGGTGGTCGCCAACGCGCTGGTCCTGGATCACGCGCTCGGTCAGTAAGGGTTTAGTATGATCCGTGCACTCGTCGATTTCGCTCTGAACAACAAGTTCGTGGTCCTGGCGGTGGCCGCTTTATCCGTCGGTTGGGGGATCATTTCGTTCCACAACCTTCCGGTCGAAGCCTATCCCGACATTTCGGACAACTACGTGACGGTCATTACCCAGTGGCCGGGGCGTTCGGCGGAGGAGGTGGAACAGCAGGTAACAATCCCCATCGAGATGCAGATGGGCGGGATGCCGCACATGACCTACCTGCGCTCCGAGTCTATCTTCGGCTTGTCGTTTGTGATCATGATCTTCGACGACAGTTCCGAAAACGACTGGAACCGCCAGAAGGTGCTGGAGCGCCTCACCCAGGTAGATCTCCCCAATGGACAGAACCTTCAGCCTCAAATCGGCACCGACTGGAGCACCACGGGCCAGATTTATTGGTACACACTGCGCAGCACCAATCCCCGCTATGACCTGATGGAGTTGCGTTCGATCGAAGACTGGGTGCTGCTCAAGCAGTTCAAGTCCGTGCCCAATGTGGTGGACGTTTCCGATTTCGGCGGCACCGTGCGCGAGTACCAGGTGCGGGTCGATCCCAGCAAGCTTGTCTCCTACGGGCTGAGTATCGGCCAGGTGGAACAGCAACTCGCCAACAACAATATCAATGCGGGGGGCAGCTTTGTTGAAGTTGGAATGCAGCAGATGAACGTCCGCGCGCTGGGGCTTTTCAGCGGCGTCCAGGACATCGAACAGACGGTCCTAAAGACGCAGAGCGGCACCGCGCTCCGCGTGCAGGACATTGCACAGGTGACCCAGGGTCCCAAAATCCGCCTCGGTCATATGGCCAGAGCGAACCACATGGAGGACGGCCGGATCATCGACGAGCCTGACGTTATCCAGGGCGCGGTTCTTTTGCGTAAGGGGGCGGAGGAAGAATCCACACTTCGCGCGATTCACGCCAAGGTGGACGAGCTCAACAACGGGCTGCTGCCCCCGGGCGTGAAGATCGTACCCATGCTCGATCGCGCCGACCTTCTTCGTTTCACGCTCCACACGGTAATGCACAATCTGACGGAAGGGATGATACTGGTGGCTCTCATCCTCTTCCTGTTTCTCCTCAACGTTCGCGCTGCCCTGATTGTCGCCTGCACGATTCCGTTCTCACTGCTGTTCGCGTCCATCTGGCTTGATCTTAGCAAGATTCCCGCTAATCTGTTGTCGTTGGGTGCGCTCGATTTCGGAATGGTGGTGGACGGAGCAGTGGTGATGGTTGAGAACATTGTCCGCCACATGAGCCGGCCAAAAAACGGCGGCGGTTACAAGACCGTCGACGAGACCATCCGGGAAGCCGCCCACGAGGTCCAACGACCCGTGTTTTACGCTATCGCCATCATCATCACGGCCTACTTGCCGATCTTCACACTGCAACGCGTCGAGGGCAGGTTATTCCGGCCCATGGCCTGGACAGTGGCCTTTGCACTTCTAGGCGCAATGACGTTTTCGATTCTCGTCGCTCCGGTACTGGCCAGCGCCTTCTTCCGCAAGGGCGTTCGCGAGCTGCGCAACCCTGTGATGGATTACCTGACGGAGCTTTACCGCCGCAGGCTGCGTTGGGCTATTCACCACCGCTGGGTCGTTGTCGCGGTGGCCGGCGCTGCGCTGGCGGGAACAATCTATCTGGGATTTGGCGGCGTCATCGGCGCGGAGTTCCTGCCTCATCTGGACGAAGGTGCAATCTGGGCGCGAGGAACTCTTGCCAACAGCACGAGCCTTTCCGAGGGCGAAAAATTCGCCACCTGCGGCCGGTACGTTTTCGCATCGTATCCGGAGGTGAAGACAGTGGTCTCGCAGGCCGGCAGGCCTGACGATGGGACCGATACCGGGGGCTTCGGCAATACGGAATATTTCGTCGACTTGAAACCGCACGAACAGTGGCGGCCTGTCTTTCACAAAGACAAAGAGGAACTGATTGCCTCGATGAACCGCGAACTGCCCATGAAGTGTCCGGGGGCGATTTGGAACTTCTCGCAGCCCATCGAAGATAATGTCGGCGAGACCCTCACGGGCACCAAAGGCTCGCTGGCGCTCAAGATTTTCGGGGACGATCTGAGAACTCTGGAAGAGAAAGGACAAGAAGTCGTCACGGTCATGTCGCGTATCCCAGGCATGCACGACGTAAAGCTCCTGCGCGATTTCGGCCAGCCGAATCTGGACCTGACGATCGACCGCCGCCAGGCCGCTCGCTTTGGCATTAACGTAGCGGACGTGCAGGACGCTGTACAAACGGCCATCGGCGGAAATGCGGTGAGCCAGGTGCTGATTGATCAGCAGCGATACGACGTGGTGGTGCGCTACCAGGAGCCTTATCGCAATACGCCGGAAGCCATCGCCAAGGTTCGCCTGCTTTCGCCGACGGGAGAGCGGGTTTCTCTCGCGCAGCTAACCAACGTTGAAGTGAAAGACGGCGCCTACGACATCTACAGAGAAGGCAACACGCGCTACGCGGCGGTCACCTTCAACGTCCGGGGGCGGGACCTCGGGACGACCGTCGAAGAAGCGATTCGAAAGATCAATGAAAACGTCAAGCTGCCCGCGGGCTATCACATCGGTTGGTCGGGAGAATACGAAAGCGAACAGCGAGCGGAGAAGCGGCTGGCGGTGATCGTTCCGCTGACGGTCCTCGTCATCTTCATCATCCTGTACACGATGTTTCGCTCCTACAAGTGGTCCCTGCTGATTTTGTTGAACGTCGGCCTGGCGCGGGTGGGAGGCTTCCTGGCGCTGCTGGTGACCGGAACTTATCTTAGTGTGTCGTCGGGCGTCGGCATGCTCGCGCTCTTCGGCGTATCTGTTCAGACGGGTGTCATCATGCTCGAGTACATCAATCAACTCCGCGCGCGCGGATACACCGTCGTCGAGTCTGCCGTCGAGGGAGCGGTCCTGCGCCTTCGCCCCATCATGATGACCATGCTGGTTGCCACACTGGGACTGCTGCCGGCGGCCCTGTCCCACGACATTGGTTCAGATTCACAGCGGCCCTTTGCGATTGTCATCGTCGGCGGCCTGATTGCCGACCTCGCCTTGAGCATTGTGATACTGCCGACGTTTTATGTATGGATTGCAAGAGACACCGACAAGCTCCCTGAGCCGGAACATGCGCAGCCGGTCTAACACACAGCGTCCTTCGGGCAAGGTGCCAGGGTGTCTTGTCAGCAGCGATGCCACCGTCAGCCATGAGTTGTACCCTGAACTCCGTCGGACGATATTCAATCGCAACATATGGCACCGCCACGTTTCGTAGCCTTTCGAGGAGGCCATGTCACCAGTTCGGAAGCTTTTTGTTCTCGCCGCGCTTCTCCTGATTCCGGTCTCGTCTTTTTGCCAGCAGGCGTTCACCTGGGACCAGATTCGGGAGAAATTTGAGGCCATCAACCCCACGCTGAAAGCCGCTCAAATCAATATCGACGAGTCGCGGGCCAATGAGATCACGGCTTATCTCCGCCCCAATCCAAATCTTGGCCTTCTCGCAGACGGCACGCAGCTCATTCCCTACCAAGGGGTCTGGAGGCCGCTGGCTGGTACCGATTTCTCCCCCAGCGTAAGCTACTTGCACGAAAGGCAGCAAAAGCGCGAGTTGCGGCGAGAAAGCGCCCAGAAGGCCACAGGAATTGCCGCTTCGCAATATAAGGATCAGGACAGGACGCTCGTTTTTACTCTGCACAGCGCGTTCCTGCAGACGCTTCAACAGAAAGCCATCGTCGACCTCTCGAAAGCAGACCTCGACTATTACGACCGCGTCCTCGCCATCAGCAGGGAGCGATTTCGAGTTGGAGGTATAGCGAAGGTCGATCTCGATCGTCTCGAGCTTCAGCGCGTGCAGTATGAATCGGATCTTGAAAGCGCCAAGGTGGCTTTGCAGACCGCAAAGATCCAACTCCTGATGCTGTTGAACGATCGCACACCGACAGATCAGTTCGAACGTCACCGGCCCTTTTGAATTCACGGAGCCAAGTCACGCACTCGCGGATCTTCGACGTATCGCGCTTGACAGCAGGCCGGACCTGAAGGTAGCGATCGAGTCCGTGGATAAAGCCAAAACAGATCACAATCTTGCGGTGGCGAACGGATCGACCGACCCCACGTTTGACGTCTGGTATACCTATAATCCTTCCTTTAATAACCCTTTTGATAAACACACTTTCGGCATAAGCATCAGCATACCGCTACGCATCTTCGACCGGAATCAAGGTGAGAAGCTGCGCACGCTGCTGGATATCGGCCTTAACGAACGGCAGCGCAACGTCGCCGAGGCCCAGGTCTTCAGCGATGTGGATACCGCCTACGCGAACCTTCAGAGCAACGCCAACCTGATCCGTCCCTACAAGGAAAAATATCTCACCCAGGCGGTCCGAGTGCGTGATATCGTGACCTATTCGTTTCAGCGCGGCGCAGCCTCTTTGCTGGATTTTCTCAATGCGGAGAGCGATTATCGCAGCGTTCAGCGCAACTATTTGACTCTGATCGGAGCTTACCTGACCTCCGCGGCACAGTTGAATGAGGCGGTGGGCCGCGAGGCCATTCCATGAATAAGAAAGCGGTGCTGGGCCAGATCGAGGAGACGGGAATCATTGCGGCAGTCCGGGTGTCTTCGGAGGAGGATGCCATCTTTGTTGCTGAAGCTCTTGTCCGAGGCGGGGTTCCCGTGGTCGAGATTCCGCTCACTGTGCCTCAAGCGACCAGGGTCATCGCCCATTTGGTGAAGAGAATCCCCGGTATCATTGTGGGAGCGGGCGGTGTCAGGTTGCTCTCGAGCGCGCGGAAATGCCTGGAAGCGGGAGCGAAGTTCCTGACCAGCGATGGACTTTATCCGGCGGTGATCGAGTTCGCAGCACAAGAAGAGATCGTGTCGATCCCGGGGGCGCTCACCCCCACGGAGGTGATGGCCGCCTGGGAGGCCGGGTCGGATTTTGTCAAACTCGTTCCCTGCGCGCACATCGGGGGCCATGATTACATTTTGTCACTCAACGCCATGTTCCCGCATATACCCCTGATCGCGGCGGGAGGGGTAAATCAAGCCAACGCGTCCAAATTCATCATTGCCGGAGCTGCAGGACTTGGGATAGGCCGCGAACTGATGCCTGCCGACGCGATACGGCACCGCAAACCGGATCGGATCGGCGAGTTGGCTCGCAGGTTTTTGGGGTTTGTGAAAACTGGACGTGACCATTTAGCGGCGCGCACGGCAAGGGGAGCGCGTTGAGGCAGTGGACCTCGCGAAGTCCTGAGAAATGCGAGCGGTCCGGGTTGCTCCTCAGTTGCCTGCGGTCTTTCGGGGCCCTCGACAGGATGCTCGAAAACTCTTTAAACTGTCAGCCTGAGGGAGCCGCAGACGGTCCGGCGTGAACCGCATGAAGTATCCATAGAGCTCTTCGATTCCAGAACGGAGATTGTTCGCTTCGCTCAGAACGACGGTTCCGAAGCGTGTTTGCGCAACCTCTTAGGAGTCCCGGACGTTGGCGACGCGGAATGCAGGGCGCGGAACACTTCGCGTGTCATGGCTCGGAGTGGCGAAGTTTTTTCTGGCAGACTGGCGCCTATCCTGCATTTTCCTGGTTCCGCCTTCGGTCATTCTCTATTTTGTTCACTCCTCGAAGGGCCTGCTCTTTCTGTTCTCCGCGCTGGCGCTTGTACCGCTCGCTGCGATTCTCGGTGGAGCTACTGAAGAGCTCGCGATCCACGCCGGCCCCGCGGCCGGCGGCCTGACGAACGCCACGCTCGGTAATGCCCCTGAACTAATCCTTGGTTTCTTTCTTCTTCGGGCCGGCCATATTGAGGCACTCAAGGCTTCGATCGCGGGTAGCATCATCGGCGAGCTTTTGCTCGTCATCGGACTGGCGGTATTCCTGGGGGGAATCGGGCGCGAGAAACAGGTCTTCAATCGCGTCGCCGTTGGTGCAAGTACGACGATGCTGGTGCTAGCGGTGGTGGGCCTCGTCATGCCTGCGCTGTTCGACCTTTCAGTATTCGGATCGATGCAGCCTGGCGGGGCAGCGACTGAACGCCTCAGCTTCCTAACAGCCCTGATCCTCATCGGCAGTTATTTTGCGAGCTTCATTTTCATCTTCCGGACTCACAGGGACCTCTTCCGCTCCCCGGTGCGCGCGAGTGCGCAAGTCACAGCGGCGGCCGTGGTTCTCGTACTTGTTGTGTGTGGGGGCTTGATCGCTTTTGAAAGCGCGGTCCTGGTCGGCGGGATTGAATCCGTCACGCATGCGCTCGGCTGGACCGAGCGTTTCGTCGGGCTGTTTGTCATCGCCATTATAGGCAACGCCGCAGAGCATTCGACCGCGGTGACGATGGCGATCAAAGACAAGATGGACCTTGCCCTCAATATTGCGCTCGGTAGCAGCACACAGGTGGCCCTCTTCGTTGCCCCGTTGCTTGTGATTGCCTCTCACTTCACTCAGCGCCGGATGTCGCTGGTGTTTCCGCTGCTCGAAGTTGTGGCGGTCGTGATCTCCGTCGCAGTGGCGACCCTGGTTTCTTTCGATGGAGAGACGAATTGGTTTGAAGGCGTTCTGTTGATAAGCGTTTATGCTATCCTCGCGGTCTTTTTCTTCTATTCCCCGGCCGCTTGAAGATCGAGTATTTGAAGCCTTGCCGTTTTCGAGAACGCAAATCCGCCGCGCTAAACAAGAGCGGCCACCGGTAGGATCCGGTGACGGCCAGATTGATACTCAACTCGAATCGAGATCCAGCGCCTATCCTCTGCGATCCCATGTGTGTTCAATCAGCTACAAGGAAATCCACTGAGCGCATTTTACCGTTGCGTGGAGTTCTCATAACCTCACGCTTGGCAGGGTTCTTCTCTCACCGTTCTGCGTAGGGACGACGATTCGTTTGCGAACCCTTGTTTGTGCCCGCGGAGAATTCTGCTTGGCCAAGGGATTTTTATGTGGCCTACAAAATCTATTTGTTTGCTCCCTTATATCTAATCTCGTATGGTTATCTTACCGGCCATTATGGGTGTGACGAGTACTCTACTTTGTGCCCAGCTTGTTCAACTCCTCGAGAAAAGGGGTAGCTGCAAATGAAGCGTATTGATGCCGTAATCAGACCTTCTCGGCTCGAGCAAGTGAAGGAGCGCCTCCACGCTGTGGGAATTACTGGTCTCACTGTCCTTGAAGCCCGAGGGTTTGGGCGGCAGAAGGGTCACACTGAGACGTACCGTGGAGCAGAGTACTCGCTCGATTTTCTCCCCAAGTTGTTTCTCAGCCTGGTAGTCGACGATGAACTCTTGGAACCGGCTCTTGGAGCAATCATCGAGAGTGCTCGAACAGGCGCAATTGGTGACGGAAAGATTTTCGTGACCTCCCTTGACGAGGTAATCCGTATACGGACGGGCGAGCGAGGCCCAGCCGCAATCTGATTCCTTCTAATTTCAATTGTTTGTAAACCACGGCGCGGAGACGCCGCTGCCGTAATAAGGAGAGGAGCTTACGATGCTCTACGGTTTTGTCAGACGCCAGAGACAATGGGTGCCAAAGACAGTCATTGCCTTCATCTTCGCGCAAATTCTGAGTGGCTCGATGAGCGTCGCGCTCGCGCAGCAGGCGCAGCCTGACCCGGCCGGAATTGCGACGGGTGACAAGTCCGCAGTTTCTGATGCGGCGGGTAATCCTCTTGTCGTTCCTGAACCGACCGACAAGACGGCGCCGGATTACAAACAAAATAGGAAGGCTTTCGACGACTACCAGGCGCAGGCCAGCAAGGAACCCATCGCGCTCAGGCTTGCCGATAGTGTGGGCCATATGCGGATCGCCACGAACTTCTCGTGGACACTGCTTACCGGTTACTTGGTGCTTTTCATGCAAGTCGGCTTTGCCTTGCTCACCTGCGGGTTGGTGCGAAAAAAGAACGCAGCTCATCTCATGATGTTGAACTTCGCGGCGTACGTCTTCGCATTTCTCGCCTACTATGTCTGCGGTTATGCCTTCCAGTACGGCGCGGTTGCGCTCAATGCGGCTCCCGCAAATATTGGCGGCACTCCGACCCTTGATCACTTCCTGATCGGCAGTGGCCTGTGGGGCTTCTTGGGCGGCAAAGGCTTTTTTCTGAGCGGTCCTGCCTATGATTCCGGCAGCCTTTGCTTGACGCTCTTTGAAGTCGTGTTTATGGAGACGACCGGTTACATTATAGTCGGCGCGATTTGTGAGCGGATAACGTTCTGGGCATTCCTTCTCTGTGAGGTTTTCATTGGCGCTATTTTGTACCCCTCCTTCGGCTGTTGGGTTTGGGGTGGGGGGTGGCTATCGCAGTTGGGCACGACCATGCACCTCGCCCACGGTTACGTGGACTTTGCCGGTTCGACGGTCGTTCACGCCATGGGCGGTTTCTGCGCCATGGCACTTGCCGTAATCCTTGGTCCGCGGGTTGGCAAGTATGGGCCAGATGGCAAACCGCGACCCTTTCCGGCACACAACCTCGTCTATGTTGTGACGGGAACTTTAATTCTTCTCTTTGGATGGATGGGCTTTAATCCTGGTTCCACGCTTGGTGCGAGCGACCTACGCATCTCTGTGATCGCCGTGAACACCAATCTGTCAGGGGTCGCGGGCGCCGCCTCGGCAATGTTTTTGTGGTACTTCCTGTTCGGCAAACCGGACATTACGATGGCTTGCAACGGGATGCTCGCTGGGCTCGTGGCAATCACTGCTCCTTGCGCCTTCGTGTCGCCAAACTCGGCCGTCATCATCGGCGGTCTGGCTGGTCTTCTCGTAGACGCCGGTGTCCTCTTCAATGAGCGCGTAATTAAGGTCGACGACCCCTGCGGAGCCATCTCGGTTCACGGGTATTGCGGCTGGTTCGGCGCGGTCTGTGTCGGCATCTTCGCTGACGGTACCTATGGCGCCGGGTGGAACAGTGTCGGCGCTACCACCTACCTCGGGCGGGCTGGTCAAGGGGTCACGGGCTTGCTCCACGGAGATGTGCGTCAGTTTGTTTGCCAGCTTGCCGGGGCGACACTCTGTGCAATTTGGGCGTTCGGGGCAACCTACGTTGTCTTCTCAGTTGTAAACAAGATCAGAGCCATGCGGGTTACGCGCGAGGTCGAACTTGAAGGACTCGACGTTCCTGAGTTTGGCCTGCCTGGTTATCCGGAGGATGTGGCGGTCGGCGTCGGGCCCTGACCGGCGCAACTTCCATTTGCAAGAGACCTACATTTTTTGCCGTAGCGCCATCTCCAAAGGAATGCCGAAGATGCGATGAAAGCTGCTTCTCAATTCAAAAAAACATCTAATTGCGAGCAGGCGAACCTGCTCAATTCCGCACCGGAGAATCAGGGACTTGCGGTAAGCCGCAGATCAGGGTTTGGGCAAGCGTTTCAGTGCAGGCAGCGGATCCTCCAACCGGGCACCGAGGTGATTGCTCAAGCAGTGAGCTCCCGACACAGCACTAACACTGCCGATCCCCCAAGCGCACCGGGTTGTCCCATAACGGTTGAGAACTGGGTCGGCCGGCCAGCGCTACTGTTTCCCCGGTTCCGGCCCTACCCGAACAAGCAGCTTTCCAAAGTTCTGCCCCTTGAACAACCCCTGGAAGGCAGCCACCGCATTCTCAAGCCCCTCTACTATATCCTCCCGGTACTTGACCCTGCCCTCCCGCAGCCACTGAGCCATGTCCCTCTCAAACTCAGGCCGCTGTTGCAAAAAATCTGACAGCGATGAATCCGCGAAAGGTCAGGCGCTTGACGAGAATCGCCACCATCAGCGGCGGCACGCCGTCCTGCCCAGCCGGTAAGCCCGTGGCGTTGTAGTGCGCGATCAGCCCGCACACCGGCACCCGCCCAAATAGATTCATAAGCGGCACCACCGATTCGAGGACATGGCCGCCGACGTTTTCAAAATAGACATCAACACCCTGCGGACATGCTGCCTTCAATTCCGCTGCGAATTGGTCGCTGTGATAATCCACGCAGGCGTCGAAACCCAGGTCGTTCACCACGAAATTGCACTTCGCTTTTCCGCCCGCGATCCCCACCGCACGGCAGCCCGCGATCTTCGCAATTTGACCCGCAGCGGAACCGACCGCCCCCGCCGCTGATGAGACCACCACCGTCTCTCCCGCCTTGGGCTGCCCGATATTCAGCAGACCGGTATACGCCGTCATGCCCGGCATCCCCAGGACGCCCAAGGTGTTCGACATCGGAGCCATAGTCGGGTCGATTCTCTGCAAGATCTTCCCGTCCGCGACCGCGTATTCCTGCCAGCCAGTGTAGCCGACCACCAAGTCGCCAGGCCGCAACTCGGCAGCCTTCGACTCTAGGACCTCGCTGAGCGTACCGCCCTGCATGACCTGCCCGACCTCCACCGGCGGCGCGTATGAAGGCCCGGCATTCATCCGGCCTCTCTGATATGGATCGAGGGACAGGTAAATGGTGCGCAAGAGCGCCTGCCCTTTGCGGGCGCTGGAATGTTTGTCTCTTCCAACCGGAAGTTCTCGTCCTTCGGCTCGCCGGCGGGCGCGCCGCGAGGACAATCCGTCGACTCTTTGTTGCTGGCATTAGTTACTCCCTTCGAGCGCCCTGCCTCCTGCCTGTGGGGCGCCAGTTCGCTGACCCTCAAGTCTAACCTCACGCCCGGGAACCCCATATGCGGATGGTGGCCCATAAAATGAGCAGTCGCCGTTCGGCCGGCGGCAGAGATAAAGCGGCATCCGTATTCGTCGAGATCGCCTATCATACTACCGCACGCCTTAA
>CAWIUZ010000362.1:0-9444 GCA_963838915.1 uncultured Acidobacteriota bacterium
TTAGCCATTAGGTTAATGCCTACGCCTGGCCCCCCCGGGCACCCACAAGGGGTGCCACTACGAAGAATCCACGTGCCGTTGATTTCGTTTGCCCATGCTTGTTAGGATGGTGCGTCATGACCCAACAAATCACCCGTCGGACCTTCCTGAAAACCACTGGCGCGGCAGCGGCAGGGCTCGCGGCGCCGCGCGCTCTGCGCACCCAGCAGGCCTTCGCGGCTTCGTGGGACTCCCTGACGAGGCACACCCCTCCCGCATGGTTTGACGACGCCAAGTTCGGCATTTACTTCCACTGGGGGCCTTACTCCGTCCCGGCCTTCGACAACGAATGGTACTCCCGCAACATGTACATCGAAGGCGAGCGGGCGAACACGTATCACAAACTCGTCTACGGCCCTCCCTCGAAATTCGGCTACAAAGACTTCATCCCCATGTTTCGCGCGGAGAAGTTCAACCCGGACGAGTGGGCGGAGTTGCTGCGCAAGGCGGGCGCGAAATTCGCCGGGCCGGTCACCGAGCACGCGGACGGCTTCTCGATGTGGGACTCGAAAGTCAACAAGTGGAATGCGGCCGCCATGGGCCCGTGCCGTGACGTCGTGGGAGAGATGAGCCGGGCGCTTCGCAATCAGGGACTGAGATTCATTTCGACGTTTCACCATCAGTGGCTATGGGGCTGGTATCCGACCATCGACAAGTCCGTCGATGCCTCGAATCCCGAGTATAGCGGCCTCTACGGCCCGCCCGTTCCCCAAAGCCCCTTCAGGGATTACGATAAGCCGACGCCGCCACCGCCTCCTGCCTTTCAGGAGACCTGGGAGGCGAAAGTAAGAGAAGTGATCGACAAGTACCACCCCAGCCTGATTTACTTCGACAGCCGCCTGAACATCATTGACGAGCGTCGACTGGCCGATGTGATCTCTTATTACTATAACCAGGGTGAGCGTTGGCATGAGGAAGTCAGCGTGACGTATAAGGAAAAAGACCTGCCCCGCGGCGCGGGAATCCTTGATATCGAGCGCGGCAGGCTCGACCAGCTGGCTGACTATAAGTGGCTGACCGATGACGCCATCGATTGGAATTCCTGGTGCCACGTCCAGAACGCCAACTACAAAACCGCCCACCGCATCCTCGGTGAGATGATCGACATCGTCAGCAAGAACGGAAGCTTCCTGCTCGACATCACCCCGACTGCCGAAGGAGTGTTCCCCCAACCGGTCGTCGAGCGCCTGCTTGCCATCGGCGAGTGGCTTTCAGTGAACGGCGAAGCAATTTACGGCACGCGGCCCTGGAAGATTTTCGGTGAAGGCCCCACCCAGGTTAAGAGCGGCATGTTCGGCGAGGAGCACATTCCGGATTTTGGAGCGGAAGATATTCGCTTCACGAGCCGCTGGAAAACTCTTTACGCCATCGCCCTTGACTTGCCTTCCAACACTCCCCACCTGTTGATCAAGTCGCTCAACACTCGCGACGCGCTTCTCGCCAAGGGCGAAATCGCCAACGTTTCCCTCCTGGGCAGCGACGCCAAGCTTTCGTGGGAACATAGCGATGCGGGCCTGAAGATAAGTCTGCTCCCGGCCATGACCCCAGGTCTCGCTTATGTCTTCAGAATATTGTTGAACTGACTGTAATAATTGGCACAGTGGCTCGTCTTCAATTTGATGGCAGTCGTCAGGAGGCGTGCGTGCGATCGGCCACTGCGGAGGTAACAATTCCCAGCTCCGTCGATGCAGTTGAACAACTGTTCCGTGCATACCACGGTTTGGTCCTTCGTGCCGCCTACCGGATCACCGGTAATCTTACCGACGCCGAGGACGTACTTCAGACGGTTTTCCTGCGTCTCATCGGCCGCGACGGCACGGCTCCGCAAGTGGAGAATTCCGAGCGGTATCTTCGCCGCGCGGCGATCAATGCCGCGCTCGATATCGTGCGCGCTCGGCAAGTGTCTGAGAGCGCGCCTCTGCCGGATTCGCTGCCCGCGCGCGGAGAGTTGGAGCGGAGCGAATGGCGCGAATGCTTGCGGCGCTCGCTGGCGAGCTTGAGTCCGCAGGCGGCGGAGATTTTTGCGCTGCGTTTCCTCGAGGGCTACAGCAATCCGGAAATCGCGCGCATGCTTGGCGTCTCGCAGGTCTGGGTGGCGGTGACGGTGCACCGCACCCGGCGGCGGCTGCAAAAGGAGATTCGCTCCCACATTGGAGGGAAATCATGAGCCAACCAAAACAGCAACGCGATCCGAGCTTGAGTGAGTTGATCAATGAATTGCGGCGCGATGACGTTTCCGATCAGGTTGTCGAGCAATCGGCGGATCGTGTTTGGGCTGGACTGCGAGAGCGCTTCCCTGCCCCGGTCATGGCAGCCTCTGCGGACGTGGAGAAGATTCGCGGCTGCGCTGATTTCCAGGCCTTGTTGCCTGCTTACCTCAGCGGGGGGCTCTCCGCGGCGCGAGCCGCGCTGGTCGAGGACCATCTTCATGGCTGCGTGGCCTGCCGCCACGCGCTGGGAGAAGCGCGCCAAGGCGTGCGGCCTGCAGCCCGTCTGAATGCCGAGGCCGCCGCCTCGCGCAAGACAACCAGCACCAGGAGCAAGTGGATGATGCCTTGGGCCTTCGCGACAGGCATGGTCATCATAGGCCTCATCGGGTTTCTGGGCGGCGGACGCTGGGCCAAAATGCTGCGCGGCTCTGAAGCCCAAGCGGCTGTGCTATCCGCCGACGGGACTCTCTATCTTGACTCTGGCCATGGCGGCGAAATTCTTCCCGGCCGGTCGATTCGCGAAGATGAGGAGGTGCGCACCGCCAAGGCCTCCTCCGCCCTGATCCGGATGGTTGATGGGTCTACGATCGAAATGGATCAGCGCACTTCATTCTGGATATCCAAAGGCTGGCGCGACACCACGCTTCACCTGCAACGCGGCAGCATCATCGTCCGCGCGGCCAAGCAAGGCCGTGGCCGGCTCGAAGTTGCAACGCGGGACTGCCTGGTTTCCGTGAAAGGCACCATTTTTGCCGTGGACGAAGGAATGAAGGGCGCGCGCGTCTCCGTAATCCAAGGCGAAGTGGAAGTCGAGCAGGGACGTAAGACGCAGTTCCTGCATCCTGGGGAGCAAGTTTCGACGGAGTCGGATCTGGCGCCCGTTCCCGTCAGCTACTCAGTTTCGTGGAGCCGCAACCGAAGTGAGTACCTCGAGCTACTGGGTGAGTTTGCGGCGCTGCACAAGCAGTTCGAGTCTCTCCCGGGGCCCGCGCCGCGCTACACTTCAGACTTGCTGAATATGGTGCCGGCTGACACTATGTTCTACGCTGCCATCCCCAACATGGGGTCGACGCTGACCGAGGCCAATCGGCTCTTACAGGAACGTATCCAACAGAGCGCTGTGCTGCAAGCCTGGTGGGCACGCCAGCAAGCCTCCGGGGGGGCCAGCAAAGAACCCGAGTTGATTGACCGGCTGCGCTCTTTCAGCGACTACCTCGGCGACGAGATTGTCGTCGCAATGACGCCCGATGCGCACTCGCCAATTGTTTTGGCGGAACTGCGGCGCCCCGACTTCCGCGCCTTTATCCAGCAGCAGATCAGCGGGAACAAAGGCGACGGGACGCACTTCCAGATGCAGATCATCGATAACCCCTCTTTGCTTTCACGTGCCGCCGGAACCAACGCGACATTGGTTTATTTCAGAAATAACCTTGTGGCAATGGCCGCGGACGCGCGCCAGTTGCAGATGGTGGCTCCTCTGATGGAGAGCAGAACTTCCAGCGGGTTCACCTCCACCCCATTCTACAGCGCCATCCGGCAGGCATACCAAGCCGGCGCCGGCTTACTTATTTGCGCTGACATGGAACAAATCCTTGCGCATTCCGTAGGTCACAAAGAGGGTCCGAGTTTGATTCGCGACGAGAGGACCGGCTTGGCCGACATGAGATATCTCATCATGGAGAGCAAAGACCTCAGCGGGCGAACTGAAAATCGAGCGACGCTGACTTTCGCCCAGCCGCGCCGGGGCCTGACAGCTTTGCTCGGCCCGCCCAGCCCCATGGGAACGTTGGATTTTGTTTCGCCCACGGCCAGCTTCGCGGTTTCTTTTGTGGTCGAGGACCCACAGGAAATCTTGCAGGAGCTCTTGAGTCTGGCAGAGAGTCATGATCCCGGATTCACCCAGGGCCTGGAGGACTTCGAATCGGAGACCGGAGTGAATGTGTCCCAGGATTTGGCCGCGCAATTGGGTGGCGAGGTCACGCTGGCGCTTGATGGTCCAATACTGCCCACCCCGAGCTGGAAGGTGTCGGCGGAGGTGAACGATCCGGCGCGGCTCGAGGCGACTATCGAAAAGCTGGTGGCCAGTTACAACAGCAAGGCGGACGCGAAGGCAGGCACACTCAATTTGACCAAGCAAGATGCGGACGGCCGCACCTTTTACACCTTGCAGATCAACCGGCCCACGGCCGCGCCGGGCGCGCCGACCGAGATCGATTATGTGTTCGTGGACGGCAATCTCCTGGCGGCGCCCAGCCGGGCATTGCTGCTGAGCTCGATTCAAAACCGCAATACACAATATACCCTCGCGCGCTCCAGCGATTTCAGCAGCCGCTTGCCGCGCGACGGATTCACGAACTGTTCCGCTCTCGTCTATCAAAACCTGGGCGCGATGCTGGGATCGGCAGTGGACATACCGATCCTGACGCCCGCGGAAAAACAAGCGCTCGAGACCCTGAAGCAAAACAGCGGCCCGAGCCTGACTTGCGCGTATGGCGAGCCGCAGGAGATCACGATCGCAAACACGGGGAATTTTTTCGGATTAGGTTTTGGCCCTCTACTCGGGATTAAGGGTGCAGGAGTCCTGGACCTGCTTCCGCTTCTGAAGGGTGGAAGGCAGTAGGCAGATGGGCAGGTGGGCAGGTGGGCGGCGTAAGGCGCCAAGCGCTAGAAGCTGCTTCAAAACCGCCCAGCAGAGGAGGCACTACTGAATACCGCCCAGGATCCCCGAGCACCGCGCGAGCCCTCAGCCCCACAGGGGCTGGGCATGAGTAGCCGGGGGCAGCACCCCCGGAAACCTCATCCCCTCACCCCCTCTCCCCGGCGGCGGGGAGAGGGGTGCCGAAGGCGGGGTGTGGGGTCGCGTCCGAGGGTTTCATCCGTCAGCCGACGGACTACCCAATTTGCTCCCCTCCGGGGAGCACGGCCTCGCGCGCTATCGACCAACCACGTTGCAATCGAGGTACAGTAGGTTTTGAAACAGCTTCTAGGCACTGAGCACTAGGCACTGAACTATGCCACCAATTATCGAACTCGAAGGACTGGGCGTCACGCTGGGAGGGCGGAAGATCCTGGAAGGTCTGAAGTGTTCGCTCTCCGGCCGCTCGATAGGACTACTGGGCCCCAACGGCGCCGGCAAATCGACTCTAATCAACACGCTTTTGGGGTTCTATCCGGCGGCGGCGGGGACGGCGCGCGTCTTCGGGCGCGACATTCGAACTGAAATAAAGCAAATTCGAAGGCTCGCCGGGTATATGCCGGAGTCGGAATGTTTCATCGCTCGCATGACGGCGGTAAGCTTCGTGCGTTTGATGGCGGAGCTTTCCGGCCTGCCCTCGGAAGCTGCGCTTGAACGCGCTCATGAGGCGTTGTTCTATGTCGGTCTGGGCGAAGCGCGGTACCGAATGCTTGGAACTTACTCGCTGGGCATGAGGCAACTCGCCAAGCTCGCCCAGGCAATCGCCCATGGCCCTCGCCTTCTGATTTTGGACGAGCCCACCAATAGCCTGGATCCGCCTGCCCGCCAGCGCATGATCCGCTTGATTCGAGAGATGCGTGACAGCCACGACCTGCATATTTTACTTTGCTCTCACCTCTTGCGCGACGTGGAGGAAACTTGCGAAGAAGTCCTGATCCTGAAGGATGGCCACCAGGTGCATTACGCTAATCTGGAAGAAGAGCGTAGGGCCAACCGGAGATTCCTCGAACTCGAGACGCTGGGCGGCGACGGAGCCTTTGCGGAGGCAGTCGAGCGGCTGGACTGTGAGTGCGCAATTACCGGCTCGGCCGTTCCTGCGGCAGCCGGGACCCACAGCGATCGCAGCCCGCGCAGGTTCAAGATGGTTCTAGGCCAGGAATTCGTCCTCCAGGACCTCTACCAACTCGCTGAGGCGCACAACGTTCAGATCCGCCGCCTGAACTACCGGCGCGACAGCCTTGAGGACATTTTCCTGAAAGCCATGGAGAACTCCAATGGCCGTTCATAAGCGAAGCTATCATAGCTATTCGGGAGAGCTCAGCCCGGCGTGGTCTCGTTTCCTGATTGTGAGCCGCTACGCTTATCAGAACGCGCTCTCTTCCAGGTTTCTTGTCGCCTTCTTTGCCATCTGCTTTTTCTACCCCCTCGGCTGTGCGCTGGCGCTCTACATGAACCACAACGAGCGCCTGCTGGCGATATTCCGCTTGAGTTCTTTCTTCACCGTCGATGCCACATTCTTTTACCACTTCATGAATGTTCAAGGCGTGATGGCTTTTGTACTAACGGCCTTGGTGGGACCTGGCCTCGTCTCGCCGGACCTCGCCAACCATGCCTTGCCACTCTATTTCTGCCGGCCTTTTTCCCGCGTCGAATACGTTTTGGGGAAACTCTTTGTGCTGGTGTCAATGCTCTCGCTGGTCACCTGGATTCCAGGTGAGGTGCTGTTTCTGATTCAGTCCAGCCTGGCGGGCGCAAGCTGGTTGTGGAACAACCTGTGGATTGCTGCAAGCATTTTCCTCGGCTCGGCGATTGAGATCCTGGTTTTCTCGCTCCTGGCACTGGCTCTCTCTGCGTGGATCAAACGGAAGACAGCGGCGGGCGCGGCGCTGCTGGGCGTGTTCTTTTTCGGCGCCGGCTTCGGGCAAGCCATCAATACCGTGCTCCGAACCAGAAATGGCAGCCTGGTCGATATCACGAACCTAATCGCCAGCGTTGTGATGCCACTTTTCCACCAACAATCCCGGATTACCATCCCCGCTGACAGAGCGTCGCTGGCGCTGCTGGCTGTCAGCGCCGTCTGCCTGCTGCTGTTGGAAAAGAAAGTCAGGGCTTACGAGGTGGTGCGCGGATGAACGCACACGACACGAAGATTCCCCTCCTTGCTAAGGAGGGGCCCGGGGTGGTTGGCCGTCGAGGCGAGACCGAAACCCACCACCCCCCTGCCCCTCCTCAAGTGAGTAGGGGAGCCGAGGACCAGCGAATCGTCTTTGAAGAGGTCTCCAAGTTCTACGGAGAAGTGCTGGGTGTGAACCGCGTGAATCTGTCGATCCCGCCCGGCATCACCAGCCTGGTCGGCCCTAATGGCTCGGGCAAGACCACGTTGATGAATCTGATGACGGGGCTGGTTGCGCCTACTCGTGGACGCATCACCGTGCTCGGCATGTCGCCCCGCGAGCCGGAACGCCTGTTTCACAAGGTCGGTTACTGCACGCAGTTCGACTCGTTTCCGAAAGGGCTCACCGGCTACCAGTTCGTTTATTCTTACTTGCGGCTTTTCGGGCACTCGCATCCGGCCGCTGCCAGGCTGGCAGAGCAGGCGATTGAACGCGTGAACCTGGCTGACGCAGCGCACCGCTTGATTGCCGGGTACAGCAAAGGAATGCGTCAGCGCATCAAGCTGGCCCAGGCGATGTGCCACAAACCCTCGGTACTTGTGCTGGACGAGCCGCTGAACGGCCTTGACCCCTTGATCCGCGCCGAGACCATTGCCCTATTCCGCAGCCTGGCTCAAGAAGGGCTGTATGTGATCATCTCGAGCCACGTGCTGCACGAAGTGGACGCGCTCTCGGACCAGGTCGTGCTGCTCAGCAATGGCTACGTGGTGGCGGAGGGGCAGATTCACGGCGTGCGCGAAGAGATTCACGAACACCCCATGCAGATTCTGATCCGCTGCAACAGGCCCGGCGACTTTGCATCGCGGATATTTCAGCAGGAATACGTCGTGGAAGCCAGGATCCTCGCTGACGGGCACGGCCTGCTGGTGAAGACGCGGGACGCTGACCGATTCTATCTGTTGCTGAATCGTATCGCGCAAAGCGGCATCAGCATCGAGTCGGTAGCGCCTGCCGACGACGACGTCCTTTCCGTCTACGAATACCTGATTGGCGCGGAGGAGCCACCTAAATGAGCTTCGAGCGGCTGCCCTGGGCGCTCTGGCGAGCGCAGATTCTGGCCATCCTCCGCCTCGAGGTAAGAAAGACTTTCTTCACCCGCCGCGGAGCATGGATTTACCTTTTGGCCTTCGCGCCCGTGGTGCTCTACGCCGCCCATTCCTTCGTCGAGTTGAAGAATGGCGGGCATGGCGACCTGGGCGAGGACAGCCATATCTTCGCTGCCATTTTCCAGTTCTTCTTTCTGCGGCTGGCCATCTTCTTCGGCTGCGTGGGGATCTTCGGCAATCTTTTTCGGGGGGAGGTGTTGGAGAAGAGCTTGCATTACTATTTCCTGGCGCCGCTGCGGAGGGAAGTCCTGGTGGTTGGGAAATTCCTCTCCGGCCTGCTCGCGGCGACGGTCATCTTCTGTTCCAGCACCCTGCTGCAGTTTGTTGCCGTGTACTGCTACTTCAGCTCGAATACCCTCCAGGAGTACCTTTTCCACGAGCATGGACTCGCACACCTCGCGGCATACCTCGGTGTCACGCTTCTGGCCTGCGTCGGATACGGCAGCGTCTTTCTTGCGGCGGGCCTGCTCTTCCGGAACCCACTCATTCCCACCGTAGTTGTGCTGGTGTGGGAGGCTGTGAACGGCTTCCTGCCCGCGATCCTGCAACAGATGAGCGTGATCTTCTATTTGAAGTCGCTGTGCCCGGTCGCCATACCGGAAGCGACATCCATGGACAAGAACAGTCTGCTCTCCTTCCTTGCCGTCAATCCTTCCCCGGCCGCACCGGCAACGGCTATCGTGGGACTGCTGATACTGTGCCTCCTCATCTTGGCGTTGTCCAGCCTGCAAGTCCGCCGCATGCAGATTGATTACGGGGCGGAGTGAATGGTGTTGTAAATCCGAGGAACGATGCCGAGGGGCGGATACATCCCGACAAACAACGTCGGGACGTATGATGGCCACCCGCGCTTCCCCGACGCCCGCCCCGAGGAACTCCGCCGGCGCCTCGCTTCGCTGCTTCTCGGCCGGGAGCTCGCAACCAAAGTCTATGGACCCGAACCCGGGCCATCGACGATAAGGTAAGTTTATGGATGCCCTTCAAGTCCTCCGTGCACTTGGCCGTAGGGACTTGCCCTGATTGAAGGGAAAGTTAATGGCCAATCGTCCCTACGGTTTAGGTGCACTGGGGCTGGCAAGAGCCAGGGGGATGGCAATAGCCGCCGCGACTCCGGCTGACGTGCCAGCAATCGCGCCAATCGACTCGGCCTCCGAGAGGTCGCCAACGTGCCAGCCGATCTGGAGCGCGCGTTGCTTCTTCTTTGACCACCGCGATAATTT
>CAWIUZ010000363.1:0-11550 GCA_963838915.1 uncultured Acidobacteriota bacterium
TAAGGGATGTTCCGGCGAATGCTGCAAGGCCAACCGCGGAGCAGCGGGAGTGGACGGCCGGACTTTCGAGGGCATCGAGGCGAACGGAGTAGAGCGATGGTTGGACGAACTGGCGCAAGAGCTGGGAAGCCGAACGTATCGACCACTTCCCGTGCGGCATTCCGCACGCCGAGCTTCTCAAGTCGGTGACCTGCCGGTTCGTCGACGGAGCGATGCTGCATCTGATTAAGATGTGGAGGGAGGCTAAAGTAGAAAAAACGGACGGTCGTGGGGATGGACATCGGAATACACGCAACCGGGATGAAGGTCGGGGCACTCCACAAGGAAGAAGCGGGTGACCCGCCGGTGCCAAGCGATCAGCCGCGAAAGCGGACGGAACAAGACCCTCCTGACCCTGGAGATCGCGGTAGAGATGCTCAGCCATTTGGTGATCGGGTGGGGCAACTACTTCTGTCTCCGGCCAGTCAGCAAAGCCTACCGGGTGACTGAGCGACACGCGCGGTGAAGGTTGCGCAAGTCGCTGTGCGCCAAGCAAGAGCTGTGGTGGCCGCCGACCGTTTCCGGAAGCCGACCTCCCCGCGGTGCTAGGGCTGGTCCGTCTTTCCGAGCGGGCACGCACCTTTCCGTGGGCGACTTCGTGCTCCTCTCTCCGGAAGCCGGATGCTCACGTCCGTCGGCCGTCGGCAGCACGATATCCGCACTGACCAGCGCGCCTAGCGCTCGGGCGTGCGCGACCGGCCTGTTGATCAGAACGAAGAAGCTCCGCGCCACCCCGCACAACGCCAAGCCCGGAATGGCCGGCCCCGCGGCTCTCAAACCTCAATTCCATTAGGCCGAACTCGTGGCTCGAAATGCCTCGACCCAGGCGCGTGCCGAGTTCATATGCGATAGGTCCTTCTTAAGTTGATCGCGCTGCTTAGCTAGGGTGTCTTGGACGCTTGCCAGGACGGTCTTGAGTGAATCGAGGTTAGAAAGGTACTCACCCAACTCAGAGACGAGCGCAGCTTCTCTGTTATGCCCTGCAGGAAGCTGGCCAAGCCCTGCGGCGATCCGCGCCAGTTTCCAGTTCAAGGCGAGCAATTCTCCCGGCGGGAGGGCTGCGTAAATCGAGGCCACGTTTGTTTCTAACAATCTGGATACGGTACTTCTAATCTCTCGATTGGTATTCTGCAAGGCGGTGATCAGTTCGGATTGCATCGAACCTCCATAATTTCTTCTAAGTCAGAATCAGGCCGGCGAGGCGTCTGACCCTCGAGCAGCTTCACGACGAACGGTTCACCCTGACAAACAAAGGCCTGGCGAGCCAGCACGGACGATTCGGGCGCGTCGGGAAAGCCCTGCTCGCGCTCCGCGACTTGCGGCGTGGACAATTGACAGTGACCGTACCCCAACGACTTGAGGTTGCCAGCCGTGACATTGGTTATTTCGGCCCATGCATCGCGCATTTCGTCGGAGGTAGGCTTTTGCGAATCCAGGCCGAACATAGCGCGCGCGACTTTTCCGGCCAACTCTTCCGTGCATTCCAAGCACACGGTGCGCTGCCGAGTCCCTATAATCTGCACTTTGCCAATGAGTGTGCAGGCTCGTTCTTCGGCAGGAGTCAATCCCGCGGTGGGCTGCACCTCCAGGCCTAGAGTTGATTCCCAGATTGCACGGGTGAACTTACAGAGATCGTCGCTGGTGATGGTCATGTTGATGTTCAGGCATTCCGCGCACGATAGCAGATAGTGCGATCGAATCGGACGCGCTCGAAGGAGTCGTCCAGGTTGAAAGTCGTTTCGGCGCCGCCCAGGAACAGCAGGCCGTCCTGCTTGAGTAGCTGCCGCGCCTTGCGCAGGATCTTCTTCTTCGTCTCGACGCCAAAGTAAATGAGGACGTTGCGCAAGAGAATGATGTCCATGGGCGGAAGCGAGGGCCAGTATCCCGCCAGGTTGATGGACACGAATTCCAGGCGGCTGCGAAGTTCTTCCGAGATCTGCCAATCAACCCCATGTTGGCGAAAGTATTTGACCAGCAGTCTTGCCGGCAGCCCCCGATTGACCTCGAGTTGGCTGTAGCGACCTTCCCGCGCTCGTGCCAGCATCTCAGCCGAGAACTCAGAGGCAATGAGCTTTACGTTCCACCCGGCCAGACCGGGGAAGTCTTCTTCGAGCAACATCGCAACGCTGTAGGGCTCTTGGCCCGAAGAGCACGCCGCAGACCAGATATTCAACTCCTTACTCGTAGCGCGCGTGATCATGAGTTGCGGAAGGATCGACTTGCGCAGCGCTTCGAAGGGGTGAAAATCCCGGAAGAAGGAAGTCTCGTTCGTGGTCATCGCCTCCACGACATGGCGGTGGAGACCGTCGGGTTTTTTCGTCAGCAGGCTTGCGACCATGGAACTGAGCGAGTCGAACCCTTCGCGGCGAGCCAAGGGCATTAGCCGGGACTCGGCCAGATACTGCTTATCGTCGTCGAGCACCATGGCGGACTGCTCGAGTACCAGGCGCTGAATGTAGTCAAATTCCGCCGCGGTCAAGCTCATTCCCTGCTCCCCTAATCCTGGTACGGTCTCAGCGTCAAGTCGTGGCGGCGATCCCGCGTCTTCAATACCTCCAGAATACTGATGACCGCTCCTTCCGCTTCCTGATGAAAGAAGAACCTGCTATGGCTGCCGAGAGAGCGCAGAAAGCGAGGCTGCCGGTGTCTGGCCCGCTCGTACTTTTCGAACAATCTCACTGCCCAGTTCATTGAGCGGCAGAACCTGGTCGGCTAGGCCCGCGCTGGCAACGTACCCCGGCATTCCCCATACCACGCTTGTTGCCTCATCCTGAACGATGACCCGGCCGCCCGCCTTCCGGATATGCTCGCATCCCCGCAGTCCATCCTGCCCCATGCCGGTCATGACAACCCCCAAGACGCCTGCGCCATACGTTTCGGCTACGGACCGAAAAAGGACATCGACTGCGGGTCGGCAGGAGTTCTCGGGAGGTTCCTGATTGGTCCTGATGCGCACGGCTCGATCCTCCTTTTGCACGATCATGTGATAGTCACCAGGGGCGATGAACGCGTGGCCAGCCTCGACCGCCTGACCAGGAGATCCTTCCTCAACTTGAATATTAGACTTCGCCTCTAGGCGGTCGGCCAGAAGCTTCGTAAATACCGGAGGCATGTGCTGGACGACCACGATGGGGACGGAAAAGTCAGCCGGGAAAGTCGGGAACAGCTCGCTGAGGGCATTGGGGCCGCCCGTGGAAATGCCGATAGCGACTACCTCGACTCGTCCGGGTGTCGGACGCCTCAGCACGGCCATGTTTTTGCTTCCCGAAGGGGCGGGCGTGGCCAGGCGTCGCGCCGTCACGATGTCGCGATCTGTTGCCTTGCGGCCGAAGATCTTAACCTTCGGAATCAACTCGGTGCGGATGTGCTCGAGGGCCTGTTGCACGCCCCCCACGTTCGCCGGCTTGGTCACATAATCGTTGGCGCCAAGTGACAGGGCGTCGAGCGTTGCAGCCGCTCCTCGCTGTGTCAGGGTGCTAAACATGATGACCGGCAAAGAGAGGTGCGTCTGACGAATCCTTTTCAGGGTTTCAAGCCCATCCAGTTCCGGCATCTCCACATCTAGAATGACCAAGTCCGGGTTGAGCTGGGGAATGCGGGCGAGCGCAATGTTCCCGTTTGCGGCCGACCCGACAACTTCGAGTTCGGGGTCGGCTGACAGCGAGTCGCCGAGCATCCGCCGGACCACCACCGAGTCATCGACTACGAGAATCCTGATTCTAGAGTTCAACTACGCACCTGCCATCCCGAAGATCTGGAGTTTCTCGAGGATGATCTCTTGCGTGAAGGGTTTCATAACGTACTCATTGGCTCCCGCCGCGAGGGCTCGCACTACGTTCGCCATTTCGGTTTCGGTGGTCACCATCATCAAGAGCACGCCGTCGTACGACTGTTCGGCCCGAACGGTCCTGATGAACTCTAACCCGTTCATTTCAGGCATGTTCCAATCGACGAGCGCTAAATCAACACTTCCAGTGGCCTGCAACCGCTCGATCCCTTCGCGGCCATTGCTTGCTTCCAAGACTTCGAAGCCTAATCCCTGCAACATTCTGCTCAGGATACTGCGCATAGCTTTCGAGTCGTCGATAATCAATGCCTTCACGAAGGCTCCCTCCAATTGCGATTCGTCCCCTTAACCGAGAGCGCGGGCCTCCGCTTGTGAGGTCCAAGGCTCTTGCTTAGCTATCGGCCAATGCAGGGTCAAGCTTGACTCGATTTGGTTCGACTGCGTACTTGAGAGAATACGAAGGTCCTCGCCGCCGACCTTCCCGATTCTGACCCACAAGCTACCTGTCAAGTAGGTGTCAGACCCTTTTTCCCTCATAATGGTGCACCACCCCATTAAGTGCAACCAGAGGCGGGGGCTGGTCAGGAGGGGGGGACCCGGATGAGAGATGCCCCCTCCCTGTTCGCAGCGCCACGAAAGTTCCGCGCTTAGTTGACTCGAGTCCCCATACTGGACGGTGACGGGCCTCGGCCCGCACCAAGAGCGTCGCGTGTCTGCTTGGAGATACTTCGGAAGCCGCTTGCCTCGCTGGCCGTCGTGCCTCCGTCATAATCGAATTGCCCGACGACTCGTTGCAATTCTGATGCGAGGCGAGCCAGTTCGCCTGCGGCGGTTTGCGTGTCGTTGGCGCCTTGGGTTGTGCTCCTTGCCGCCTGTGCGACGGCGGCGATGTTCTCCGTTACTTGCGCGCCACCTTTCGCCCCCTCTTGAACGTTGCGAGCGATCTCATTAGTGGTCGCGGACTGCTCCTCCACGGCGCTTGCGATCGTGTTCGAGATGTCGTTTAGCTGGTTGATGATGCTCGTAATCTGGCCAATCGCCTCCACCGCTCCCTTGGTGTCTGACTGAATGGCCTCGATTTTCTGGCTAATGTCTTCCGTTGCTTTGGCAGTCTCTTTGGCCAGTTCTTTCACCTCGTTGGCAACCACCGCAAAGCCTTTGCCTGCTTCCCCGGCTCTCGCCGCTTCGATCGTGGCATTGAGGGCAAGCAGGTTCGTCTGTTGGGCGATCGAGGTGATGACCTTGATCACTTGCCCGATCTCGGCGCTCGACTCGCCCAGTTTGGCCACCGTGGCATTCGTCGTTTCCGCGGTCTTCACGGCCGAGGTTGCCACCCGTGCAGCTTCATTCGCATTCTTGGCGATCTCTTTGATACTGGAGGTCATCTCTTCGGTCGCGGTCGAAACGGTCTGCAGGTTCTTAGCCACCTCTTCTGCCGCTGCCGACACGACGTTGGACTGGGTTGCGGTCTCTTCCGCGTTGGCGCTCATCTGGTGGCTGACCGCCGAAAGCTCTTCTGACGAACTGGCCAGCATCTGCGCGCTCTGCCCAATCTCGGACATGCTGTTCGAGAGTTTCTCGGCCATGGAGTTGATGTCGTTTTTGATGGACGCGTGATCGCCTTTGTAGTCGCCAGCTACCCGCGAGATCAAATTACCGTCCGCGATCTTTTGTAATACAGCCCCGGCCTCTTGCATGGGAGCAATCACCGCGTCGAGCGTATCGTTCATACCCTGAATCACCTTTCGGAACTCGCCGTTGTGTCTGCTGGCATCGGCGCGCACGCTGAGCTTGCCCCCGATGGCCCCTTCAGAGAGCTGCTCCACGTCGCTAACCAACGCTTTAATGGACTCCATCATCCCAAGAAATGCCGGGGTCAGTTCATCGTGGTCGGACAAGTTGCCCCGCTTGTGAAGTTGGTCTAGCTCCGCCATGTATTCCCCAGCGGCGATCTTCCGGGCAATTCTCCCAGCGCTAACGATCCGTTCCAGCGCCATGTTCGTCGCGTTGGCGACCTCTGCGAAAACTCCCTGGTACGATCCCTCAACGCGCTTGCTGTGATCGTTTACCGCAATACGTTGGAGGACTTGGTTAGCCTCAACCAACCCGCCCAAGCCGTCGATGCACGCGTTGAGGTTGTTGATGATGATGTTGAAATCCCCTTCGCAAGCGTCCGTAATCTTGGGTGGGATCACACCCTTGCCGATGCGGTCCACGTAGTCCGCAGTGACGTTGATCGGTTTCACGAAAGCCTCAATCAGGGCGTTAATTCCTGCCACCATTTTGAGCCAGTCCCCGGAGTAGGTCTGCGCATTTCCTCGGCTGGCCAGCCTGCCTTTTGACACGGCTTCGGTTAGGTCATTCACTTCCTTCGAGACACGTTGTAGGTTGTTGCGCAGCAAGTCCAACTTCTCGTTGGCGATGACCTGCTTGCCCGGAAGTTGTTCGAGCACGGGACGGAAATCGCCCTCGGCGTAAGAAGCGAGGATGTGGAGGATCTTGAGGATGTTGTTGACGTGTAACCGCACCCCCTCATTGACTCCTGCCGCAAGCTGCCGCCACGCCCCGGAGAATTTTTCTTCGGGCACGTACGCTTCAATGTCGCCTGCCTTCTGGCCCTCCCCCATACGGGCCATCTCTGCGGTAAGGCCAAGGAGATTTCTTCGCAGCAGGTCCATCTTCTCGTTGGCGATGACCTGCTTGCCCGGCAGTTGTTCGAGCACCGGGCTGAAATCGCCCTCGGCGTAAGATGCGAGGATGTGAAGGATCTTCAGGATGTTATTGACGTGGATCCGCACCCCCTCATTCGCCTCCGCAGCAAGCTGACGCCATGCCCCGGAGAACTTTTCCTCGGACACGTACGCATCGAGGTCACCGGCCTTCTGGGCCTGCGCCATCTGCGCCATCTCGTTGATCACGCTCAACAAATTGTTGCGGAGACGGTTCACTCTCTGGGTTGCGATGATTCGCTTACCTGGAAAATCCGGGAGGGCTTGGCTGAAATCGCCTTCCGCATATGCCCCCACTAGGTTAAGAATCCTCAGGATGTCTGCGATGTGCGATCGGACAGCATCGTTGGCAGCCTTAGCAATCTGGCGATACGCCCCGGAAAACTTCTCCTCGGAGGCGAAAACTTCAATGTCGCCCGCCGCCTGACCCGCATACATGTTGCCCATTTCGGAGCAAAGGTCGTTGACCCTATCGATGCACGTATTGAGTTTATTTGTGATGGAGCCAAATTCCCCCTTCTGCTCCCCGGTAATCTTAGCGGGGATGTCGCCCTTCCCCAGCCGGTCAAGGTAATCGGCGGTCGTCTTCAAGGGCCCCGTTAGGGTGTCCATGAGCGCGTTAATCGCCTCAAGAACTTCTCGGTCGCGGCCGCGGAAGCGATCCACTGCGGCGCGCTCCTCTATCAGCCCTTCATTCACTGCCGCGAGTAAGCGGCTGGTTTCCCTGATCAACCCATCCTTGGCTGTCACGGCAGGCGCCATCCGCTGCGCAGCGTTTTTTCCTCGTCTCATTTTGTTTCCTCCTCTAAAATCATTGACCAGTCATGGCGTGCCCTCGGGCTCCACCACAGATTCCCGAATTCGTAAATGTCAACCTAACTTCGCGGCGGCAGTGGGGCAGAAACTCCAAAGTGGGGCGCTTACTTATGTCCGTTGACAGATCGAAACCAATGGCTCTCACTCGCCCTCCTTTGCCTGCAGGCATCTTCCGAGCTCTTCTGCGCAACCCTTTTGATCAGATCGACCACCCAACTAGTTTGGCCGGCTCAACTGCGCCTGCTGCTTCTGATGCGGGTGCGACAGGGGGAGCCCCAATTCGATCCAGAAGGCATTTCCGCAGGCCCGGTTTTGCACTTGAGTGTCTTTGAAGTATTTGGCAATCAGCAGCATGTGCCCCACTTCATAGCGGAGCTCGGGGCCAATCGCCAAATCTTTCCCCTGATTTCCTGCCGCATAAACGACACCCAGCACGCGGTCAGCCGTGGTTTGCTGGTAAAAATACCCATTCGCGCCTATCGCCAGCTTTTTGGTGACGTTTTGCATTGCGACATACTCCCATAGAAACTCGTTGCCGGAGCGATAGTGGTCGGCAGGGTTGGTGTAGTTGACGATGTATTGCACACGCGAGCTGATCTCCGTCCTTCCATGATGGGGAAGATAGCTGAAGGCACCTGACGGAGTGGTGGCAAAATTGTGCTGACCTGGATTGAGGGCGCTGCCCTTGTGATAGACGGGAGCCGGTGTTTCGACATCCAGCCCGTACCACCCGTGCCAGTTGCCTCGATTGTAAGCGATGTCATTTCCGATTACCGGATTCGTGAAGCCCGTGGTCGAATATTTGCCCGCAGGGGTTTGTAGCCAAAGAGTAGCCACAGGCGTGGCGACCCAGGTGACCCAATTTCCACCCAGCACATGGACACCCCAGTTATGAACAACTTTGGGGGCGAAGGCCCATACAGAGAGTTTGAACCCTGGGACTACACTGTGCCCCTGGCCATCCAGAAGGCTATTGGCATGGTAAGTGGCATTAAACTCGGCAAACATGGTTTGTCCCGGGCCTGGCGTCATCCCGGGCAAGACGGTCTCCGCTCCGATCGGGTAAACGCTTCCGGCACCCTCGGTCCCGGTGGCTACGGACGCCCTCCACCCGGACAAAGCCAGAATCGCTACGAGACAAAGGCCATACCTCCAACGTTTCCCCGTCCACGCCATCGTTCGGTGGCGCTTTCGCCTCGATCCTGGAATAGCGGCCGCAGAGTGCAGGTTAATGATGTGAATCCGATAGCTCGTGATATCTTTTCCTCTCCCACTCCTCAGACAACCGCAGGCACCAAGTCCAGCACCTTCTCGGTATCCAAAACGATGAGGATGGTATTTTTAAGTTTGTAAACTCCCTGTATGAGTTCCCTCGCGTGCAGTGCGACGGTACCGGGAGCCAACTCAAACGACTTTTCCTCGACTTCCAGAACATCTCCGATCTCGTCGACCAGGAAGCTCACCGCGCCGTCGCTATGGCGGATCACGACATTCATGGGCAGATCAGAGGCCGGCCGCTCCCGGAGGCCTAAGCGCCGCCGCAGGTCAATAGCCGTTACGATCTGACCGCGCAGGTTGATGAGACCCTTTACGACCGGGGGCGCGAGCGGCACACGTGTCATTTCCTGGTAGCGGATTACCTCTTGCACCTTCTCGACCGCCACCCCGAAGAGCAGCCGGTCGACCAAGAAGGTTGAAAACTGTTTCCTGCCTGCCATGCGACCCCCTAGGGCGAATTGGGAGATTCGACACTCAAACGGAGGAGTTCGGCACCTCTCGAGAATTAGTATCGGTAATCGTCAGTCGACCATCAGCCGGTACTCACCGCCTCCGCTTCCTCCTCTGCAAAGAAGCTTCCGTTCGCTGCCTGGATGATGCCTTTTACGTCGAGCAGCTCCGTTACCCGGCCCTGCACGATCACCGACCCTAACGTTCCCGGGCGACCCAGATGTTTGTGGGCCGCCGCACTTTCCTGCGCGATGTCCAGGATGCGATCCACAACCAGCCCGACACTTCGCCCCTGGTCGGTATACACCACGACTTGAATCTTCTCGATTTCCTCGGTTGACTCCGCAGGCTCAGAGCTGCGCGATATCTGCCGCCGCTCGGGAAGCGCCGAGGAGAGGTAGATAAGGGGAAGAATCTGCCCGCGATACTGGACGACGCTGCGTCCTTCACTCCTCTCCACGCTGGCACGACTGAACTCCTCCAGTCGCGCTACCAGGGAAAGGGGCATGGCCATACGCCCGTCATCAGGTCCGCGCAAAAGCAGGAGTGACTCTCCGTCTTCGCTGTGGACCTGTGCTTCCACGGCCTTTTCCCCTACGGTTCGATCGCGAACTGCGGAAACTACGTTGGCGCGTTGAGCGAGCCCCAAGACGTCCAGGATGAGCGCCACGCGGCCATCACCCATGATGGTGGCCCCCGCGAAGCAGGCGACGCCTTTCAGTTGCTTGGCCAGGGGCTTGACGACAATCTCCTCCGTATCGTTAATGGAATCCACCACCAAGCCGAACTGGCGATCGTCCGCTTGCAGAACCACGATATTCACGTTCTTGTACTCGAGAACCTTTCGTTCCGCCTGGGTCAACAGTTCAATGATCTTCGCGGAGGTGGGCTTGACATCACGGTACTCCTGCTCCGCCCGGGCGAAGTGGTCCGCCGCTTTGAGGGTTACAATCTGCTTGACCAGGGCATGAAATCCCGTGTGAGTCCTCTCGAGTTCCACAATTTCCGCAATGTCCCCGTACTCCTTGAGCCCCCTCGAATAAAGCCACTTGCCTAAGGCGCATTCTTTATGAGAACCCGCTTGCTCTACCGTCAGCGCGGTCTTTCCATCCAGGAACTGACGCAAGCGGTCCGTCCACTCCAGGTGTTTGCGCCGCGCCAGTGCGAAATCCACGAGCTCTGTGGCGCCGTCTGCGGGCGCTTCGGCCTCCACGACTCCTTGAAGCTCGCGCTTCAGGTACACCAGGGGCAGCAGATGTCCCCGCAATCGGTATACGGGCGCGCCGTGAATCATCTCCACGCCTTTACGCGCCTGGTCGCCCTCGAGTCGCACCAGTTCCAACAGGCTCACTTGGGGTATGGCGTACCGGTCCCCGCCGCTGGTCACCGTAAGGGCCGGAATGATCGCCAGGGTCAGAGGTATCTTGATTTTGAGCGTGGTGCCTTTGCCGCTTTGGCTTTGGATGTCTACAACCCCGCCGATCTTCTCGATGTTCGTCTTCACCACATCCATGCCCACACCGCGCCCGGAAACGTTGGTCACCTTTTGAGCCGTGGAAAACCCGGGCAGGAAGACCAGGTTGAGCATTTCCCGCTCGCCCATGCGCGCGGCGTGGTCGGGGGTAACTAGCCCGCGCTCCAGGGCCTTCTGCTTGACGCGCTCCAGGTTCACCCCTGCACCATCATCAGAAATCTCGATGTTAACTTGACCGCCTTCGTGGAAAGCGCATAGGAACAAGCGCCCCTCGGCGGGCTTACCACAGGCGACCCGCTCCTCGGGAGTTTCAATGCCGTGATCCACAGAGTTCCGAACCACGTGAGTCAGGGGATCCTTGATGGCTTCCACCAGCGTCTTATCGAGTTCGGTCTCCTTGCCTTCCATCTCGATGCGCACTTGCTTGCCGCAGCTCATGGCCAAATCGCGCACCAGACGCGGAAACCTCGCCCAAATGTTCCCAATCGGCTGCATGCGGGTCTTCATAACCCCTTCTTGCAGTTCGGTAGTTATTAAGTTCAGGCGTTGCGAGGTATTGAGGAAGACGGGTTCCTGTTGGGTGGTCGCGAACTGGAGAATCTGGTTGCGGGCCAGCACCAACTCCCCCACCAGGTTCATCAACTTGTCGAGAAGGCCCACGTCCACCCGAATGGTGCTGTCGGTGGCCGCGAGCGTGCGCACTTCTTTCTGTTCCTGAATGGCCTCCTGGATGTCCGGCGGCTTGGCTGACCCGCTCTCGACCAGAATCTCGCCCATCGGCCGCGCGTCTCCGAAAAGCTGTTTGTCGAGCGCCGCCGTAATCTGCGCGGTCGAGGTTTTGCCGCGTTCCACCAGGATCTCGCCCAGCCGCCGATCCTCGTCCGGTATGCTGCCGGCGCGGGGGTCCCGAAAGAGCAATCGAGGCGCGGAGGGTTCAGCCTCCGTGCCCGGAGGCGGGGCATCAGGTTCAGTGATCT
>CAWIUZ010000364.1:0-4916 GCA_963838915.1 uncultured Acidobacteriota bacterium
GGGGCACTGACGCATCGGGCCAGGAAATAGTGACGCAGGATACTTCCGACGCCTTCACGCCTGACGAGACGGAGTTCAATATCTTCAACACCGACGAGAAGCTTGCCGCCATCCAATCTCTGGCGGATATGCTGCGCGCAGTTCCGGGGCGGAAGTTGGTCATTCACTTTTCGAGCGGTATTACGGGCACCGGAATCGAAAACCAGGCGCAGTTGATGGCCACCGTCGCGGCCGCCAACCAGTCGAATGTCTCACTCTACACCATGGACACGCGCGGCTTGATGGCCTTGCCTCCGGGCGGCGACGCCACCACGGCCAGTCCTTCCGGTTCGGCGATCTATCGAGACGTGGCCGTCTCTTCCCAGCTTTCCTCCATGCATAGCAGCAGGGAGACTCTGGCCTCCCTGGCGCAGGATACCGGAGGCAGGACGTTCTACGACACCAACGACTTTGGCGAAGCTTTTCAGGAAATCCAGTCTGAAAACTCGAGCTACTACCTGCTGGGTTATAATCCGAGTAACACTCGCTCCGACGGCCGCTTCCGCAAAATCCGGGTTGAGGTCACCCGTCCGGGCATGAAGGTCGAAGCCCGGCCCGGTTATTATGCTCCCAAGAATTTTCGCCAGTTCACCCGTGAAGACAAAGAGGCGCAGCTTCAACAGGCAATTAACCTCGACGAACCATTTCTGGACTTGCCCTTTGTGGTGGACGCTTCGTACTTCCTGCGCCTCGACAATACGTATTATGTTGTGTTGGCGGCCAAGATTCCCGGCTCCGCCGTGCAGTTGCTCAAGAAATCCAACTCCCATGAAACGGAATTCGATTTCATCTGGCGCGCCACGGACCCATCCGGAAAGCCGGCCGGAGTGCTGCGAGATACACTGCCGGTGAAGGTGAGCGGCGAATCCTACGACATGCTGGTGGCGGGCAATTTCCTCTACGAAGGAAGCCTGATCTTGCCCCCCGGCAAGTATCAACTGAAAGTCCTGGTCAGAGAAAACGAGACCGGCAAGATGGGGACTTTTGAGGAACCGCTCGATCTGCCTCCCGTCCCCGCGGGTGGACTCGCCCTCAGTTCGGTGGTGCTCTCGAACGAAGTGAAAGGCAATGAGGCTAAGAAAGCCAAGTCGCGAGATGCGAACGACGATCCGCTGAAGCTGGAGGGCAAAACCGTACTGCCCAGCGTGACCAACGTATTCCGAACCAATCAGAGTCTTTTCGTGCTTCTCCAGTCTTACTCCGGAAAACCAATCTCGAAAGCAAACGCGGCGGAAGGCGCAAACTCCGTGGCGGTCCCACCCTCGGTGGCGCTGGCGTTTTTCCGGAAAGGAGCGAAGGTGGCTGATGCCGGCCCGTTCGCCGGAACAGTGGGGAAGTCCTCCGACGGCAAAGCCAGCTATTTCGTGCAAATTCCTCTTGAGAAGTTCCATCCTGGCCGCTACACCTTGCAGGTGAACGTGCTCGACCCGGCACATGACCGCGTGGCATTTGCCAGAGTGCCGATGGCCATCGTGCCCCCGCCTCCGCGCCCTGCCTCGGGCGGGACTGGTCAGTGACGCGATACACGCGAACGAACCATCATGCGAGTTTAAACATGACAAATTGGTGTGATTTTCTCTTGACACGCTTCCTGCTTTTCCCGTAGCATGTTTAAGACAATTGAATATTTGATTCAGTAACCCTGAATCTCATCTAGAGTGGCCGAGGGACGGGCCCGATGACGCCACGACAACCGCTCCGATAATAGATCGGGGGACAGGTGCCAACTCCCGCCCGGATATGGGGCAGATGAGAGGGGCCGACAGATGTTCGATGAGCCTCTTCCCAGCCGGAAGGGGCTTTTGATTTTTAAGCCTCTTCGACGACCTCCGGTTATTTCCCCAACCCAAATCGGGCAACTCAGGTGAGAGTTATGCAGAAGTCATTCCTGCGAACGCGGGAATCGATTGGAGGAGTCGTGAGTTACGCTATTCATCTCAAATGCCGGGAATGCTCCCGGACGTACCCTTTAGAACCGCGGGCCGCTTGTGATGAGTGTTGGGCGGCCTTGGAGGTCGTGTACGATTACGGGAAGCTCTGGGCGGACCTGCGGCGTGAGGACATCCGCGATCGCCCCGCCAACATGTGGCGGTATCGTGAATTGCTGCCGCTCGATGGCGAGCCCTTGGTGGGCAAGCAGACAGGCTTCACTCCGCTCGTCGCTGCCCCGCGCTTGGCGCGCGAACTTGGAGTGCGTGAGCTTTACGTCAAGAACGACGCGGTTAACCACCCCACGTTGTCCTTCAAGGACCGCGTAGTGGCGGTAGCGCTTAGTAAGGCGCGCGAGTTCGGCTTTGACACCGTAGGCTGCTCTTCAACCGGCAATCTCGCCAATGCCGTGGCGGCGCAATCCGCGGCCGCCGGATTCAAGACCTTCATCTTCGTTCCCGCCGACCTCGAACCCGAGAAAGTCGTCGCGACGCGTATTTATGGCGCCACCCTCGTTAAAGTCCAGGGCAACTACGACCAGGTGAATCGTCTCTGTTCCGAAGTCTCGCAGAAATACTCCTGGGGAATCGTCAACGTGAATCTGAGGCCCTATTACGCTGAAGGCTCGAAGACGGTGGGGTTTGAGATCGCCGAGCAGCTTGGCTGGCGCCTGCCGCAGAACATCGTCGTGCCCATGGCCGGGGGCGCGCTCATCACCAAGATCTACAAGGCGTTTGATGAGCTGAGAGAGTTGGGCTGGGTCCAGACGGCGAGCACGAAGTTCTTCGGCGCGCAAGCGACGGGCTGCTCGCCGATCACTACGGCGGTCAAGCGCGGCACCCCCGAAATCGAACCGCAGAAGCCGCACACCATCGCGAAGTCTCTCGCCATCGGCAATCCTGCGGATGGTTATCTCGCGGTGAAGCGAATTCTGGAGTCAGGCGGCGCGGGCGAGGATGTTGACGACACGGAAATTGTCGAGGGCATCCGCCTCTTGGCTGAAACGGAAGGCATCTTCACCGAAACGGCCGGCGGCGTCACCGTGGCGGTGACTCGCAAGCTGCTCTCGCAAGGACGAATTAATCCCGAAGAGTCCATCGTTATCACCATCACCGGCAACGGCCTGAAGACGATTGGCGCGGTGCGGGGCTGCGTAGAAGAGGAGGAAGCCATTCGGCCCAAGTTGGCCGAGTTTGAAGATCGATACCTGAGCACAGCAGAGGCGGTCGCGGTTTAACACACGACCCCGACGTCGCCGTCTCTAGGCCCGCTGTCGGTCAGGACGACATCGAACGGGTTCGGAGTAACACACACTACTTCACGAGGGAGGATCTTTTGGAAAGAAAACCTGGATTCGACACGATCGCACTTCACGGAGGACAACATCCCGATCCAACAACCGGGGCGCGCGCGGTGCCCATCTACCAGACCACTTCGTTTGTATTCAAGGACACAACCCACGCCGCGAATCTTTTCGCGCTAAAGGAATTCGGCAACATCTACACCCGCATCATGAATCCCACCTGGGGGGTTCTCGAGGAAAGAGTGGCGGCGCTGGAAGGCGGAGTGGCGGCGCTGGCGACGGCGTCCGGCCAAGCTGCTGAGACACTCGCCATCCTGAACATCGCGCAAGCCGGGGACCAGATCGTTTCGTCCAACAGTCTCTATGGCGGCACCTACAACTTATTCCATCACACTCTCCCGAAGATGGGGATCGAAGCGGCCTTCGCCGACCCTTCAAACCCGGAGAATTTCCGCCGATGCATAACTCCAAAAACCAAACTCATCTTCGCGGAAACCTTGGGCAATCCCAAGAACGACATGCTGGATATCGAGGCGGTGGCGAAGATCGCTCATGAGGCGGGAATCCCGCTCATGATCGACAACACGGTGGCCACGCCTTACCTTTGCCGGCCATTCGAATGGGGCGCAGACATCATCGTTCACTCGCTGACCAAGTTCCTGGGCGGCCACGGGAATTCGATCGGAGGGATCATCGTCGATTCAGGAAAGTTCGATTGGACGCAGGGCAGCGAAGGCTGGCGCTGGATTGACGCCGACGACTCCGACAACAGCGTGCTGACCTTCATGCGGCTTCGCACGATGGCACCGGCCCCGTCGTGATGGCCTGTAACTTCACGCCAGTACCGCGGCGCGGCTATCGCGTCGGCGTGCCTCACGAGGGACACTGGCACGAAGTGTTGAACAGTAATGCCGCCATTTACGGCGGCACCGACGAAGGCGACCTTGGAGGATGCCACACCGATGCGGTCCCTACTCACGGACAGGGCCATTCCTTGCTGCTCGACATTCCGCCGCTGGGAATGGTGATCTTCAAGCAATAGCTGCGACCGACTTTAGCTCTTCACGAAGTTGAGCGAGGCCGAGTTCATGCAGTAGCGCAAGCCGGTGGGTTTGGGGCCGTCATCGAAGAGATGGCCCAGGTGCGCGTCACACTCGACGCACCGCACCTCCGAGCGCTCCATGCCGATGCTGCGGTCGCCGTCGACCTTGACGTTCTCTTTGGCAATGGGCGCCCAGAATCCGCCGGTGACCCTGGCAGCACAGAAACCACGTCTGCGTATCCAAAGCGTTTCGAGACTGTCGCTCCAATCTCTCCCTTCGCCTCCGACTTGTGAGCCTTGAGCGCCTTATAAGCCTCGGGCGTCAGGTAGCTGCAGTTTGCATCCAGCGATTCCACCAGCCCGTGCAATGCTCCGTCCGTCACCTTGGGCAATGTTTGGAACTTCCACGTACTCGCTCTTGTACGCGTGACAATACCTCGCTATAGACCTGCATCTGTCGGTAGGAGCCGTCGCCTGAGGAAGCGTGCACGCCCCCAAGGGAACCCACAACGACAAACAGCAACACGGCAAAGGACGAAACCAGAATCGCAGCTTTAGTTTTCATGGACATCAAATTTTAATTTCTGGAAAAGGACTTACTTC
>CAWIUZ010000365.1:0-14982 GCA_963838915.1 uncultured Acidobacteriota bacterium
GCGAGCATTACGATCGCCACGTTGATGTAGGTCCTCAACTCCCCCTTGCGATTTCCGCCCAGAGGTAAGTAAAGGTAGTCGCGCAGCACACTCGATAGCGAAATGTGCCAGCGCCGCCAGAGCTCGGTGATGCTTTCCGACCTGTAAGGAGCATCGAAGTTCTTCATGAATTCGAAGCCCATCATGCGTCCCAGGCCCACGGCCATATCCGAGTAGCCACAGAAATCAAAATAGATTTGAAACGCAAAGGCCAACACTCCGGCCCAAGCCGCCACCATGCCCGGCGCCGCGGCGTTGAATACGGCGTCAGCGACATTCCCCATCGTGTTGGCCAACAGGATTTTCTTCGCAAAACCCAGAATGAAGATCGATACGCCCGAGGCAAAGCGCGGCAGCGTATGTTCGCGGTAGGTAATCTGGTCGGCCAGGGTACGGTAGCGAATGATCGGCCCGGCAACCAGATCCGGGAAGAGAGCCACAAAGCAAGCGTAATCGAAAAAATGTTTGGCCGGTTTTGCGTGCCCGCGATACACGTCAATCACGTAGCTCAGGCTGTGAAACGTGTAAAACGAAATCCCGATCGGAAGAGTCACACGCAGGATTCGGAAGGTGGACATCCCTACAAGCTGCAGCAAGGAGTTCAGGCTCTCGGCCGAGAACATGTAGTACTTGAAAAAACCGAGGAACCCCAGATTCATTGCGCAGCAAGCCAGTAAAGCGGCCTTCCGGCTCCTGGCGGATGCCCCCGGCCTCGCAATGATCCGGGCCCAGGTAAAGTCCATGATGGTTGAGGTCATCATCAGGATGACAAACCACGGCTTCCACCAGCCGTAGAACACGTAGCTCACGAGCGTAATGAAAAAGTTGCGCCATCGGTAAGGCAGGTTGAAATAGACCAGGAGAAAAAGTGGAAGAAAATAGAAAACAAAAATGTGCGTAGTGAAGACCATTCTTAATTTATGTCCTACAGGGACGTGGGATTGGTCCAGACCGCGAAGAAACGATTGACCCTTTGGGGATAGCAGTAATCAAGCACGCCCGCGGGAGCTAAGTCCTGCAGTTCATAGTCAAGGGCCATGCGGTCCGCCTCTCCCGCCACGAATCGTGTAAGCTTGCCACCCAGCGGCGAGTCGCCCCAAGCGTCGTCCTTTATTTCAGAGCGGGGCAGCCACGGCTTGTATTGACCCACGAAAATTACATCCCCGGGTTTCAGCTTGTATTCACCTTGAGGGTCCTGACGGTGGACCATCAACACCTGGTATTTCAAGACGTACGTGTACATGTACGAGCCTCTCGCCGGAAACTCCGGAGGTCTCTCCAAGAGGCGTGCCGTCACTTCGATCCGGCCGGCATGGGTAATTACTCCGTCGCTGCCGTCCTGGACCCTGTGCCCCAGCCACCACACGCTCACCACCAGTCCACCGATAAGCGCAAAGGCTCGCAGGGGGCCCGGACCGGCGGGCCATTCACGCGCCGCAGGCGTGGCTGTGCCCGCTGACTCTTGCGAATGCGAAGGTGTCTCCGGCGGAGATTCCAATCGCTCACTCCCCGCCGAGTTTGGCATTAGTCCAGTACGGGTGAAAGCCGGGTGGAAGATCCAGATGCAAGATGGGCCCTCGCTTCGCGTGCTTGGCGTACTGCTCCTCCACTGCCATCCAGGAGCCGTCGATGATCGGAGTGTCGGCCAGACGAATTACCGCCATGGGACCGGCCAGACTACCGTCTTTGTCGAGCCTGCTATAGATCACGTATTTGTTATCCGGGGATACGCAAGCAAAGTAGAGATGCTTGAATTGTTCGGCCACCACCAGCTTACGTTCCTTCCCCTCCCTGTCGGCCATCATGAGCATGGTCCAGCTATAGTTCGGGTCGTTGGCGATCTTCCTTGCCGCCGCACCGCCGTCGTCCGAAGCGAGGCTGGTATTTCGGTGAGAAAAGATGCAGCCTCGTGAGTCGGGAAACCATTCAGGTGTGCAGTTCAAGGCGCGGCTGATGAGGGTCAGCTTGCCACTCTCGACACCGTAGGTCACGATGTTCCACTCCCGCCCCTCGACGTTCGCAGTCCCGCAAAACTCCTTGCCATCGGGGGACCAGCCAAGTTGCCAGAAGATTCCCTGGCGCGGCAACTCCCTCACCATCTTCAAGCTCTGAAGATCGAAAATCCGAATCTTCCCTTCCTTCCTGTATAAGCAGGCGATCTGCTTACCATCCGGACTTAGCGTTGCCCAGGGATAGTCGCCCTCTGCCCCTAGCGCCCGGGAATTCGATCCATCGGCATTGGCGATCATCAGAACGCCGTGGTCGAGTTGCCTGTAATCCACCTTCGGCTTCATCGTATCAATCCGGCGATACAGAATCCTCTTTTGGTCAGGGAAGAGACGGACGCCCAGCTCATTCGTTCCTGGAGTGCGAGTTAGATTGCGGAGATGAGACCCGTTGGGACGCGAGATGAAGAGATCGTAGTCTCCTTTTTCGGTCTTGGCGGAGAAAATGATCCAGCCTTTATCGGCCAGCTCGTTGTAAAGTTTTTTCACCTCCGGGTCCTTGATTTCACGCGATTCGGCTCTGGCCTCTCTCGTCAGGAGTGCAAGGTTCAGAAAACCCGAGGCTAGCAAGATTGCGACGTATGCTCCGGTGCGAAAAGCCTCGAAAGCACGTTCTAGGATACAAACCGGTCGTCGATTCATAAGCCCTGTTCTCCCAAATCTTCGTCAAAGCCCGCAGCCAGCCACTGCACACTTCGTTCGGAAACTTGATAATATAGACTTTTTCTTGTAGGTAATGCCAGCCTCTGCGAGATGGCGTGCAGGGGCATCCCTTGTGGGTGCCCTCCTTCTCGAGTGAGCTTGCGTAACCAAGGGCACGCACGAGGGGTACCCCTGCAACAGGCGGTTGCCCCTACGACGGGGTGGCAAAAGGCGATCAGTGTGGCGTTGCAAGGGTGAGTTTATCTCGCCACGAGGCGGCGTAAGGCCGTCCCTGCAAACTACCAGTGAAACTTCAAGGCGAATTCTAAAGCCCTGGGGTCGGTGGCAATGTTGGTAATTCGCCCGAACTGGCACCCAGCCTGGTGGACCAGGTCCGTCCCACCGCTTTCCGTAGGTGGCAGGCAAAAGCCCGTGTTGGGAAGAGCCAGGTTCTGGTGGTTCAGCGCGTTGAAAACCTCCCAGCGAAGTTCAAAGTATTTTTCCTCGTTGATATGGAACTGCTTACCCAGCGAGGTGTCGACGTTCCAGAAACCCGGCGAGCGAAAATTCGCCAGCCTCGGGCCCATGGTGCCGAATTGCCAGGCTCGCGGATCCAATTCAGAGTAGTTCGCCCAGAAACTCTCATCCGATCCGAAAGCGGGGACAAACGCGGCAGGATTGATCCAATCGGCGATTTTTTCCGCTTTGCTGCGATTCTGAGAGAAGCTAGGACTGCCGATCAGATCGCATCGGCCATTACCGATTTGGTCGCCGGGGCAGGAGATGGGAAGGGGCACGCCGGTTTCGGCATTGAAATTGGCCGTCAGCAGCCATCCTCCGAACACTGCGTTCAAGGGGCCTTTTTGATTCAAGAAGGCCCTGCCGGCCCCGAAGGGCAATTGATAGGTCCCTGCGAAATTGAAAATTTGTGAAATATCGTCCGGGGAAATAGATCGATCGACTTTTCGGTTATCCCAATCCTGGTAGTTGGCTGAGTTCAAGCCACTCAGTTGTCCGGCTCGCCCGCCCGTTCCGCCGGCCTTGGTCCAGGTGACCGGATTGACCGACGACCAGCCGGACACTGTTGCGGTCATGGCGTTGTTGATTTTCTTCGAATTGGTATACGCCACCGTGAACTGGAGGCCGTGCGAAAGCCGCTTTTGGACCTTAACATTCAACCCATGATAAACCGTGGTCCCATCGAATGCGGTTGCGTCAACAAGCCCTGCCACCGCGCCGTAGAACGGCCACGGCTTCAACAGCGTACTTAGAGGAAGCGTTGATGATCCGTAAACCGACTGCAACGCAGCCGCGGTGGTACCCGAGTAAATGTTGGTGATGGGGACATCGGAGGAGAGGCTCGACTTGTACTGAAGCATGTCTTTGGTAGAGACGTGATTGAAGTTGCGAAAAGGCTCCCCGAGCAGATGCGTTCCGTGGTTGCCCACATAACCGACGCTGGCCATGAAGTTGCCCGGCAACTCCCGCTCGACCTGAAAGCTCCACATCTGGACCATGGGGTCATGGCTCACGGGGCTCAAGAATTGCAGATAGGGGAAGCCGAGCAGCGGACTATGCTGGATAGCAGGGAATCCGCTGGTTCTAGGGGGAATGGTGAGGCCGGCTTTGTTCGTTGTGGTGTCGCCGAGCGGAAACGAAACACACTGGCCGCTCAGAGCCGCGCATCCGGGTGTCCAGCTTCCATTCCAATCATATTCGGGCGACCAGCCGGGGAAGTTTGAAGGGGTTTGTCCCGGCGAGATCGCGCCCTGGAAAGCGTTGCTATAGAAGATGTCGTAGCCACCGCGGAACACCGTTTTGCGGTCGGCAAAAGGCGCCCAGGCAAAATTGAGGCGAGGTCCAAGGTCCGTCTTGTTGGCGGGGAAGATGTCATGATTCTTGGGAAGCTGCGGGTCGCCCTCATAGACGATCTTGCCCGGAAGGCCGGTCACAGAGTTGGGGCAGTTCAGGCAGAAATTCGACATGGGATGCTGATTGATTTTAAACATGCCATAGATGTCATAACGAAGGCCAAAGTCCACGGTCAGGGAGCGGCTCACCCGGTAGTCGTCTTGCCAGTAAAATCCCCAGTAACGATCGCGGAGGCGAGGGGAAAACATCAAGCCGCCGTCTCCGTCACGACCAGAGCTACCCACTGCCCCGAGCATGAACTGCTCTAGGCCGGCTCCTCCCCCGATACCGCTAATCGAGTCCACGCTATTGTCACCGTTGAAGCTGAAGTTGGTGCCGTAGCCGCTTTCATACCAACTGTGCTCCAGGCGGTAGAGGAAGCCGGTTTTCATCGTGTGTTTGCCAAGAATTTTGGTAACGTTGTCGAGGAAGGTGAAGGCTTCCGAGCCGGTCAACATATTAACCCAGTTTACAGGTCCGAAGCCTATACCGCCGCCGCTGGGGGTGCTGATGTTGATGTTGGGCATCGGAAAATAGGGGTCTTCCGGGATTTGCGACGCCGCCAAGACCTGCTGGACCTGCGTTTGGTCTGTAATGCTCTCCGGGTAAGGATGCTTGGGGTTGGTGGTCATCGCCTGGCGGCTGTAACTCACGCGAAAGTCGTTGACGAAAGTCGGGCTGATCGTATACGTATTCCCGAAGGCGATGACCTGATTCGCCATATTCACGTCGTAATTGCTGCCCCACCCCGTCCCCGACCAGGGGAATGTCGCTCCTGTCCAAGGCACCCGGTAGTTGACGTACTTCAGCGGATTATAGAGCCATTCACCGAAAAACTTGCTCTTGTCACTCCACTGGTGGTCAATCTTGACGGAGATATTGTTGGGGTCCTGGCTGCTGCCGATCGTCCCCAGATAGTTAGCGCAGGTCTGGTAGTTACCGCTAAAAGACTGCGGACAACTACTCAGGGGATTGTTGTAGTTGGGCAGAGGGAAGGAGTTCATATAGAACATGGCGACGGGATCGAGCCGATTGGCGGGCAGCTTGGTGGCAAAATTGCACGTCTGCTTCCCCGCATTGGCCGGGTCATTGATGACCGAAGCCTGACACCCATTCATAACCAGTGGCGTCCCGAAAGCGGTGCGGTCAAACAATCCTTGCGCGTTCGGCCCCTGGGTAGTAAATGCATCCCACAGGCCATATTGCGCGGTATTGGGATCCTCACTGAAATCGCCCTGGCGCATCAGAGGCGTGGGGACGGTGTAAGTTTGCGTGCCGATCAGGTGGAGAATCGTCGTGTCCCAGGAAACGAAAAAGAAGGTCTTGTCCTTGCCGTTGTAAATATGCGGAAGCACCACGGGCCCACCCAGGGTGCCGCCGAAGTTGTTGAAGCGGAGTTGCCGGCTCTTGATGAGCTGGCCTGTGGAACTCACCGAGGTGAAGGGGTTGCGCGCGTTGGTGGCATCGTTGCGCGCAAACTCGTAAACGTCTCCGTGAAGTTTATTGGTCCCTGACTTGAGAACCACGTTGAAGGCGGCCCCACCCGTGCGGCTATACTCCGGCGAAAACGCCTCGGTGATAACCTGGAATTCCGCCACTGCGTCAGGCGAGGGGTTTACCGTAAGGTTCTCGTCCAGGCCCGACAGATCCAGGTTCCCGTCCAAGTACCAGGCGTTGGCGCCGCCTTGCCCGCCGTTCACCGAAAGATCGGAACCCTCCACGTGGCTAGGGTCCGGAAAAGTCCCGTCTTGGCTGTTAAAGCCGAAATTGCTTCCCGGTGGGCCAGCCACAGAATTGACTCCCGGAAAGAGGAAGACAAGCTGTTGCAGGTCGCGGCCGGCCAACGGGATGTTTTCGACCGTGCTCGCCCCGACGGTGGTGGAGAAGTTGGAAGCCGAAGTTTCAACCAGTGATGGAGCTGCGGTCACCTCGACTTGCTGGCGCACCGCACCGACCTTGAGCGTGGCGTCCTGGCGGAGGACTTGCCCGGCCGCCACCTCGATGCCGATGAGTTCTTCCGGCGAGAATCCCGCAGCCGCAAAACGGGCGCGGTACTGTCCTGGGATCAGCGCCTCGACGCGGTAATAACCGGCGCTATTCGTCTTCACCGTTTGGGCCTCGTTTCTTTCAACAGAGGTGACAGTAACATCGACGTTGGGCACAACCCCGCCTTGCGCGTCAACCACCACGCCTTCCAGCACACCACGATTCAACTGAGCCTTTAGCGCCGGCGCCCAATCCAGGGCCAAAAGCAATGCTAGGATCGGAAGGGACAACTTGCGGGAACACATGCTTACCTCCTCTAAAGGCCGGTTAAGTTCAACGTGTTAATTCAGCCACCGCAGTCCTGTGATTCGATATTCTGTATTTTTGCCTGTGTAGCATACCTAGCATGGCTCCGTTGAGACTGTCAAGCAATTTCGCCGCATGTACTTGCCTTTTGCCGATTTACTTCACAAGACAGTCACATATTCTCCCCTGCCAGACCGCTTTTGCTCGGGCTACGAGCGACGGTGCAGTCCCCCTCACCAACGGCGTGCCAACCACAGACTCAAAAGAGCGATTTGGCAGATCTGTTCAGCACCGGGCAGTTCGCCCCCCCCGACCACCGCGGTCCGGCGCACTAGGGTCCGCGCTACCCCGCAAGGTGCCGCGGGCATGCTGGTCGCGAAAGAATACGTCCGTGCAAATCAGCCTGGCACGTGGCAAAATCTCACCATCATGCACCAAGTCTCTTTAATCAGAGCCGCTGGCCGCATACGCGGGGATTCTCGCCACGCCGCTCGATCTCTGGCGGCGCTGAAAACAGTGCCCCTTCTGCTTGCTGCAGTTTTCCTTGCGGCTGGCACTCCAGCGTCCGGGAGGGGCATGACATGGCGTGCCCCTGCAGGGATATGGCGGCAAGTGCCGCAGGCTTCGAAAAACACGAAGTCTGCGCAAGCCGCCTGGCCGGAATTTGCGGTTTCCGAGCAGACGGCAAGCGGCATATTCGCCGAGGCCGCCCAGAGGTCGCTTGAGGATCAAATCGAAGAGGCCCTAGCCAAAGGAGACACGAGCACGGTTCGGAAGTTAGTACCAGAGTTCCTTGCCGAGCCTCGAGTCCCCGCCGAGATTCTCTTGCGCACAGGCGCCGGCCTTGCCGAGCAGGACTTGTACACGGAGGCCGCGGCGGTTTTCGAGCGTTCCGTCAAGGATTTCCCTCAGTTATTCGAGGGTTACTACAATCTTGCGCTCGCAGAACTGGCTCTCAAGGAATATTCCCATGCGCTCGCCACGCTCGCTAAGGCGCCGCCCACTGCGCCGTCCGGCGAAGTGGCGCGCTCCTACTTGCGCGGCAAGATCGAAGCAGCTCTGGAGAAAAACACAGAGGCCGAAAGGGATCTCGCCGCAGCATTTACCGCCGCTCCCACGGAAGAGAACTATGCCCTCGACTTGGGCTTGTTTTACCTCAGGGTACAGAATTACCAGCGGGCCCTGGCGGTATTCCAGAAAGCGGCGAGCTTACAGAAGAACTCCCCTTTTCTCCAACTTGGCCTTGGTTTGGGCCAGTTCCTGGGTGGACGAGAGGCCGAAGCAATCGAAACCTGCCGCGCGCTCCTTGCGGCTCAGCCGGATTTCTCGCCGGCCCGAGTGATGATGGCCTTTGCCCTCTACGTGCAGGGACAGGTCGAAGAGGCGGAGAGAACTGCCGCTCAAGGTTTGCGCGACCCCAACCCGTCAGCATATCTTTTCTACTTGGACGCTGCCTGCCTGATCAAGCTCCAGTCCCGCGATTACGATCTCATGCTGAAGGACCTCGCAATTGCTGCACGCGCGATCCCTCGCTGTAGCTTGTGCTATCTGGCGCTAAGCAAGGTTCACGAACGGCAGGGCGATCGCAGCAGCGCGACGGGTGATCTGGAGAAGGCCATCCGCCTGGACCCGAGCTTGGCGGATGCGTGGTATCGCTTGGCGGCGCTTTACGAGCAGGCCGGCCAGGCGCAAGCGGCGCGCCACGCGCGCCTCCGGTTCGAGGAACTTAAAGGGAACAAAGCTAATCGGGAAACCGAAATGCTTCGTGATGTCTTCTTGAAGAGCCTGGGGGGAGAGCCGGCCAGCGGTTCTGAGCGCTAATCACTGCTTTTCTCACTGATGTTGATGTCACGTGCCTTCGCATGCCTTACCCGCAGGACGCCGGTCTTCGCGTCAAAGATCCAGCCGGGCTCGTTCAGGTCGGTCCGGGCGCGGAGAGGTGTGCCGTCGGCGGTGACGCGCTGCGGCTGGAAATCCAGCCGCAAGACTTCGGTCGCATCTCCGTCATACGTCGTATAGCTCACATCACGGGTTGCGTAAGTCACCTTCACAACTACCGAAGAAGAGCGCAGCAGGTGGTTTTCCGCTGGCGGGGACCACTCCGGCACGGAGCCCATTCCGGCCAGGAAGTGCCGGATGAAATCTGCATACCCGTCCGAGAACCAGAACTCGTCTTCCGCCATAGCTTCGGTGATCAAACCGTCTTCGTCGGCCATGTAGCTGGCCCAATTAAATGCGCGAAAGGCCTTTTCCTTGAAACCTTCATCGCCTGTCTTTTCGTAAAACAACGCACAAACCGAGGCGTATCGAGACGTGTGACTGCCCATCTTGTCCATGTCTTCGACCGTCTGCTCGGAGATCGCATTGGCCCCCCACTGCTGCCCGTGCTGAATGGGTTCTTGCTGGACCAAACGGTATTGTGGGCTGGCGGGGACATCGACGGCGAAGGTCTTCTCAATCCAAGTCAGCAACTCTTGGGCGTGCGGCTTCCACTCCGCATCAGTCTCGGGATGCTGCAACAGGTAGCGGGCCGTCTCTCCGGCCGAGTACTGATTCCAATTAACGAGATTGGGATCGCTCGGAACATCCTCGAAATAGCCGCTCCACACGTTGTTGCGGAGTGGATATTTCATCAACCAGTCCCAAGCCAGGCGCCGCGCCCGGTGATAGGGCGCCGGGTCACCAAATCCCAGGCGAAGCAGCTCATCGAACAGCTTGATGCTGGAGATGACGTCGGCGGTATACTCGTCACGAACCACGTTCGTGTGCGCATATACCCGAAATGGCCAAGGCGAGTGCGTCACGTCGCCAACGCGCACATGCAGAGCCAGGGCATTAGCGCACGCCAAGGCGGCGTCGCGGTACCTTGCATCCCCCGTCAGTTCGTAGAATTTCAGATACCCCAGTCCCAGTTCTCCAGCCTTGTCCGGCTGGATCGCAAAGTGACCGTCACCGCGCCCGCAGGCGCCGGCGCCGGGGCGGAGTTTTTCGCAAAACTTTACATCATCGGCGCCGAAATACTCCGTCGCCCCCGGCTCAGAACTCGCATACGGGACACTCGCCCACTCCCAAGCGGACGGCGTAGTGCCGTGGGCGAGCTGGTAATCGAGCATCTCGCGCACGCGATCGAGCGCCGTCTTATCGCCTGAGTAAGCGTAGTACGCCAGGGCCGAGTCCACGAACATGGCGTATAATCCTGCCGGATTGTGCGGCCAGTCGGTGCCTTGGAGGGTGGCGGGGTCGAACGTGGAGTGCACCAGATAAACCCTCAAACCGTTCGACTCAACAGGAACCCTATTCTCGATGAAATCCCAAGCCAGCTTTACCACATGGTCGTAGGCGCGATCCTGCGGCGTAAACCAAGAAAGCAATTTGCCTTGGACGTCCAGAACAACCGGGTGGCCATTCAGCCGGTTTCTCTGTTGGCCCGGAAGTAAGGAACCCGCGCTCAAGGTTAGAACCAGCGCCAAAGCGGGAGTGCGATGGCGACGCTGCATGTCATCTCCTCTGTCACGGAAGATTCTTGCTTTCTTGCCTCACCCCGCGATCCTGACCTCCCCGGAGTGCGTGTGCCGTACCTTAATCACGAAGTCGCCGCCGGGGAGGGGCTGTACAGTGTATCCATCTTCGCTGAGGCCGTCGCCTTGCCGCAACGAAACGCTGCCAGCGCCGACTTGCGCCGGCTTGAAATGGAGCCGAAGTACTTCCGTGGCTGACGGGTCGAACGTCCGATACTGAATAGAGCGATCGGCGTAAATCACTTTCTGCACCACGGACGAAGAACGCAACAAATGGTTTTCACCCGCCGGAGCGAACTCTGGAACGGCGCCCATGCCCCAAGAGAAATTCCGGGAGTAGTCGCCATAGCCGTCATCAAACCAGTATTGCCCCTCGAACCCCAAGCCGCAGCAGGAGATTTTTCCATCGGAGGCTGCGAAATAGGTGGCGTAGTTCAACGAGCGAAAGGAATCCTCGCGGGCTTGGGCATCGTTGGTCCTCTCGTAATACATCGCGTTAATCGCCCCCCAGCGGGAAGTGTCGCTGGCCAGTCCGGCGCGCGAGCAGCAGCCTTGGAAGTTTGGCGGCTCACCTTGTTCATCAATAGCCCAAGCTTGGAAATAGGGGCCGCGGCCAAGCGACCGCCGCACCCAATCGATAATGTGGCCAACGTGGTTGACCCATTCACGGTCGACGGCAGCGGGGTCAGGACGCGTCAAAATATAGTAGGCCGTCATGGTCGGCTCGGCCTGGTTGAGGTTTTTCTTGTTCTCAGGGACGTCTTCGAAATACCCGCTCCAACGGTCATTCCGCATCGGGTAGGCAAGAATCCACTTCCAAGCGACGGCGCGCGTCTCGTCAAAGCTCTCGGTGTCGCCTGCTTTCAGACGGACCAGTTCATCCAAGAGTCGAACGTTGGCAACCACCATCCCCCCGTAGTCTTCTCCGTCCGTGACCTCCGTCGAGTGCGCATTCAGGCGGCCGCCCAGTAGGCGGCCCGTCCTCGCGTCCACACGAAAAGGCCAAGGTGTGTGATCGGCGTCGCCGGGCTTCACGTGTTTGGCCAATGCCTCGGCACACTTGATGCCGGCATCCAGGTATTTGCGCTCACCCGTCATTTCATAAAAGAGGACATAGCCAACGCCAAGCTCTCCCAGCTTGTCGGTTTCAATGCCACCGATGAAGTTGCGTGGCACGTCCTGCAGGCAACCACCATACTCGGGCGCGTTCTTGCAATTGGTCGCATAGGGAACGCTCGCCCAATCCCAGTCCGCCGGCGTGGTGCCGTGGGCGAGTTGGTAGTCAAGCATGGAGCGCACCACCTCGATGGCTTGATCGTCTCCGGAGTATGGATACCATCCCAACAGCGAGTCTACGAATTGCCCATATAAGCTCGCCGGATTACCTTGCCAGTTCCAACCCTGTAACGTCTTGTCGTCGTAGACTGCGTTGAGCAGGTAAACCTTGAGTCCTGTGGCCGGGTCGTTGGGCACCTTGTGCTCCATGAAATCCCAGACAAGCCGCAGGACTTTGTCGTAGCCTTGGCTCTTCTCGGGGTGGTACCAAGCCAGTAGCCGGCCATTGGCATCAATCACGGCTTTCTGCCATGGCAGTTGCGCGTTAACCCAGCCCGGAAGCTGTTGCTGGCCATAAGCTGCAAAAGAGACGAGTATGATCACCGCTAGACAATTCACGATTGCCAGACAAAGACTGCGGATCATAGTGGGGAACCCTCCGAAACGTATTGGCTCAGCGGCCGACCAAACGGCATCGCTCGAGTCTGTGGGACAACGCGTCGTGGCAATCGTTGTGGTTGCCCCCGGCGCGACCACAATCGTCACCCCAGCCGCGCTACTTACCCGCCACCTCAACTTCAGAAGACTGGACATGCCGGATGCGAACTACATAATCGCCGCCGGGAAGTGACTCGAGCGTGTAGCCCTCGCCTGCCAAGTCGTCGCGTTGCGCCAAAGTCCGGGAACCGGCGGTAACCCGTGAGGGCCTGTAAGCCAGCCGCAGAACCTCGGTGGCGTCCTTATCGAAAGTCCTGTAGCGCAAGCTGCGATCCCCGTACTGCACATGTTGCACCGCTGTCGAAGCGTGCAGCAGATGGTCTTGCTTCATAGGCGCCAACTCCGGCATGGCGCCCATGGCCCAATTAAAATGACGCAGGTAATCCGAGTAGCCGTCGCTGAACCAGTACTGGCCACCAAATCCGATACCACAGCAGGAAATCCTACCGTCTGCGGCGGCAAAATAGGTCGCATAGTTTAGGGAGCGAAAGGCGTCTTCTCGTGCCTGGCTGTCGTGGGTCTTCTCGTAATAGAGGGCGTTAATCGCGGCCCAGCGGGAAGTATCGCTGCCCAGGCCGGAGCGTGAGCAGCAGCCGTGAAACGTCGGTGGTTCGCCCTGTTCATCAACTCCCCATGCGCCCAAGAACGGCCCTCTTCCCAGCGAGCGTCGCACCCAGTCGATGAGATGACCGACGTGGTTGACCCAGTCAGGATCGACGGCGAGCGGGTCCGGCCGGCTGAGAATGTAATAAGCTGTGTAAGTCGGGGCCGCCTGGTTCACATTCTTCGGATTTTTCGGAACGTCCTCAAAATAGCCGCTCCACTTGTCATAAGCGTTGGCATCGGGATTGAGGGGATGATCGCGAAGCCAGGTCCACGCCGTATCGCGAGCTTTCCGGTAGTTCTCAATATCACCTTCCTTCAGCCGGATCAGCTCATCGAACAAACGCAGCGAGGAAGCGACGATGCCGCCGTATTCCTCGCCCGCCAGGACTTCTCCTGTCTTCCCATCCACGCGGAACGGCCAGGGAGTGTGGTCGTCATCCCCGGGACGAACGTGCTTGGCCAGAGCGTCCGCGCAGTGGATCGCGGCCTCCAGGTATCTGCGCTCGCCGGTCATTTCATAAAAGAGCGCATAGCCGATTCCCAATTCGCCGACCTTGTCGGTTTCGATCCCGCCATAAAAATCCTTCGGCATATCCTGGATACAATGGCCGTAGTCGGGTTGATCGTCGCAGTTGGTGGGGAACGGCACGCGTGCCCAGTTCCAGTCAGCGGGGGTTGTGCCGTGTGCCAGCATATGGTCGAGCATTCCGCGGACCGCTTGGATAGCCTCTTCGTCGCCCGAATAGGGATACCAAGCGACCAAAGAATCCACGAAAGAACCAAAAACCATCGCGGGGTCGTGCTGCCAGTTCATTCCCTGCAGCGTCTTGTCGTCGAAGACCGCGTTGATCAGATAGATCTTCAGCCCGGTGCCACTGCGCTGGTCGTTGGGAACCTTGTGCTCGATGAAGTCCCAACCAAGGTGGAGCACCTGGTCATAGCCGAGATTCTTTTCGGGGTGATACCAGGCAAGCAGCTTGCCGTCGGAATCAATCACCCGATCATGCCATGGCAACTGGGCATTCACGTAATTCTGCGCGTTAAGCAGCGCCGCCGTTGAAAGAACAGGGCTCAACCATAACCAATTCCCGCAAACAACGAATGGCTCTGGGCATTTTCCAGCTCTCCTTTGAGCTTTTAAGCCAGCTCCCACTTCACCGGCCACGCGCCCCGAATCGCGCGGACTTTACCCAACTGTTGCAGCCGGTCCATGTGACCATTCACCGAAAACATGGCGAGCGACCAAGTCTCTTTTGGCCAGTCACCCACGGCATTCGACACCGCATCAATGAGCTCTTTCATAGTGAGTCCCGAGGTACGCTTCCCGAGACTGGATAGAATGGTACGGTCGAAGATTTCCACGGTTTGACGCGAGTCGCTGATGAAGTCGCGGATTTCATCGCCGGTCATAATAGGCCAATGCCCGGAATATAGCGTTTCGATCTCGAGACTCTCGAGGTAGCGGAGGGTGCTGAGATACGTGTCGACATAGTAGTACGTGACGGGAATCGCCATCCCGCCCGTTGCTTTCGGACAACCGCGCCCGTGGACGGCATCGCCTACAAAGGCGCTCTTGTGCTTGCTGTCATACAAGGCGAGATGCCCATGCGAGTGGCCCGGCACATGCAATACTTCGAGTGCCCAATCATCGTCCAGATGGATCTTCTCTCCCCCTGAAACCCCGATGACCTGGAAGTTCCGCCTGGTCGAGCCGCTGCGCTGGCTGTTCAAGGACGAGGTGCGGCAGGTCGGCACCGAGCTCGGCCTGCCGCAGGCGATCGTCCGCCGCCAGCCGTTCCCCGGCCCGGGGCCTGGCGATCAGGATCGTCGGCGAGGTGACTGCGGAGCGGCTCGCGGTGCTGCGCGAGGCCGACGCCATCGTCCGCGAGGAGATGTCGGCGGCGGGGCTCGACGCCCTGGTCTGGCAGTGCCCGGTGGTGCTGCTGGCCGACGTGCGCTCGGTCGGCGTGCAGGGTGACGGCCGCAGCTACGGCCACCCGGTGGTCCTCCGGCCGGTGACCAGCGAGGACGCCATGACCGCGGACTGGGCGCGCATCCCGGCCGAGGTGCTCGCCCGGATCTCCACCCGCGTGACCAACGAGGTCCCCGAGATCAACCGCGTCGTGCTGGACCTGACCAGCAAGCCCCCCGCCACCATCGAGTGGGAGTGAGTCAAGCGGCCGCCGCGGTTCCTG
>CAWIUZ010000366.1:0-5114 GCA_963838915.1 uncultured Acidobacteriota bacterium
CGAAGGCGTAGCGCCGACCATCAGGCCGGCAGAAGTTAACAGTCGAGAGTTCAACCAAGGCCGCGAGTTATCGCGGCCTTTTGCTTTTGGTCTGGACCTAGGGACCGCCAATGAGTCCAAAGAAAATCGTCTACTTTTTGGGCGCGGGACTTTCTAAGGCCTTGGAGAAGCCGGGGAGCCGGATTCCGCTCATGTCTGACTTCGTGCAGGTCATGGCGGAGTATTCGGATTCCGACGACACGATCTTAACGACGCTAGCTGAATTGGAGAACGCGAAGGCCTTCCAGTACGGATGCGACGACTGCGCCAAGCTGGCGCGAGAGGTTGTGCACGCCGACCCCTCGTCCGCGACGAAGCTTGCCTTCAAAAGAGCATTCACGAATCGGCGAGCGGAATCCATCGAGCAACTCCTTGCCAACGCCCTCGCCAAAGGGCCAGGCGAAGAGGGGCCATCAGGGACCGCCCTCGTAATCAGATTCAACTATGCTATCAACAAGTTCTTTTCACTATTGAACTGGGATGTTGATTGGGACCCGCTTGACAGATTCTTGCTGCACCAATTCAGACTCTACCCACCGACGAGCAACCAGCACACGTTCGTAAGCTTTAACTATGATCTGATTCTCGACCATGCCATTCAAGCAATCGCAGAAGACAATTGGAATCCGTTCACGGGTTACGGTTTCCATGTCAGTCGGTATCTGGAATGCGGTAAGGACAGGATGGCGGAATTGCCACCTTGGCTTCAGTGCCCACCAAGTGACCGAATCCGCATCCTGAAGCCACACGGCTCTCTGAGTTGGCTCGTGCCTCAGGCGAAGAGCGGCCAGACGGGAGACCCCGGTTACCTCTTGCAGGACGGCCCGGCGTGCGTGCCGCTAGCCGAACATGGCGAAGTCACATACTCAGGCATCATTGAACCAAGAGCCGTGTTCCCGACGATTCTTGCTGTTTGCATCATCCCTCCCACCGAGCCTGCAAAGCGTGTGAACCTTGGTTTTATCGAGAAGACTCGGTGCCTCGAGCGCCTGGCAATCGAAAGCGCTGATGACGTGTACGTTCTCGGTTGGAGCATGCCGGAGACTGACCAGGACCAGCGAAGCCTCATTGGGCATGCGCTGACTGAACGTAGCGCGGCGCTCACCCGTCTGATCGTGGTAAATAAGGAGGATGCTGGGGCGGACTACTTCGACGGCATCCAAAAGCTGTTCCGATCCAGAACACAGGAGATTTGCAAACAGGGTTTTCGCGCTTTCGTGGACCAGATGACGGATGCTGAATAACGGGGTTTTGCCCCGCCGCACTCGCCACGAGTAATCGCGGCCCTGTCGCCCTGTGCATTGCGAAGTAGTTCCGGTATACTTGCACTTAAGCCCATGCAGGTGGCTTCAACCATGGGTATGTTTCAGATTCGGGTCAAGGTTTCGAATCCGGCCGAGCGCTCCCGGTTCTTCGAGGAGAAATTCTGGGTGGATACCGGCGCGCTCTATTCGTTTGTCCCCGAAGGGCGGCTCATGGAAATCGGCATCAGCCCTCTGCGAGCACGGGACTTTATTCTCGCAGACGGGCGGCGCGATCGGCGGCTACTCGGAGAGGCCGTGCTCACCATTCCCCAACTCGACGAGTCGCTGACGTGTCCTGTGATTTTTGCCCCGGCGGATTCGCTTTATCTACTCGGCGCCACGGCGCTCGAGAACTTTGGCGTGCAGGCGGATCCAACCACCCAGCAGCTGAGGCCGATCGTCGCTGTCACCGGCGGTTTCCTCGCATCTGCGTTACCGTGATCCAATCGGGGGCCCGAGGTGACCGAGTAGGGTCGTCCCAACAGCGCCGGTCTCCTTGCCTATTGCATGGCGATAGCTTCCAACAACAAACAGCCCGCCGAAGCGCAGCCCAGCGATCCCAGAGCCGAGTATCTTCGACGGCTGGAAGCCCTGAAAACAACACAAGCTCGTTATGACCGTCAGCATCGCAGGCTCGGAATCAGCAAGCTTGTGCTGGGCGGCGTAACCCTGATTGTGATCGGGCTGGCGTTGGCAGCCAAGGTCATCTCGGTTTTCTGGGTGGCGGCGCCCCTGACCGCCATAGTCGTTCTGGCAGTCATTCACGAGCGCATGCTCAAGCGGCGAGAGCGGGGCTCCCGCGCTGTGGCCTACTACGAACGCGGATTGGCGCGGCTCGAGAACCGGTGGATGGGAAGCGGGGAAGCTGGCGAGAGGTTCGAGAACGCCTCGCACCCATATAGCCGCGACCTCGACCTGTTTGGCGCGGGCTCGCTATTCGAACTGCTCTGCACCGCACGCACCCGAGCCGGCCAGGAGACACTCGCCAATTGGCTGCTTACGCCCGCCTCGCCTGATTTGGTCCATGGCCGCCACGCCGCCGTTGCGGAACTGGGGAACCGGCTGGACCTTCGAGAAGACCTCGCGGTGGTGGCGGAGGATGCGCGCTCGCTCGAGCCTTCGGGAAGCTTGGCGGCGTGGGGCGAAGGTGCGCCGCTGCTGGCATCAGGGCGGCTGCGGTTAATGGCCGCTGGCCTCGCAGGGTTGTGGCTGGCGAGTCTTGTGGTTTGGATGGTCTGGGGGTCGGCGTATCCGGCCTTGATCGTGAGTGCGATCAACGTCTGCCTCAACCTCAGGTATCGCCCACGCGCGGAAAGCGTCGCACACGCCGTCCAAAGCGCTGCACACGATCTCGGATTGCTCGCCGGGGTGCTGGGTCGCCTGGAAGCCGAGCAGTTCGCGGCCCCGCGGCTCGTTGAGCTACGCCGGTCGCTCGATTCTGAGGGTTTGCCTCCGTCGCGCTGGATCGCTCGCTTGAATCGGTTGGTGGAGTATCTCGATTCTCGCACCAACATGTTCGTCGCCTCGATCGACCTGTTTGTGTTCTGGACCTTGCAGTGTGCATGCGCAGTCGAGATTTGGCGCAGAAGGACCGGACCGGCCGTGCGCCGCTGGTTGGCCGCAGTGGGCGAATTCGAGGCGCTGTTATCGCTCGGCTGCTATGTTTACGAGCATCCCGCCGACGTCTTCCCGGAATTCACCGCAGTTTCACCCTGCTTCGAGGCCGAAGGTCTTGCCCATCCCCTCCTGCCGGAACATGAGGCGGTGCGGAACGACGTGTGCTTCGGAGATGGCCTGCGGGTGCTCATCATCAGCGGGCCTAACATGGCGGGGAAAAGCACCTTCGTGCGGGCAGTGGGCATCAGCGCGGTGCTGGCGCAATGCGGCGCCCCGGTGCGGGCGCGGCGGCTGCGCCTGTCGCCGCTCGCCGTGGGCGCATCCATCTGCGTGCTCGATTCGCTGCAAGGCGGCATCTCACGCTTCTATGCTGAAATTCGGCGGTTGAAACAGATCGTGGACTTGACCCAGGGATCGGTCGCGGTGCTGTTTCTGCTGGATGAGTTCCTGCAAGGCACGAATTCCCACGACCGGCGGCGCGGCGCGGAAGCGATGGTTCGCAGCCTGGCGGAGCGCGGCGCGATCGGACTTGTGACCACGCACGATCTGGCGCTCGCCGAGATCGCCGCTGAACTCGGCCCGCGCGCCGCCAATGCCCACTTCGAGGATCGCTTCGAGAACGGGAAGCTGGTTTTTGATTACCGGCTCCAGCCGGGAATCGTCAAGGCCAGCAATGCGCTTGATTTGATGCGGTCGATCGGGTTGGACGTGTGATGCTTACGCTAGCCCCGCGATTGTGTTCGTCCCCCGTCTGATGATAACCTCATGGCTTCATGCTGGTACTGAGCGACTACGAGGGGCGAACTGTTCGACTGACCGATGAACGGTGACGTCATATCGAGGAGCACCCCGAAATGGCCCGAACGCAGGAAGCAGTTGCCGAGACGCTTCGAGAGCCGGAGGTCGTCATCCGGTCGGAAAGCGATCCCCTTTCGAGGCTTTACTATCGCTTTTATCATCGTACAATAGTCGGTGGGAAGCATCTCTGTGTGGTCGTGAAGGTCCGTCAAGACGACGCTTTCGTAGTGACGGCGTACTTGACAGACCGCGTGAAGGAAGGCACCGTCCTATGGCCGAAAGAATCGTGAAGATGTGGTTTGACCCGGAGGCAGACTTCTTAGAAGTTGTCTTTGAGCAAAAGCCCGGCTACTCGCGCCCCACCGAGAACGACCAGGTCATGGAGAGAGTAGATGAAGCCGGGGATGTGATTGGCTTTTCCATTCTGCGTGTGAGCTCCCTGAAAAAGCTCCCCTTGGAAGTGGCGCTGCGGTAGGCATCAGTAGGCGACAACTCCACAGATTCCTCGACCAGACCGAGGCCACCATGAAGACCTTCTTCGCTGAGTGCCGGGCCATTTGGCACGCGTGGCTGGAAGCAAATCACAAACAGGCGACGGAGGTTTGGCTGGTCCATTACAAACGGGAAACGGGCCGTCCGCAGATCGAATACGAAGCCGCCGTCGAGGAGGCGATCTGCTTCGGGTGGATCGACGGCAAGATCAGAAAGCTGGACAACGCCCGATACGCACGTCTTTTCACGCCGCGCAAGCCGGGAAGCACGTGGTCCCGGCTCAACATCGAGCGCGCACGCAGGATGATTGAGGAAGGAAAGATGACCCAAGCGGGATCAAAGGTCTTTGACCCGCACAATCAAACCGCGGCCCTACCCACCAAGCTTCCTGCTTCGCTAGAAGAGCAATTCCGCAGGCATGAAAGCGCCTGGAAGAACTTCACGCAGTTTCCTCCCTACTATCAGCGCATGACCATTGCCTGGGTGGCGAGCGCCAAGCAGGAAGCAACTCAACTTCGCCGCTTGCAACAACTGATCGCCCAGTCGGCGGCCAACCAACGAATCAAGTTCATTTGACGGGTTTCAGGGTGGCCGCTGCAGCCCGGAGACTGGGGTAAGTGTGAGTGCTATCCGGGACGAGCGGCAGGGCCCTGTCGAACACGACGGCTTGTGGGGTACAATGGGAGGACAAATGAAGACAGGGGACGAGCGATGACCTCAGAAGAGATGGAAAAGAGCATTGAATTCATCCTGCAAATGCAGGCCAAGTTCGAGTCGAACCTCACGCGCTCGGAAGCGAATATTGATAAGCTGGGGACTTCGGTCTCGAACCTTAGGGTCTCCGTGGCGGAACTTGCCGCCGTC
>CAWIUZ010000367.1:0-9725 GCA_963838915.1 uncultured Acidobacteriota bacterium
CTATGCCCCGACATGCGCACTCAGAGTCATAACTCCCCCCGCGCCTGCGCGAAGCAACATGGAGTGCGTAAACGAAGCTACGGCCCATGGGTACTGGGCGCAAAGCCGGTCGCTGCCGCTGGCGCACCTTAACGCGGCATCGGCATGGCCGTTCTTCCCGAGTGAATTCGAGCGGCCAGCGAGTCTTTTTGGGGTAAAATGTGAGGCCCGTGGGCGGCCGAGCCATGAGGGTCGGTAGCCTGCACTGGCCGGTGATAAGGCGGCAGCTCTATTGCCGGACGCGAAATCTAGTATGAACAAAATTCTGATCAAACACTGGCCGTTGTTTGCCAGCATCGTCATTTTGTGCGTGACGATGGGAGTGCTTTCCACGCTTCTAATTCTGCGGGAGAATGGCCACCTGGTTTTCGCTCTTGACGACCCTTACATTCAAATGGCCATGGCCAAGAACTTCGCGCTGCACGGCGTTTGGGGGATCACGCGCTTCGGATTCACATCGGCTTCCTCTTCGCCTTTGTGGACGTTCCTCATTGCGGTCACTTACCTGCTCTTGGGGGTCAGCGAGACATCGCCGTTTTACCTCAGCCTGCTTTGCGCTGCACTTATGCTGTGGGCTGCGTACGTTGTTCTGCGCTGGTACAAGCTTTCGCCCCGGCCCACCTTCTGCGTTCTGCTGATTTTGATTTTCTTCACGCCTCTGCCCACTCTCATCTGCATCGGTTCGGAGCACCCGCTTCACGCCGCTTTGACGATTCTCCTCACATTCCTCGCGGCACGACTGCTTTCTCGCGAGAGCCCCGCGACGGCGCGCCGCGACTCGATCTTCCTGTTGGCGCTCGCGCCCGTTCTTACAGTGGTTCGGTATGAGGGAATGTTTTTGATTCTGGTCGCGAGCGCGCTCTTCTTTCTGCGGGGCCGATGGAGGACGGGCTTGGCCGTGGGAGCGGCCGGTTTTTCCTCAGTGCTGCTTTACGGAGCGATCGGAGTGGCGAAGGGCTGGTCGTGGCTCCCTAGCTCCATCCTCTTGAAGGGCTATTTCCCGCGTTTCGACAGTTTGGGCATAGCGCTCGATTCCGTATTCGGTCCGGCCTACGGCAACATCAAAGCGGCGCCCCACCTTGTCACACTGGTGGCGGCCTCTCTGTTTCTCGCCTTGTGCGCTTTCGATAAGCGCAAGGGCTTCTGGGATAGCCGATATGTGATGACCGCGATCTTTGTGCCGATCACTCTCGTGCACCTTCAGTTGTGTAGGGTCGCCTTGTTCTTCCGGCACGAGTCTTACCTCGTGGCCCTGGGGATCGTAGTCATTGCCGCCCAATTCGCCGGCCTGCTTCCCGAGAAGCTTTTCGGGACACCGGGCGATCGCGCTTTGGTTCCCAAACACGTGGCCGCATTGGTCCTTGCGGCATTCCTCATCTACCCCTGTCTCGTGCGGGCCGGCGCAGCATTGATCTATCTTCCCCAGGCTTCGAAGAATATCTACGAACAACAATATCAAATGGCAAGATTCATCGAGAGGTATTATCAGGATTCGACCATCGCCTTGAACGATATCGGGGCCGTCAATTTCCTGGCGGACGTCCATTGCCTGGATTTGTGGGGGCTGGGTAATTATAAAGTCACCGAGTTAAGGCTCCGCCGTGAGTATCACACTCCGGATATCCTGCGCTTGTCGCGGGAGAACGGAGTTAAGGTCGCGATGGTCTACGACGACTGGTACGCGGGCGAAATCGGCGGCCTGCCGCACGAATGGGTCTGGGTGGGCCGATGGACGCTGCCCGACAACGTTGTGGCGGGCGGCGCTGCGGTTTCTATTTACGCCGTAGATGAATCGGAAGCTCTCCCCTTGATGCAAAAGCTTAGGGAGTTTTCTGCGTTCTTGCCCAAAGGCGTTGAGCAGTCGGGGAGATACCTTTACTGAAGTGCAGTGACGAGTGACAAGTGACGAGTGACGAGCGGGCAGCGAAGAGCGACGAGGCCCGAGACCTTTATCCCTCGCCCCCTTGGGGGAGAGGGTGTCGCGCTCCGGCGCCTTCATCAGCCGGAGCGTGACGGGTGAGGGGTCTTTGCGCGATCAGGCTGGACCACGGAGGGAAATTCAAATGATGAAAACTGTTTCCAGACACGACACGAATCTCGACAGGCGCTCTTTCCTCGGTACAGCGCTCGCCGGCGCCGCGGCCGCAGCCTCGGCGGTAGCGGGGCAGCGCGACTGGAGCGGGAAGAACCCTATTCATTATCCCGATCCGGACATCATCGCGCTCGACAAACGTTTCAACAAGTACTGGGTCAAGAGCACTCCCATCGAGCGCCTTTACACGGGCTTGCTTTGGGCCGAGGGGCCCGCGTGGAACGGCGGCGGGCGCTACCTGGTTTTCAGCGATATCCCCAATGATCGACACCTGCGATGGCTGGAAGAGGACGGCCACGTCAGCGAGTTCCACAAGCCATCCAACTATGCCAACGGTAATACGTTTGATTTCGAGGGGCGCCTGCTGACTTGCGAGCACAACACGCGCCGCGTGGTCCGCTATGAACATGACGGATCGGTCACCATCCTGGCGGACCGCTGGCAGGGCAAACCCTTCAACGCGCCCAACGATATCGTGGTTCACCCCGACGGCGGCATCTGGTTCACAGACCCTGGCTACGGCATCCTGACGAACTACGAAGGCCACGTCGCGCCGATGGAACTCAAGGAGGCCGTCTACCGGATTGACGGCAAGACGGGAAAAATGGATATGGTCACGGATGAGGCCTACAAGCCCAACGGCCTCTGCTTTTCACCGGACTACAAATTGCTCTACCTTGTGGACACAGGCTGGACGCATTATCCCCAGGCTCCCAAAATCATTAAAGTCTTCGACGTAGTGGACAGCAAGGGCCTGCGCAACGGGCGAACGTTCACTTCCATGGAATGGCCGGGCAAGGGCACGGGGAGTTCGGAACGGCATCCGCGCCGACAAGGATGGCAATATCTGGTCCGCCGCCGGTTGGGCCGGTCAAGGATACGATGGCGTGCACATCTTCGCCCCCAGCGGTGAACGCATCGGCGTCATCCTGCTGCCCGAAATCTGCGCCAATGTCTGTTTCGGCGGCACGAAGCGCAACCACCTCTTCATGTGCGCCAGCCAGTCGCTCTACGCGGTTTACGTCGATACCCAAGGCGCGCACATAACGTAGAAAGCAGAAGGCAGAGAACACGGGGGTAGCGCGGACCTCCGTTTTTGAGGTCCGCGGCTTTTCTCCGGCGCAGGACGAACCGCGGACCCCAAAACCGGTGGTCCGCGCTACCTACCGTTTATCTGCCTTCTGCTTTCTGCCTTCTGTCAGTTCACTGAATCCGGCTCGCTGGGCGGACCGTAGTCCGGGTGCGGGAGCAGGCGATCGCGGTCGTATGGCGGGTCCTCGTGCTCGGGCATGACGAAGTCCGGGTATTCCTCCTGCCATTTGCGGCGCCACTCTTCGTCGGCATAATATTTCATGTCCAATTGGATATCTTCTTCGCTGCAGCCGCCGAGGGGACTAAGATGCCAGGCGCCGTCGGGGTCGGGCGGCATCGCTTTGACCTCTTCACGCAGCATATCTTGCCAAAGCTCGGTATAAAGCTCGCGATCGCTCAGATGGTCTGTTTGCTCGAGGAACACGCGCAGGAGCGCCAGCGCGCGAATCACTTCCCAGAGCTTCTTGGTGAGCTGCTCATCACTGAGTGTGTCAGGGGCGGGTAGTTCGATGCCGGCTTCTTCGAGCTGCTTGAAATTTGTGGTCCAGGGAGCTTTCTCGTAGTCGACCACATGTTTCCAGAATCCCTCGGCAACTTCGGGCGGGGTGTCTTCCGCTCCACCTTCCACCATCTCCCCGCCCGCCAGTTCCTGCGCCTGGCGCTTCAATTCGGCGATCCTTTTTTCCCGTTCGACATCGTCCTCGTCGCTGTCCCGTGTCCCCATAGCGCTGCCTCCTTTCTGTACCCCGCCCAAGAGCCCCGATTATAGCGCACGGCCCGACGACCCAAACCAAAAAGATTCATCCCAGCGCGGCCTGTCGGAAGCATCCAAAATCCCAGATTCAGAATTCCAGATCAGAAGTCCTTGCGCGCCGCAAAAGATCTTGGGAATACTGGAAGCCATTTCAAGACCGCATGGCAGAGGAGAGATTACAGAATGCCACCCAGGACCTCGGCCACCGCTCAAGCCCTCAGCCCCCCAGGGGCTGGACATGAGTAGCCGGGGGCAACGCCCCCGGAAACCTCTCCCCCCTCACCCCCTTTCCCCTCTCCCCGCCTGCGGGGAGAGGGGTGTCCCTCAACTGACGGACGGGGTGTGGGGTCGGGTCCGGTCCGGGGGTTTCATCCGTCAGCCGACGGGCTACTCAATTTGCTCCCCTCCGGGGAGCCAGAAGCCACAAACTTCGCGGAGAACACGGCGGGCTTCTTTGTTATCTCCGAATACTCCGTGGTGGATCTTCTCTTCTCGTTAACGTGTCCAATCTTCGCGGCGCAACACCATCCGCTTTCTGATTTCTGTTATTCTGGTGGGCTGTGACCTTGCCCTTATTGGAGACTGTTCATGCACGCGAGAACTCGCCTGACGCTTGCTTTGGCGATCTGGATTGCCGGCGCGGCAACTTGTTTCGCCGCCCACAAATACTCCATCGACGAAGCGCTTGACTCGCTGTACGCAGTGCGAAATTTCAAGCAAGTGGCGATCTCGCCCGACGGCAAACAAATTGCCGGGGTCGAGTCTCTGGCAGGAGGCAACTCGGCAATCTATGTGACGACACCAGGCTCTACTGGGCGGCCGCGCCGCATCTCAGCCGGCGACGGCAGCGCGGAGTATGCCGAGCATGATATTGCCTGGTCACCCGACAGCCGGGAACTCGCTTTCCTCTCGGATAAAGAAAGTTCGGAGCAGCTTCAAATCTACGTTTCAGACCTCATCGGGAATTCGGCTCGTCAACTCACCCACCTGACCGGGTTTCTCGCTTCTCCCTCCTGGTCGCCCGACGGTAAGCATGTGGCGCTGCTTTTCACTGAGAACGCCCCGCGCGCGGCCGGTCCCCTCGAACCCATGACGCCGCCCTCCGGCGTCATCGAGCAGCACGTCTACGAGCAGCGTCTGGCGACGGTCGATGCGGCTTCGGGGCAGGTCCGGCAGGTATCGCCCGCCGACCTCTACATCTACGAATATGATTGGTCGCCTGACGGAAAAAGCTTTGTTGCCACGGCTGCGCACGGCGCGGGCGACGCCAACTGGTGGATCGCCCAACTCTTGACTATTGCGGTCGCTTCCGGCGAGGTCAGTCACATTTACAAGCCGAGCCTGCAAATTGCCCAGCCCCACTGGTCGCCTGACGGCAGAAGCATCGCGTTTATCGAAGGGCTGATGAGCGATGAGGGGAGCACGGCAGGGGATATTTATACAGTCCCAGTCAAAGGCGGCGAGGCTCGCGATCTAACGCCCGGCCTTAGGGCCTCGCCGGCAACTCTCACTTGGCTGTCCCCGGAGAGAATCCTGTTTACGGAGCAGATCGACGGGGCGAGCGGTATCGCCACGGTGGAGCCCCGTGAGGGGAAGGTGAAAACCTTGTGGCGCGGACCAGAGACCGTCTCCACGGGCAGCGTCTGGGACTTTGGGATATCTCTTGCGGCGGATGGAAAGACCTCGGCGCTGATTCGCCAATCGTTCCAGGAACCCCCGGAGATTTGGGCAGGAGACATCGGAGCTTGGAAGCAAGTCACCCACCAGAACAGCAATATTCGCCCGGAGTGGGGTAAGTCCGAGAGCGTTCACTGGCAGAACGATGGAATGGAAATCCAGGGCTGGCTACTCTACCCCGTGAACTATGATCCCTCCAAGCGATATCCCATGGTCGTCTCGGTTCATGGAGGCCCCGGCGCCGCTGAAAAGCCCGGGTGGCCCGCGCCGTTCTTCGACCTCGCCTTGCTTTCGGAGGAAGGCTATTTCGTCTTTTTCCCCAATCCGCGCGGCAGCTTCGGCGAAGGAGAAGCCTTCACGGCGGCCAACGTCAAGGACTTCGGCTACGGCGATTTCCGTGACATTCTCGCGGGAGTCGATCAGGTGGTGAAGACATTTCCGGTCGACGACAACCGGGTTGGAATCGCAGGCTGGAGCTACGGCGGCTACATGACCATGTGGGCCGTGACACGGACGAACCGCTTCCGAGCGGCGGTGGCCGGCGCAGGTATCGCCAATTGGCAAAGCTATTACGGCGAAAATGATATCGACCAGTGGATGATCCCTTTTTTTGGCGCCTCGGTCTACGACGATCCGCAGGTTTACGCCAGGAGTTCGCCCATCACCTTTATCAAGAACGCTAAAACCCCCACGCTCGTCCTGGTGGGCGACCGCGACGGCGAGTGCCCCGCGCCGCAGTCGTTCGAATTCTGGCACGCTTTAAGAACCGCCGGCGTGGAAAGCCAGTTCGTCGTTTATCCGGATGAAGGGCATATGATCTGGCAGTCCGCACACCAGCGGGACGTTACCAAGCGGACTGTCCAGTGGTTTGACCAGCACCTGAAGTAGCGGATACTTGAAAATCGAAATTCGAAACGCTGAAATCGAACGATTACCCCTCTCCCCCTTGGGGGAGAGGGTGGACCGCACCGGCGTAATCCTCAGCCGGGGCGGGCCGGGTGAGGGGGTCGCACATTTGCTGCAGGCATCCGTAACAAATTGTTCTGCCACGCCACGAGTTTCCATTTTCCAGTATCAAATTTCGATCCCGGAGGTTAGCAATGGGAGAACTGGTTCGAACCGGACTTTCGCTGGAAAAGGAACTGCTCGATAAGTTCGACGCGGTCATCCACCGCAAAGGGTATCAGAACCGGTCGGAGGCCATCCGCGACCTTATTCGCGAGCATCTGGTACACGCGGCAGCGGGTGAGAATAAGGTGATTGTCGGAACACTGACCATGGTTTACGACCACCACCAGCCGAATCTTTCAGCTAAGCTGATTGAGGCCCAACACGCGGCTTCGAGCAAGGTCCTCGCGGCTACGCATGTGCATCTGGATCACCACCATTGCCTCGAGGTGGTCATCCTGAAAGGCCGCAGTGGGGAGGTCAGGAGCCTGGCGGACCGGATTCTGAGCCTGAGGGGGGTTAAGCACGGAGAATTGACGGTGACCACGACCCACGACTGATCATCCGAAGCCCTACGCGACCAGCCTGGGGTAACTCCGATATTTTCCAGTTGACGCGAGGGCTGGCGGACTATAGATTTACCGTCTAAACATTCACAAAAGGAGACTCGATATGAAGGTCGGACTCTTTACGGCGCTCCTGGCCAAGCTTAGTCTGGACGAAGTCATCGAGAAGGTCAGACCTCTCGGTATCAGCACACTCGAGTTGGGAACCGGCAACTACCCCGGCGATCCCCATCTGAAACTCGACTGGTTGAAGCAACCCGCGAAACTCAAGGAGTTCAAGCAGAAACTCGACGACCAAGGAATCGGCATCAGCGCCTTGAGTTGCCACGGCAACTCGCTGCATCCCAATAAGGAGATTGCGAAGGCGCACGAGGAAGCCAGCCGGAAGACCATCTTGCTGGCTGAAAAGCTGGGTCTCACACGAGTCATCGACTTCTCCGGATGTCCGGGCGATTCGGATAATGCCAGATACCCGAGTTGGTCGCCCACTCCATGGCCTCCCGATTTCCTGGACCTGCTGAAATGGCAATGGGAGAAGAAAGTCATCCCGTTCTGGGTCAAACGCGCCAAGTTTGCGCAGGACCACGGGGTGCGCATCGCCATCGAGATGCATCCGGGTTTCATGGTTTACAATCCGGAAACGATGCTGCGTTTGCGGGAAGCCGCTGGCCCGGCCATCGGGTGTAACTTCGATCCTAGCCACATGTTCTGGCAAGGCGTCGACCCTTGCGTGGCGGTGCGCAAGCTGGGGGAAGCCGTTTTTCACGTCCACGCCAAGGACACTCGTCTTTACAATGTCAACATCATGGTGAACGGAGTGCTCGACACCAAGCCCTATAGCGACGAGAAGAATCGCTCGTACATCTTCCGCACCGTCGGCTACGGCCACGACATGGATTTCTGGGCCGACTTTGTCTCGACGCTTCAAATGGTCGGCTACGACGATGTGCTCTCGATCGAGCATGAAGACAGCCTGATGTCCGTGGACGAAGGCCTGAGCAAAGCGGCCGGGTTTCTGAACCAGATCATCATCAAGGAAAAGCTGAAGGAAATGTGGTGGGCGTGAGAAGAGCAGGAGTCAGGATTCAGGATTCAGGAGTCAGAAGATTTAGCTGTCAGGTGTCAGCTATCAGCCAGCCTCCGGGGGGAAGTTGTTTGCTGATAGCTGAAGGCTGAGGGCTGAGAGTCAGGGTTTCTATTCTGACTCCTGACTTCTGACTCCTGACTCCATTCGTGAAGAGAGGAGAATTCCGAACATGCCAGAAGTCAACGTTGCACTGATCGGTCACCAGTTCATGGGGCGGACGCATTCCAATGCTTATCGGCAGGTCAGCAGGTTTTTTCCCGGCAAATTCACACCGCGCATGAAAGTGCTTTGTGGAAAGGCCTGCACAGAAGAACTTGAAGCCACGGCGCGGCAGTTGGGTTGGGAGGAGTCTGACTGCGAGTGGCGGCGGGTGGTCGAACGCAAGGATATTGACATTGTCGATATCGCGACGCCGGGGTATCTGCACCACCCCATGGCCATAGCTGCCGCGCAAGCCGGCAAGCACGTGATTTGCGAGAAGCCTCTCGCCAACAACCTGGCGCAGGCCAAGGAGATGCTCGCAGCCGTTCAGAAAGCGGGCGTCATGCACATGGTGAACTTCAATTACCGCCGCATACCCGCGGTCTCATTCGCCAAGAAGCTTATCGAGGAAGACCGTTTGGGCCAGATCTATCATTACCACGGCGCTTACCTTCAGGACTGGATCATGGACCCGAATTTCCCCCTGGTTTGGCGGCTGGAGAAGAAATTTGCGGGCAGCGGCGCACTGGGCGATATCGGCGCGCATGCTGCTGACTTGGCCCAGATGCTGATTGGGTACATCACTTCCGTCACGGGGCAGATGACCACGTTCATAAAGGAGCGGCCTCTGCCGGGAACCGGCGAGGGTGCGTGGGGGGCCAAAGGCGCCGAAGGCAAGAAAGGCAAAGTCACCGTGGACGACGACACGAACTTCCTGGCGCGCTTCAAGAACGGTGCGGTGGGAGTGTTTGAATCGACACGCTTCGCCGGGGGCCGCAGGAATTTCAACACCTTCCAGATCTACGGCAGCAAAGGCAGCCTGGCGTTCAACCTGGAACGGATGAACGAGTTGGAGTTTTTCGACCGTACGGAGCCCAACCAAATGCAGGCTTACAAAACAATCATCGTGACTGAGGCCAACCATCCTTACGTCGGCGCCTGGTGGCCGCCAGGACACATCATCGGTTACGAGCACACCTTCGTCCATGCTATCCACGACTTCCTCGTGGCCCTCGAAACCGGCAAACCGCCCCAGCCCGCAAGTTCAGAATGCGGGCGGGGAGCCGGTGCGCCTCAGGATCGCTCCGGATGAGCGGGACCGGCTGCGGGCTTTGATCGAGGAAGGGCTGGGGTGCGATCTTTTGCTGCTGACGGGCGGCGTCTCCATGGGGAAATACGACCTGGTGGAGCAGGTGCTCGCGGAATTGAAGGCGGAGTTTTATTTTACGGGAGCGGAGATTCAGCCGGGGCGGCCGATCGTGTTGAGTT
>CAWIUZ010000368.1:0-28230 GCA_963838915.1 uncultured Acidobacteriota bacterium
ATAGGCATTGCTAACATCCCACGCCGCCCTAGGGGTTGGGTTGCACCATGAGTCGCTCGCAGTTTTGCTGATAGCTAAGAGTCTGGGGTCGAGGGTTGCGGCAGTGCGGTATTCCTGCAGGGCGCCGGCTCGGTCTCCTTTCTGCTCGAGAGCGTCGCCGAGGCTGGCGTGGAATGCGGCATTATTGGGGCTTAGGCGGAGGGCCTCGCGTTTTTCCGCAATGGCTGCATCCAAGTTGCCTTGGACAACCAGCACGATGCCGAGTCCGGCATGGGCCGAGTCGTTGTTCGGTTCAACTTCAGCGCTCCGCGGTATTCCGCGGCGGCGTCATCCAGAATTGCCATTGTTTCTGAGCGCGTCGCCGAGGTTGGTGTGTACCCGATCATTATTGGGGTTCAAGCGCAGCACCTCGCGGTCCTCCGCCATGGCGCCTGCGAGTCTTGCTTGGCTCCCAGCGCCGCAGCCAGGCCGGAGTGCGAAGCTTCGCTGCTCGGGTTCAGCCGCAACGCTTGCTTGTATTCGGAAACCGCCCCGTCCAAGTCACCCTTATGCATTGAGCGCGTCCGCCAGGCTGTCATCGATCAGATCGCTCTTCGGATTTTCTTCCAGCGCCTTGTGATATTCGGCGATGGCGCCGTGCCCAGTCGCCTTTATTCATTAGTGCGATTCCAAGGTTGGCACGTGCGAAGTCGTTGTCGGGATTTATTTTCAGCGCCTCACGTTCCTCGGTAGTCTCACCCGTCCAGTCCTCTTTCCGCCAGGGCAACTCCAAGGTAGGCGTGGGCGGCATCGCTCTTTGGGTTGACCTTCAGGACCTCGCGGTCCTCATTCTCTTCGCCATCCCAATCCCCCTTGCCTCCCAAGGCCATGCCAAGCATCAAATGCGCCTTCTCGCTGTTGGGATCAAGCTTCAAAGCCTGACGGGCGGCGGTGACATCATCATCCCATTTCTTCTGCCGACCCTCAGTAGCCGCCAGCGCCAGATAAACGTCGGCGTTGGAGGGGTCCAGCGAAAGGGCTTCGTGAAATTCCTTTTCCGCGTCGGGATACTGGCCTTTGATTTTGAATTGGGCCCCTTGTGCCACGTGGAAAGCAACAATGTCCAGGGTAGCCTGCGTGGAGTCGGACTCGGCTGCGGGGGTTTTCCCTTTGGCAGGCTTGGCGCCGCCAGCACTGGGAAGGCTTGGAGCGGAGGGAGCGCTGGGAGCAGAAGGCAGGCTTGGTGCGGAAGGTGCGCTGGGTGCGCTAGGTGCGCTAGGTGCGCTTGGGGCGCTGGGCGCGCTGGGTGCGCTTGGGGCGCTGGGCGCGCTGGGTGCGCTTGGGGCGCTGGGTGCGGTTGGGGCGCTGGGAACACTTGGGGCGTGGACGCTGCCTGCTTTCTTTAAGATGCTTTTAATCTTGCCGGGCTTGGGTTTGTCGCTCGTTGCAGTTGTACTGACGGTGGAAGGCGGTTTCAACTTGGCGCTCTTGAGCACCGCGATCAATTCATCGCCGCCGCCGGCGTTTCGCACTTCTTGAAGGTACTCGTCCCTGACGGTAAAGCTGACGCCGCGATCCGTTACTATGTCCGAAACATCTGGAGTGGAAGTATCCGAGGCGAGATCGGCGACCACCTGCACTTGGTTGACCGCCGTTTTATCCCGCACCGCTTTGATAAAGGAGTCTTTCGCTCCGGCTTGCTTTAGGGAATCAAGATAATCCTCGTTGGGCGTAAAGTTGAGGCCGCGCTGGGTGACGGCCGCCGCGCCCGAATCATCTCCCAGGCCGGCCTTCACCATGTGGCTGACCTCGTCCTGTGTGAAGGGTTCGTTGGCGCGCAGCGCTTTCAGGAACGGATCTTTGGCGCCCTCGGACTTCAGACGCTTGATGAACTTCGCGGTGGGCTCGAAATCGATTCCGCGCTTCAAGACCATTTGCGCGCCCTGGTCGTTTCCGAGCCCGGCCTTCACCATGTCGAGAATTTCCTGTTGGGTAAAGGGCTTATCCTGCGCCCGGAAAGGCGGGGCAATGGCCAAACCCATCGCCAACACTATAAGTGTCAATATCTTCCGGAGATTCATGGCAACCTCGCGAGGATCATGAGGTTTTGCTATTCTACCGCAATATTGCCCTAGCCGTAAGGGTCATTCTCCATGCGATCGATGTGCTGGGCGGCTCCGAACCTGGTGCGTCCAGATTAGCTTTCTCACTTGGGCATAGTATCTGGGATTTCCGATTTGGACCTCCTACCCGTACCCGTCGTACATTTCTCCTCCCATCGACACAACGAAACTCATCATTAGATCAGGCCCCAGCCAAGGTCGCGCGTTCCGATGGCCAGTGTTGCGCGTCTGACGAGCCCGGCTTGCATCGCCCTGAAAGTAGCTGGACACGACGGCTGCAAGAACGACCTGAGGGTTCGTGGCGATGCAGACGCAGCGCTGTTCGGTTCGGGGCGCAGTGTCCATTGGTTCGTAATCTTACCTGCAAAACGGGTGGGTGCCGAACCCAGCGCACGCCCAGTTCATCTCCCGTGAGTCGACGGATCCCCGCGACGGCACGCGCGCTCTCACCGCTACATGGCCCGCCAGCTTATGGGCATGCCCGCCGGCGACGGCGTGATCGACTTCCGCGATCGCGCGATTCTAAAGTTTTACCTGTATCCGGGAGCAAGGCTGTCGACCGGTTGCAGGCTGAAGGTTTCGGATTTTCACCAGGACGGAGAAGGGGAGGCCACCATCAGGTTGCACGAGAAGGGCGATCACCGGCGTACGATCGGCCTCCACTACGCCGCCGCTCAGGCCATCAGCGACCACATCGAGCACGCCGGTATCACTTCCGGGCCACTCTTCCGGCCTCGCCCTGCGCCAGCCGGCGTGACCTTGCGAGCACTTTACCTCACTCCTCGCCGCCCTCCGCTTGGACATCCGAAAGTAGCGGAACAATGTCGGCGAGCAGGCCCGCGTCTAACTCCAGTCCCGCATCCTGCGACGCCCGGAAATAGTGCGCAATCAGATTCTCCATGAGCAGCCGGAATGCTTTCGGTAAACGCAGAAACAGAGGCTTCAAGCGCTCGACCCCCTCGCGGAAGGTGGCAGCGGCTTCGGCAGCGTTCCCAATCGCCTGCAAGACGGCCCCCATGGCGCCAAGCGACGTAGCGAGGTCGGGCAGGAAAGCGTCGGGGCGTTGGCTGGCCAGTTGCCGGCGGATGCACACGTGCCGCCCGATGGGATAAAAGATGGGCAGAATGCCGCGCTGCCCCAGTAGTTGCTGTTTGGCGAAGAGTTCGTCCTCGCGGGCCGGCTTCTCGACCACCGCGAAATGCGTCAGGCCCGATGCCTGGCGCAGCAGCTCGGAGAGCACATCCATCGTCCGGTCTTTGCCCAGACTGCATCCCAGGAACAGAACGGTCCGGCCCTGAAAGATGCGCGCGAGCTGCGCCCGCAGGCCTTCCGGGTCGCCGGGCGTGTAGTGCTTCTCATACTCCCGCTTAGTGAGCACCCGGCCCGAGCGCTCCTCCGCGTCGCCATGGATCTTGAGCAGAAACGGTTTGTTCTCGGCGATCGCTTGCCGTATGGAGTCCACCTGCGAACCCCAGACGACATGCTCGAAAGCCGAACCGGCCTCGCGGAACACCCGCTCGAGTATGCGGTCGAAGTTGGTGGTCACTACGGCGCCGGCGGCCATCTCCGCGAGCGCCAGCACCGCGCCTTTCAATTCGCACGTGTCTGATCTTCGCTTGCCAAAGGTGTGCGCTATCCGCCGGCTGAAGATCTCCTGGCTCAGCCCTCGCTCGATGGCCTCCGCCGCCTCTTCATACTTCCCTTCCCCGAGGAGCGCCGCAACGGCACCCGACTTGCCGCACTCCGCCGCGAGGCCTTCGAGAAACCCTGCCCAGGAAGGGAAACCCATGTCCATGGAAAGCCCGGCCCCCACAAACGGCAGCAGCGGAATCGGTTGCGCGCCGGTGAGCCGCTCCTTCAAATCGTCAAGGCAGCCGCCATTCGACCGCCACGCCTCACGAATCGTGCCCAGAGCTTCTTCAAAAGGGGCCATAGGTCTCAACCCAAATTAGCTCAATGATACACCAGAATTTCTGCTGAGGGCTCGCAGTGGGCAGATGACGTGGGGGATCGAATGCTAATGCAGGAGAACTGAATCGCTGAGCCGGCCGAGCCGAAAACGGGAAACTTACCGAACACCAATCCGCGCGCAAAACGCCGAAGCAACGATGTTCCACCTAAGGAGTGGGGCGGGACGTTTCTGATTCAATGGAATCTGGCGGAGAGGCAGGGATTCGAACCCTGGGTACAGCTTTCGCCGTACAACAGGTTAGCAACCTGCCGCCTTAAGCCACTCGGCCACCTCTCCGTCGTTTTACTCCGAAGAGCTTACCATAGATCGCCCCTCCTGACCACCGTCTATGAGAACATTTACGCGATCAATTCCAGGTGCGGAGGGTTGGGTGCGGGTCGAAAGTACAGGCCCGAACGACCTCCGATGAAGAGCGCCACGCGTGGGGAGGGACTGTGTCACTCCCCGGTTGCGCGTTTGATCTCGTTCAGAAAACTCGTTCCTATCGGGAGGTCCAGGCCGAAGTTCTCCGCCACCGTGGCTCCGATATCGGCAAGGGTGGCGCGGGTTCCGAGGTTCACACTACCTCGAACTCCCGCACCGATCGCGAGAACCGGCACGTACTCGCGCGAATGATCGGTAGAAGGACCCAGTGGGTCGCAGCCGTGATCAGCAGTGAGGATCAGCACGTCACCGGGTCGCAACGCCTGTTCCAAGGAGGGAAGGAAAGCATCCGCAACCTCGAGGGCGCGGCCGTAACCTTCAATATCCAGGCGGTGGCCGTAAAGCATGTCGAAATCCACCAGGTTCGTGAAGATCAGCCCACGACCGGATGCACGCACCGCCTGCATCGTATTTTCGAGTGCCTGGCGGTTGTTCTTTCCCGGCAGGCTCCGGGTGATTCCGCGGTTTAGAAAAATCTCCGGAACCTTTCCTACACCGATCACCTCGAAGTCCGATTTCACCAGCAAATCCAGCAGCATCGGGCTGGGCGGCTCCACGGCGAAATCGCGCCGGCGTTCGGTGCGGAAGAAGGCGCCGGGCTTCCCGAGGAAGGGACGCGCAATCACGCGTGCTACACGATGTTCACCTTGGAGAATTCCTCGTGCAATCTCGCAGATTTGGTACAAACAACCCACCGAAACAACGTCTTCATGCGCGGCCACTTGGAAAACGCTGTCGGCCGAAGTGTAGACTATCGGCCGCCCTGTTACGAGATGCTCCTGGCCTAGGCGATCGATAATTTCGGTTCCGGAAGCGGGAATGTTACCGAGGATCTCTCGGCCAATGGCCTGTTCGAATTTCTCGATGATTTCCCGAGGAAATCCTTGGGGGTAAGTCGGGAACGCGCGGTCCAGAACTATCCCCGCAATTTCCCAATGGCCGGCGGTTGTGTCCTTGCCGGGTGAAAGCAAAGCGGCTTTGCCGTATGCGCCGGAGGGCCGAGCGGCAGCGGCCAGTCCGGCGAGCGGACGAATGTTCGCGAGACCGAATCGGACCAGGTTCGGAATGCGCAGGCCACGCCGCTGGGCGATATGGCCCAGCGTGTCGCGCCCTGCATCACCGTAAGCCCCGGCATCAGGCATGGCGCCGATCCCGACGCTGTCCAGAACTACCACGATAAAACGTTCGAAGGTCCTCATACGTAGAAGCCGAGAGGAAAGCGGGCTCGGGTGGTCGGTGCGCATTTCCGATCGCTGTTTCAAAACCGCCTGGCAGAGGGGAGATTTCGAAACGCCGCACAGGATCCCTGTCCGCTACTCGGTGGCTCAACCCCGAAGGGGCTGAACATGAGTAGCCGTGGGCAGCGCCCCAGAAGCGTTCACTTTAGGCGCAGCGACTTCCAGAGCCGCGGAGCGGCGGCAGATAGTAGCCCACGGCGTCAGCCGTGGGGCCCCGTGGCGCGTTGAAATTCACGGCCCCGGAAGGGGCGACAGACTTAACGCAGGAAGGTCTGCCGCCCCTCCGGGGCTCAGATAACCACGGGTTTTGCCCCCCGGTCCCACGGCTCACGCCGTGGGCTACCCTCTGACGGCCCTCCGGGCCTTTATTGGCGGTCGTCGGAACGGACACCGCTACTGGCGGTGTTAAGTAAACGCCTATGGGGCAGCACCCCCGGCTACTCAATTTGCTCCCCTCCGGGGAGCACGGCTTCACGCGCAGTCGACCATTAACAGATTGCCGCAACGGTGTCGAATTGCCTTGATTATTCTAACTCCTGAGTTTGGTTGTCGCAAATATGAGATAATCAACAAGGGCAGGAGTGCGAGTATACTAAAGCCTGCTAACTTTCGATCGGCGGTTTCTGTGCAGGATTCAACCATGCGCTGGCTTGTTCGGGACCAGGTCCCATTCAACTCCTACGATTACCTTCAGCAGACGCTCATTACTGCTAATGGATTCCGCGAATATGACCTCCGTTGGCTGTTGGGGAAAGAAATCAACCCAAACGGATTCTACGTGCTCGGACGAGCTTATGGATCGTTTGCGCACATGCGCTACGGCGAAACGAAAGTCGTCGTCGGCCATGACTTCAGACAGTACAGTCAGGAATGCTGCCGGTTGCTCATCCTCGGTTTGCTTTCGAGCGGGGCCGATGTCCTCGACATAGGGTTGGCAACCACCCCGATGGTCTACTTCGCCCAACATTGTTTTGGCGTTAAGGCAGCGGCGATGGTAACTGCGAGTCACAATGAGAATGGGTGGACAGGGCTCAAACTCGCAAAAGGTCTCTCGGCCACGTTTGAACCTGACGATATTTCAGGCTTTCAGCAAATCGTCATGGGTGACGGGTTCAAATCTGGCAATGGCCACTACGAAGCCGTAGACGGGGTCTATGAACGTTATTCCGACGACATCCTGCGGCAGGGCGCATTGAACGGACCGTTGAAGGTTGTCGTTGCAGCGGGGAATGGCACCGCCGGATGTTTCGCCCCACGCTTGCTCAGCAGGCTGGGTTGTGACGTAGTCCCCCTCGACTGCGATGGCGATTGGACATTTCCCAACCACAATCCGAACCCTGAAGACGTTGCATTTCTGCGAAGCATAAGCTCGAAGACTGTTGAGACCAGTGCTGAGCTGGGTATCGGCATCGACGGTGACGGCGACAGGATCGGCGTCGTTGATGGGCAAGGAAGGGTAATTTTTTCTGACAAGCTCGGGCTCCTAATGGCGCGTTGGCTCTGCCAAAGCGTGGGCGGCCGCCCCATAGTCATCGACGTCAAGAGCACCGGATTGTTTAATGACGACGCGATTCTTCGGGCAGCAAAGGCGAACGTAATCATCTGGAAGACCGGCCACTCGTATATAAAAGCAAAAGTTGCTGAATCCGATGCGATAGCCGGATTTGAGAAGAGTGGTCACTGGTTTTTCAACCATCCCTTCGGCCGGGGTTATGACGACGCAATGCTCTCCGCGGTTCTTCTACTGCGCTTCTTAAGCCAGAGCAAGCAGCGGCTCGCCGAGCTGGTGGATTCATTGCCCGCCACTTGGCAATCCCCGACGATGGGGGCCTATTGCCCCGATGACGTGAAGTACGGTGTCGTGGACGAAGTCGCCAAGCAATACGAGGAAGATTACCGTTGCGGCAGAACTATTATGGGACGAAACATAAAGGAACTGATAACGGTCAATGGAATTCGCTTTGTTCTGGATGATGACAGTTGGGGCCTTGTTCGGGCGTCATCGAACAAGCCCTCCTTGGTGGTGGTAGGCGAAGCCAGATCCTCCGCCGGCGAGCTAGTCGCTATCATTGAGGATATTCAACGGCGATTGAAGATGACGGGAAAAGTGGGTGACTACGATCAGCAGTTATCCGCGCTCGATCTTGCCACAACCGCAGGGGCGGTACACGAACCGCCCCTACGCGACAAACTCCCCGACACGTCGGAGCCCCCCGAGACGAAATAGCGCCCCACCAAGCGGAGGGCCTATGGCTCCGCCCTTCATGCTATAATTCCGACTGCTGCGCGAATCGAATGCGAAGCATAACTGCGCAGACCCCGCCAGCGCGCTTCGGTGGCGGCCAGGGAGGAAGGAATGGCGCTCAACTATTTTGAGAAAGTGTGGCACAACGGGGAATTTATCCCTTGGAATGATGCCACCATTCACGTCGCGTCGCATGTCGTCAGCTATGGTTCCTGCCTATTCGAAGGCATTCGCTGCTACGACACTCCGGCGGGCCCGGGCATTTTTCGCCTCAAGGAGCACACGGACCGGCTGGTGAATTCCTGCAAGATTTACCGCATGGAGCTCGAATACACGCGCGATCAACTCTCGCAGGCGATGGTCGAACTGGTGCAGGTGAACGCCATCAAGCATTGTTACATCCGCCCGGTGATCTTTCGCGGCTTCGGCGAAGTTGGCGTGAATCCCATGCAGAACCCTATCGAAATCTATCTGCTCGCCTGGGAGTGGGGGAAATACCTGGGCGACGAAGCGCTTCGGAAGGGAGTCGATGTCTGCATCTCCTCCTGGAACCGCATCGCCCCCAACACGCTGCCGGCCATCGCCAAGGCCGCCGCGAATTACATGAACTCCCAACTGATCAAGATGGAGGCGGTCACAAACGGCTACGTGGAAGGTATCTCGCTTGACGCCTCGGGGCATGTCAGTGAAGGGAGCGGCGAAAATCTCTTTGTGGTGCGAGGCGGAAAAATCTTTACACCACCGCTTTCTTCCTCGATTCTGCCCGGCATCACGCGCGATTCCGTCCTGACGCTCGCTCAGGAACTCGGGCACACCATCGTCGAGCAGGTGATCTCCCGCGAGATGCTCTACATCGCTGACGAAGTATTTTTCACCGGCACAGCGGCGGAGATTACTCCCATCCGCTCCGTGGACCGCATCGTAGTAGGCAAAGGCGAGCCGGGCCCGATTACTCGCAACCTGCAAGCTCACTTCCTCTCGATCGTCGAGGGCCAGGCGGAGGACAAGTACGGCTGGCTCACCCTCTGCAACCAGCCCGTTGGCGCGGCTCACTGACGCAATGGGTTGATCAAAACCCCTCAGGGTGTCATCCTGAGGAGTCCGTCAGCCGACGGACGACGAAGGATCTCGGCAGTTCACTAGTATTTTCACTGCGGAGATTCTTCGCTTCGCTCAGAATGACAACTGGCGGAGGATCCATTGTCGGCCGCAGCGCTGACCTTCAGGTCAGCACTACGGCGCTCAGAATGACAGTTGGCCGACGTTATTCATCAACCGGCCGGGGTTCAATGATGGCCAGTGAACGAGTGACGGTTGACAGTTTACTTCGGGTCGCCTGCGACGAGCAAGCCTCCGACCTGCACCTGAAGGTGGGGAATTATCCTTACATCCGCGTGGACGGCGAGCTTCGTCCGCTCGAGCAATACCCGCGCATCACGCCTGAAGACATGCTGGACTACGCGTTCAGCATCATGAACAGCCGCCAGAAGACCCGCTTCAAAGAGAGCACTGAAATCGATATGCCATATGGCATCGCGGGCCTGGCGCGCTTCCGCGTGAACATTTTTCAGCAACGCGGCAACGTCGGCATGATCTTCCGCGTGATTCCGACCGACATCCGCACGTTCAGCGAACTTTCCCTCCCCAAGGTCATGGAGAAAATCTGCCAGGAAACGCGGGGCCTGGTGCTGGTGGCCGGAACGACCAGTTGCGGCAAGTCGACCACTCTGGCAGCCATGGTCGATTACATCAATTCCACCCGCACCGAGCACATCATCACCATCGAAGACCCGATCGAGTTCCTTCATCGCGATAAAAAAGGCTTGGTGAGCCAGCGGGAAGTCGAAGTGGACAGCGCCACTTTCGCCAGCGCCCTGCGCGCCGCGCTTCGCCAGGATCCCGATGTGATCCTGGTGGGTGAAATGCGTGATCTCGAGACCATGCAGACGGCTCTGCTGGCCGCGGAAACCGGCCACCTGGTGTTTTCCACTTTGCACACCACGGATGCCACGGAGACTGTGCTGCGCATCATCTCCGTCTTCCAGCCGGCCGAGCAGAAGCGGGTGCGGCTGCAACTGGCAAGCACGCTCAAGGCCATTGTTTGTCAAAGGCTGGTCAGGAAGAGCGACGGCGTCGGGCGCGTGCCGGCAGTGGAAGTGCTGCTCTCCACCGAGTACATTCGGGATTGCATTCTTATTCCCGAAAAAACCCGCCTGATCAGAGAAGCCCTGGCCGCCGGCGCTTCCCAATACGGCATGCAGACCTTCGACCAGTCGCTGTATGAACTCCACTCTCATGGGCTGATCGCGCTCGATGAAGCCCTGGCAAACTCCTCCAACCCCGACGAGTTCAAGCTGCGCATCGCCGGCGTCCGAAGCACCGCGGATGCGGCGCGCGACGCTATGGAAAGGGCCATTGAGGTGGAAAGGTTTGCGCAGAGATAAGGAAGCCCCGCAAGACCCGCTCAACGCCGCCCTGCGCATGCTGGCGCGCCGTCCGTACTCGCTGGCAGAAATGCGACGGGCGCTCGAGCGGAAATTTCCAGATTCAGACCGGGTCCGCACCGCCATCGCCCGCCTGCGCGAGCTTCACTACCTCGATGATAAGCAATTCGCCGAACAATACGCTTCCTCGCTGGTCCGCAACCGGGCCTACGGCCGCCAGCGTGTTCGCCGCGAGCTCAAATCCAAGCTCGTCGATTACCGCCAGATCGAACCCGCCCTTTCACAAGCCTTCGAAGAAACCAGCGAGCACGATCTGCTGGAACAAACACTCGACAAGAAACTCCGCACCCTGCGCTTGCCCTTGACCCGCGCCAAGCTGGCTGCCCTTTGCAATAGCCTCATGCGCCGCGGCTTCCGCGCCGACCAGATTATGAAGGCGGTTCGCACGCGGCCGGAACTTGCCCCGGTGGCCGACGAAAGCGCTGAATTGGGGGAGGGTGGGGAGTTTGAAGAGCGAGGCTAATAGTGAATGGTGAATAGTGAATGGTGGATTGCCATTTGGATCCGAGACTCATAATTCGCGAAGACGCGAGGCATAGCCGATGAGCGAGCGGGAGCCACCGAACATCCGCAAGCGGGCGTACCAGTACGCACTTCGGGCGATCAGGCTTCACCAATATCTTCAAAAGCAGAGAGATTCCGCGGGGTGGATCATCGGGAAGCAGTACTTACGAGCCGCGACTTCTATCGGAGCGAACCTCGAAGAGGCTCAGGCAAGTGAAAGTCGAGCCGATTTTGCCCATAAACTCGGCATCGCGCAGAAAGAGGCCCGCGAGTGCCTATTCTGGCTGCGGCTGCTTGCGGACTCCCGCATCTTACCAAACTCTCGGCTAAAACTACTGACCAAGGAAACTGACGAGCTGATTGCAGTCATTACCGCTATCGTGGTCAACACAAAATCAAGACGCGTCGCGTAAACGTGGCGCGCTGCAATTCACCATTCACTATTCACCATTCATCATTCATAATCTTCCATATGAAATCAAATGAGATTAGAACTCAATTCTTGAAATTCTTCGAAGCGCGCGACCACCGCGTCCTGCCTTCCTCCTCGCTTGTCCCCGCGAATGACCCGACGCTGCTCTTCTCGAACGCGGGCATGAATCAGTTCAAGGACGTCTTCCTTGGGCGCGAGAAGCGCGACTATTCTCGCGCCACCACTTCCCAGAAGTGCGTTCGCGCGGGCGGCAAGCACAATGACCTCGAGCAGGTCGGACGCACTACGCGGCATCATACGTTCTTTGAGATGCTGGGAAATTTCTCCTTTGGCGATTACTTCAAAAAGGAAGCGATTCCGTGGTCCTGGGAACTGGTCACCCAGGGTTATTCCATTCCCAGCGACAAGCTCTACGTAACCGTCTTTCGCGAAGACGATGAGGCGGAGGAGATCTGGGCCAACGACGTTGGCGTGGCGCGCAACCGCATCTTCCGCATGGACGAGCATGACAATTTCTGGGCGATGGGCGATACCGGCCCTTGCGGGCCGTGCTCCGAGATTCACTACGATTTGGGCCCCGCCGCCAGCAGCCTGGGCCACACGGACTGCTCGTTTCCCTGCCCCCAGGATTGCGGCCGCTACGTCGAACTCTGGAACCTCGTCTTCATGCAGTTCAATCGCGACGAGCAGGGCGTCATGACTCCCCTGCCCCGCCCCAGCATCGATACGGGCATGGGGCTCGAACGCCTGGCTTCCGTGCTGCAAGGAAAGCTCTCGAACTTCGATACAGATTTGTTCCGGCCATTGATCGACGAAGCCGCGACGCTTGCCAACGTCGAGTACGGCTCTAACCATGATACGGATGTCTCCCTGCGCATCATCGCTGACCATGCGCGCGCGGCGACTTTTCTGATTTCCGACGGAGTCCTGCCCTCGAACGAAGGCCGCGGCTATGTACTACGGTTAATCATGCGCCGCGCTCTGTACCACGGCCAAACTTTGGGATTGAATGAGCCGTTCCTCTATAAGATGTCCGGCCACGTCGTGCAGATGATGAAAGAGGCTTACCCGGAACTGGTCGAGACGGAAAGGCACGTGGCCAAGGCTGTCAAGATTGAGGAGGAACGGTACGCGAATACAACGAGGCTAGGGCTCGAGAGGTTAGAGGAGGCTGGAACTACCTCCGGGGACAAACAGTTCACGTTTCGAGAATGGAAGCAAGAGTTGAAGCGGCTCGAAGCCCGCGAGCAGCCACCCGTGATCGTCACCGAGACCACCCTTGGGGGGCAGCCCTTCGATCCGGACCTGACTGGGCATGAAGCCCTTGCCACGCTGGCGGGTGGCTGGCTTTTCAAATTGCACGACACATACGGGCTTCGGCCGGATTTCGTAGAGGGCTTGCTCAGAGATTACCGCGTCGCGGTCGATTGGCCGGATTATTTGGCCGAAATGAAGAAGCAGCGCGAGCGGGCGCGGGCCAGTTGGAAGGCAGTCGAGAAGAAGATAGCTTCGCCGGCGTTTTTGAAGCTGGCGGAAGCGGGCAAGACGGTTTTTGACGGATATGCACAGACGACGTCCACGAATTGCCGAGTCTTGGCGCTGATCACCAGTGGGGGCGGTTCGCGAACCAGGGCTGCGGAATCCAGCATCGCGCCTGGCTCGATCGAGCGGCTCCGCCGCCCCGACTTGCGGAAAGCCTCTGGCTTTCCGGCCGGCAGCGACCAGCCCACGACCTCCGCGCCGGCTGGAAGGCTAAGCCTTCCAGCCGACGGGAAGGAAATTGCTCATGAGGTACTCCCCTCGGAAAGGCAGAGCCTTTCCGCAAGTCAGGCGGCGGAGCCGCAAGCCGGCCCTGCCAGTGTGGAACAGAAGCCAAACATGCGAGGTCCAGGCACTGCCCCTACGCAAGTGGCGACCAGCGTTGAGGCAGTCCGCCCAGGGGAGCAGGTCGAAATCGTTCTCGACCACACTCCTTTCTACGCCGAAGCGGGCGGGCAGGTGGGCGATGTCGGGCATCTCGTGGCAGCAGGCAGTGATCATGAAGTGGCGCACGTCACGGACACCTATTATCCCGTAAGCGGGCTGATCGTTCACAAGGCCGAAGCGCGCGACGCCATACGCGTGGGCGATGTGGTGATGGCAAAAGTGGATGAGGAACGGCGCAACGCCACTCGCCGGAATCACACGGCCACGCACTTGTTACATGCTTCGCTGCGGAAGACGCTCGGCACGCACGTCAAGCAGGCTGGGTCGCTCGTGGCGCCGGACCGCTTGCGGTTCGACTTCACGCACTACGCGGCGCTGGATGAGCAGGACCTGCTTGACATCGAAGACTTGGTGAACGAGGAGATCCTCAAGAACGAAGAGGTAGTCACGAAGGTCATGGACCTCGACGAAGCCGTGAACACCGGCGCCATGGCGTTGTTCGGGGAGAAGTACGCCGACCAGGTGCGCGTACTGACCATCGACGATTTCTCGAAGGAGCTGTGCGGCGGCACTCACGTCCGGCGGACGGGCGACATTGGGCTTTTCAAGATTATCTCGGAAGGCAGCGTGGCGGCGGGAACACGTCGCATCGAAGCGGTGACGGGCGAAGGCGTGCTGAAGCAACTGCGGCAAGCAAGCGAAACGCTCGCGCTGCTCGCAGGATCGTTGCGTGCCAAGCCCGATGAACTGCTCCCGGCGGTCGAGAAGCTGACCGAGTCCGAGAAGAAGCTCCGCAAGGAACTCGAGGCGCAGCAGATGAAGCGCGCCGCCTCCGCGGCCGGCGATTTGGCGAAAGAAGCGCAGGAAGTGAAGGGTGTGCGCGTGGTTACAGCCCGGGTCGAGGTGACGGACCGCTCCGCGATGCGCCAGATGGTTGACGACCTGCGGGCGAAACTGCAATCCGGAGTAATCGTGCTGGGCAGCGTCGCCGACGGCAAGGTCAGCCTCATCGCAGCCGTGACGAAAGACCTCACCAACCGGCTCGACGCGGGCAAGATCGTGAAGCAGGCGGCGGCTTTGGTTGAGGGCAGCGGCGGCGGGCGCAAAGATTTAGCCGAAGCCGGCGGCAAAAACCCCGCAAAGCTCGATGAATCGATTCGGGCCGTTCCTTCCATCATCGAAGGCATGCTCAGTTAACTACTGCTCATGTCATTCCGAGCGAAGCGAGGAATCTCGCTCTGGCACTGCAGTTCCCAGCACAGAGATCCAAGGCGAGATTCCTCGGTTCGCTCGGAATGACAGGCGACTTTTCGAGACCCGCTTGCTCGACGTGGCTCGGCAGAGTATCATGTGAGCAGAAACGCTTTTTCGGGAGACTGTTATGGGTTCGGCGAAGGAAGAGGTCCGCAGGATGCTCGAGCAAATTCCCGATAGCGCAACCTTCGAGGATATCCAGTATCACATCTACGTTCGGGAGAAGATTGAACGCGGTCTCGAGGATGTGAAGCACGGACGCGTTGTCGACCAAGAAGAGGTGGAACGCAGGATGCGGAAATGGACCGCAGAGTAGTTTGAACTGATACCGCGTGGGCTGATCTTGAGCAGATTGTCATTTACATCGCTAAGGACTCCTCGAATTACGCAGCCGCCTTCGCGCGTGAGGCATTAAAAGCTTCGCGCTCACTTGCACAATTCTCAAATCGAGGACGAGAAGTTCCTGAGTTCTACGATCCCAACGTGGGAGAAATCTTCGTGCGCAGTTATCGCCTGATTTACACTGTGGGCGCAGACATTGTCCACATTCTTGGCTTCGTTCATGGCGCGCGCGATCTCAGGGCACTCTGGGATCCTGAGGAGCGGGGTCCCGGTTAGGCGCTGGCAACGAGGTCCGGCCTGGCTATAATGTGAAGCTCTAATCACGCCCCATAAGGGAGGAAACGTATTCATGTACAAGGTCGTGTTATTAAGGCACGGAGAGAGTATTTGGAACAAAGAAAACCTGTTCACCGGCTGGACTGATGTTGGACTGAGCGAGAAGGGCATGCAGGAGGCGATCGAGGGTGGCCGCGAAATGAAGAAGCAAGGCTATGTTTTCGACATCGCATTCACCTCAGTCTTAAAGCGCGCCATCAAGACGCTCTGGGTGGCGCTCGAGGAAATGGACCAGATGTGGATTCCGATCCACAATTCCTGGCGGCTCAACGAGCGCCATTACGGCGCGCTGCAGGGGCTGAACAAAGCCCAGACCGCCGAGAAGTTTGGCGAAGCCCAGGTCAAAATCTGGCGACGCAGCTATGACATCCAACCGCCCGCGCTGACGCCGGACGACGAGCGCTTTCCCGGCAAGGACCCGCGTTACGCTGACTTGACGCCCGAAGAACTTCCTCTCACCGAGTGCCTCAAAGACACCGTGGCACGCACGTTGCCTTACTGGCACGAAACCATCGCCCCGACGGTGAGATCCGGCAAGCGAGTGATCGTGGCCGCCCACGGCAACAGTTTGCGGGGCCTCGTGAAATACCTCGACGATGTCTCCGACCAGGAAATTGTGGGCCTGAATATCCCCACCGGCATCCCGCTGGTTTACGATCTTGATGATCGACTGAAGCCGCTTCGGCACTATTCCCTCGGAGACCCGGAAGCCATTGCCAAGGCTGCACAAGCAGTGGCCGACCAGGCGAAGCGGAAGTAAAGCAGGAGTCAGGATTCGGGATTCTGGATTCAGGGACCAAGCGCAGGCGTTCTCGCCGTACATTGGGAAAGGCGGGCTTTAAGCTCGACTTGAAAGCTCCCTACGCCTGTCATTCCGAGCGGAGCGAAGAATCTCGCAGTGCCTTGAAGAAAAGCCAGAGCGCGATTCCTCGCTCCGCTCGGAATGACAAGGCCGAGGGATTTTTCGCCGCCTGTGAAGCCCCGCCCTTCCGAACATCCGCACCCACACGACAGTCTGGAGTCTGAATCCTGATTCCCGAATCCTGCATTTAAAGCCACTTGACGTAAGTGTTATAATCTGTCTAACCCTCGGAAGAGGTTGTGCGCCGAGGTGGATTAGACCTGGAGGGGATGAGTTCTCAAGGGCCGCAGCGGATGGCTCTGGAGTGATATGCCAAACTGGACCCAGTCGTGCCTGAAGGCTTCGGCCTGCATGTTGTTGTGGGGTCTCGCGTTTTCTCTGCCGCTATGGGCGGACGAGATTGTTACGATCACGGATCAAAACGGCCGCCGGATCTTTATTAACGCGGGTGAGACTCACCCCAAAAACAACTGGAAATCGAACCCGCCCTCGGCTGGCAAGCCTGGCACTGCCGCTCCGACCCCTGAAATCAGCAATCTGGTCGAACAGACTGCCAACCGGCTCCAAGTTGACCCTCAGCTCGTTGACGCCATCATCAAGGTCGAATCGCAATACGATCCCATGGCCCTGTCGAACAAGGGCGCGATGGGGTTGATGCAACTCATCCCGGAGACGGCCCAGCGATTCGGCGTCGCGAACCCGTTTGACCCTAAGGACAACATTCAAGGCGGCGTCAGCTATTTAAGGCACCTCCTGGACTTGTTTGAGGGCGATCTTCCCAAGTCCTTGGCGGCCTACAACGCGGGCGAAGGCGCGGTCGAGCGATCTGGCGGCATTCCTTCATATTCCGAGACTAAGGATTACGTTCCGCAAGGTCACTCGTATTTATCAGTCATCATCTCCGACGGGCGCCCATGCCGCGCCCATCGTTCGCTATGTTGATGAACGAGGTGTAGTACATTACTCCAATGTGGAATGATTCGGGTTAATCGAAGCTGGCTGTCCGTCTCACGGAGAAATGCATCTTACCCTGAGGGGGACGGCGACTTGAATGCCACGGAACGGTCTACATTGAGCGAATGGCCTAAACGAATCTGCGTCGCACTTCTTTTTGCCGGGCTTCTGGCCTTTCCCGAAGTTTTTTTCTCTTCGACCCCCACTTCGCACCAGGAAAAAGCCGTTGCTTCGTACGAACACGCACTTCGTATGAAGACGACGCTGGAATCCCTGCCCGAGAACAAGCGCACGAAGGCGGATTACCAACGGGTGATTGCAGCTTTCCAGGAAGTCGCGCGGCTGGACCCGGCGTATTCGAAGGCTCCCGCCTCGCTGGCTTACGTTGCGGAACTTGAGGAAGAAATGGGGCGGCTTTTCGGCGCCGACCGCTATTACCTCGAGTCCGTCAAGAACTACAAGTTCCTCGCGTCCCAGTATCCTGGCAGCCAAGTGGCCCGGGAAGCTCTCCTTACCATGGGTGAGGTTTACCGAACTGACCTCGAGAACCCCGAGCAGGCCCGCCAGGTCTTCCAGCAATATGTCAGCGAGTATCCCAAATCCTCGAGGGCGGGGGAAGCTCAAGCCAAGATCAATGAGATCGATCAGTTGCTGGCAGAACGCTCCGCCGCGCATTCACCACCCCGTCGCGATACCGGCGAAAGCCGCCGCAGCGCGAGACTGCCGGAGGTCAACGACGTACGTCGCTGGGTGGGACCGAACTACTCCCGCATCGTGATCGGAGTGGACGGCGACGTGAAATTCGACACCACACGACTTTCGAAGCCAGACCGCATTGTGCTTGACATCCAAGACGCTCGGCTGAGCCCCACCCTGGTGGGCAAGACGTTCCCCATCGAAGATGGATACCTGCATCAGATCCGCCTGGGACAGTTCACCTCCACCGTCACCCGGGTGGTGCTGGATGTGGAAAAGATCGAAGAATACTCAGTCGTGCCTCTGCCTAATCCCTTCCGCCTGGTGGTTGATATTCACGGCATCAGCCCATCCGAGCAGGAGACAGAGCGAACTGTGAAGCCGCCGGTTGGAGACCTGAGTGCGACGCACACGCCTCCGGCGGGCGAAAGCCGCGCCGTGTCCCAACCACCTGCCACCGGCGCCGGGCTCGCCTCGCAACCTGCAAATGCCAGGCTCCGAACCAAGATTAGGCCCGCCGTCGAGACAACCGGCGACTCAAAGGTGTCGGACAAAACTGAAGAAGTGGAGATGACCTCGGCGAAGTTCCCGGCAACGCCGCCGGCCTCCGACGAAACCGAGACCACATCGCTTGAAACGCCTCCGCCCAAGATCGTCCCGGGCCCACCCAAAGTCGCTGCTCCCACTGAATCCGGATCACGAACCCTGACACGAGTACTCGGACTCAAAATCGGCCGTATCGTTATCGATCCCGGACACGGCGGCCACGATACGGGCACGATCGGACCGACGGGGCTGAGGGAAAAGGACGTGGTGCTGGATGTCGGATTGCGTTTGAGGAAGCTGCTCGAGCGCAAGGCCGGCTGCGAAGTGGTGATGACTCGAAGCGACGATACCTTTATCCCCCTGGAGGAACGGACTGCCATCGCCAACGCCAAGGCTGCTGACTTATTTGTCTCTATTCATGCCAACGCCAGCAGCGATCGCAGCGCGCGGGGTATCGAGACCTACTATTTGAATTTCACCTCGAACCCCGAAGCTCTGCAAGTAGCCGCAAGAGAAAACGCGACTTCCCAGGAATCGGTGCATCAACTTCAGGACCTGATTAAGAAGATCGCGCTGACGGAGAAAATCGAGGAGTCCGAGGAGTTTGCACGCCAGGTGCAGAAGGAAGTTCACCGTTCCACTTCGGAGTTAAGCGGCAATCAACCCGACCGCGGAGTGAAAAAGGCCCCCTTTGTAGTGCTGATTGGCGCTAACATGCCCTCGGTTCTAGCGGAAATCTCCTTCCTGACCAACCCGCGGGATGAGAAGTCGCTCAAACGCGGCGACTACCGGGAGAAGATTGCCGAAGCTCTCTACGAAGGCATTCTGGATTATGTGAACCATCTCGGCGGGGTCAAGGTCGTGCAGCGAGCGGACTCCGCAAGAACGGGATCGAAAACCAGGGCCGAATTCTGATATTCTAGAAAATGATGAGACGCCTTGCACTAGCCGTCGTGGTAACGACGCTCAGCGCGTTCTTGCCGCTGTTGCGCGCCCAGAATGTTTCCGTTATCCCTTTGGTTCCCGCAGCGAATTGGCAGCTCACCACTAAACAAGCCCTGAGCGTTAATGAAATCAAGAACTATGGCGGAGATCCTGCGGTGGAAAGCGAGTACGGCGTCAAGCCGTTCGAGCTGCGTACCTACCAGCTTGACGGGGCGACCGTGCAGGTTGTCGTGGAACCTGCCTCTGATGTAAGCGCCGCATACGGCCTCCTCACTTACTATCAGAACGAGTCCATGCATCCCGACAAATCCATCGAGCTTACCATGACCGGTCCGGAGGGCAGCTTGATGGCGCGCGGCCGCAGCTTCATCCGCTTTCTTCGCCCCAAGGGCTCGCAGGTTTCCGACAACGATTTCCGTGCCTTGCTCGTGCTTGTCGGTGGAATTCGCCCGACGCGTGATTCTTTGGCGAACTTGCCTCCTTTACTTCCGGCATCGGGGCTGATTCCGGGCAGCACAAAGTACATTGTCGGTCCCGTAACCGCGCAGCGAGTCGTACCCAACCTCCCTACTGACTTAATTGGGTTCGATCAGGGAGCGGAAATCCAGTTGGGCGAATATCATGTTGGGAACTCTCGAGCCACGATTGTGGAGTTGAGTTACCCCACTCCGCAGATCGCCCGCCTACGGTTCACAAAAATGAGCGACGCTCTCGGCCTGAATCAGGATCGTGGAGCGAATTCTCTCTACGCGCGCAAGGATGGGTCGTTCATCTTCCTGGCTCTCAAAGCCGGTAACAAATCCGAAGCGTCGGAGTTGCTCGACCATTTCACCGTCAATCTACAATTGAGCTGGGACGAGAAATACCCTGGGGACAAGACAATTGGTCGGCAGTTGTTCGAGCTATTTATGGGAAACGCTTTGTTGACCCTGGTGCTGGCCGGAAGCGGAGTCGCTGGGGGCTTGTTAATCGTTCTTTCGAGAAGGGTTACGGCCAAAGTCTTCCCTGCTTGGGAGTGGGGGCACCCGGAAGGGGATCGGCTGATTCGATTGAACCTAGAACAGAACTAAGTCCTGCTTTTACAACCGCATACAACCAAGAAGGAACCATTAAGACCCTGCAGGCGGGTTTTTCTTTAACTCTCGCGCTCGCGAGCGCGTTGTCCAATCAAACCTTTTATTATCAATAACTTAAGAGGCAAAAAAAATCCTGAGAAATATCTTGACATCACTTCCAGGTTTTTCTTAGACTCGTTTGCGAGCTTAGATGGCGGGGCGCGTCCGCCATTCTATTCTCCTCAACGAATGCTCACCCGCAAGCTTGGCGGAAAGTTTCGCTGCGGCGGGTGAGCATTTTTCTGTGTGCCGACGTAGCTCAGTTGGTAGAGCATCGGTTTCGTAAACCGAGGGTCACCAGTTCAAGTCTGGTCGTCGGCTCCAGGCTTATCTGATCTTTCCGCGCGCCGCCACCCGCCACGATCCCACAACTTCCCCATCGCGCATAGTAAACACTTCGTCGTGCATGTTCACGCAAGTACAAACGTGATTGGGAATTACGGTAAGGACTTCGCCGACATAGAACTTATGAGTTGATCGAGCGATGTCCAGATGTCCGTGCTCCTCGTTCAACTTGATCAAGGGCGCGTCGGGAGCTTCGACTATGTATCCGTAGCCCGTCTTCGCCCCTGAACCGAGGAGATCCGAGGAAAGGGTCTTCGACCCGGAATCGATAATAGCCCGCCCAGGCACGGCCGTTGAGACCACCGTGGTTACCACGCGGGCGGCGCAGTCTTCGATGCGGCAGGCGCCTTGGTACAATGTGTTCAAGTCATTGTAGACGTAAGTGCCGGGCCGGATTTCGGTGAGGCCCGGAACAAGATAAGAGAACTCTGCAGAGGGAGTTGAACCGCCGGAGAGTATTTCAACCTTCAGGCCGGAATCGCGAAACGCCTCGAGCGTTCGTTCGACCTTCCCCGCTACCTCCTCCGCTTCAGCCCGACGTTCTTCCTTGCTTCCCCAGACGTTTCCGAAGTAAGTCATGAGACCGCGGAAGGCAAGCCCCGGCATCTTGGCAATTCTGTGTGCCATTTCTACAGTGGCCGGGCCAGATTGCAAGCCGCAGCGGTGAAAGCCCGCATCAAATTCAACCAGTACTCCCACGGTGCAACCTTGCTGCGAGGCGGCACCGGAGATCTCCTGAGCCGAATCCAGTGAATCGAGCGCCACGATCATGCGCCGCGTACGCGCGAGTTCAACCAGGCGCCGGAGTTTGTCGGCGCCCAGGATGGGATAGGCAATGAGAATGTCGTCGAGGCCCGCTGCCGCCATCACTTCGGCTTCTCCAACTTTCGCCACCGTCAATCCCACAGCGCCGTGGTCAAGCTGCCGGCGTGCTACTTCAGGCGTCTTGTGGGTCTTGGTGTGGGGGCGCAGACCCACTCCCTGTTGTCGGCAGGATGCGGCCATTTGTTCGAGATTCCGCTCCAGCACATCCAGGTCGATCGTCAAAGCGGGAGTTGAAAGTTCGTTGTAACGCATTTAAACCTCGTAGCGCTGACCTTTAAGTCAGCAGACTGAGTGCCGACCTGAAGGTCGGCGCTACCAACCAGTATGATTACCGTTCTGAAAGCCGGCGCCACCCGAAGTATATTGTCATTCTGAGCGAAGCGAAGAATCTCCGCAGTTGCTGAAGGCCAGTTGAATTCAATCTCTAACTGCGGCGATCCTTCGCCCCGAATGACGGGGCTCAGGATGACACCGCTGCTGGCGTTTACGGCGGCGACGACGCATCTGCTAGGCCTTCGTTGGACTGCTCAGACGTGCGATGCAATCGATCTCCACCTTGATCCTGGGCAATTGCGCGCCTACCGTTGTGCGCGCCGGTGGATCCACGGTGAAGAACTCGCGATAGACGGCATTCATGGCGTCAAAATCTTTGATGTCCGCCAAGAACACCCCCACTCGCACAACGTCACGAAGTGAGCTGCCGGCGGCTTCAAGAATGGCCTGGATATTCAGAAGCGTGCGCCGGGTTTCCGATGCAATATCGCCCAGTTCCAACTCGTTTGTGCTCGGATTTGTCGGGCCCTGTCCGGCCACGAACACGAAACCATCGGCGATGATTGCCTGCGAGTATGGCCCGCGCGGCTGAGGGCCTTCAGGTGTTCTAACGACTTGACGCATTGTATCTCCTTCCGCAGCTCGTTTCATCGAGTCTGCTTTAAGGTCATGGGTAGCGAGGACCGTCGGCTTTCGAGGTCCGCAAATCTTCTCTCCGCGGATTTACCACGGACCGTTGGCCCACCCCACGCTAAGAAAATCAGGGCCCTCGCCCCGGCACAAGCGGGGTTCCGTTGTCAGTTCAATGGGTTCCCGCTTTCGCGGGAATGACGTACAGCGCGCGATTTTCAGGACAGCGGACCTGGATTGCAATGGCCGGATTCCGCCACCTGGAAAAAGATTCCTGTGTTTCAGAATAGTCCCTCAGTATAATGTTCGTTACACTTCGGGTAAAGCGAATACAGGACAGACTTCGCGACGATGTCATTCCGAGCGAAGCGAGGAATCTCGCTCTGCGTCTGGGAGATCGCGGAACAAAGATCAGAGCGAGATTCCTCGCTTCGCTCTCTCGAAAATCATCTCTGGCTGACTCATGCTGCTGCCGCTTCAGGGGTGATGAGCCTGATATCGACTTGGTACCCCAGACTACGGAGTTTTCGCAGGAGTGCCTGAGCACGGCGGCGTTTGGTTCTGGGGTCGAGGTCGGTGCCGCGCTCGACGTAGGTAACGTGGTCATGCAAGATCTTCCAGACCAAACGGCACAGTCGGTGGGCCACCGCCCATATCGCTCCCTTATAGCCCAGTCGGGGCAGCAGACGATGGAACACCGCCTGAAAGTGGCTGCCCTTCTTCTTCACTGCCGCGTGGGCGCATTGGTTCAGGATACGGCGGAGATATTTATTGCCCTTGGCCGAGCGGCTACTGTGGTTCTCTTCCGCACTTTCCTCGCTTCCTGGGCAGGTCCCGACCCAGGCGGTCAAGTGGGCGGCGGAGGGAAACGTGGCCGCCGCCGCTCCCACTTCCGCGATGACTTGTTGCGCCGAGTCCACTCCGAAGCCGGCCGCCGCCGCCAAACGGGCCACCGCGTCCTCATGAGGTTTCAGGGCTTGCGCAATCAGGCCATCGAGTTCCTGCATCTGTTTCGTGATCAGTTGATAGCGCTCCAGATACTGGGCCAGCAGTCGCCGGTGGGCGGGTTGGGGGGTTCCGGTCAAAGCCTCGACCAGTTGCTTCTGGGTGCAGTGCAGGCGGTCATCCCCCAAGGCCGCCAACTTGTTCGGGTCCGTCTCCCCCGCGGCCAGAGCCTGCAGAATGCGGCAGCCACTAACCCCCAGCAGATCGCTCAGCAGACTGGACAACTTGAGGCGCATCTCCTCCAGCAGGCACTCCAGTTGACTCTGCAGCCGCGACGCCTCGCGGGTGAGTTGCAGCTTGCTCCGCGTCAGGGTCCGCCCAATCCGCTGTTCGGGCTCCGGCACAAAGCTCAGAATCAACTCCCCCGCCACCAGACGCCGCACCAAGCGCTCGGCGTCACGGAAGTCGTACTTGCGCCCCCGCGGAGCCCGGTTGGAGAAGGCCTGTGCCAACTGCAACTTCATATGCGGCTCCAACTCGTACCAGACCGGCTTCCAATACTGGGCCGTCGATTCCATAACCGCTTGTTGCACCCCTTGCGCGCGCAACCAAGCCGACAATTCCTGAAGATCTTTGGTCGTGGTTCCGAAGCGCCTCCGCTGCGGCTCCCACTCCCGCTCACTGACGTCGCAAACCACCACCATCAGCACTTTCTTGTGCACATCAATCCCTGCTATCTTATACGCCATGTTCTTCTCCTGGCGTGGAAGAGTAGAACGTGCACAGTTAGACGTTACGCACTCTCACGCGCTACGACCCCTCCCGCCGCGAGCGGGAGGGGTCGCGACACATTTATGGGTTCAAAACGCACATTCCGGGCCACACTCGGAAACGGCCTCAACTCATCCAGAGCGAAGAGGGCCTTCACAATTCCACGCCGACCCTATCGTACAACGGCCGGCCACTCGCGCGAATTTTCATCCCTTTGGGTGGGCCGCAGGCCCATGACCACTCGGAATGACATGCTACTGCCGCCCTAACCTCAATGAAGACTCCGACTAATCCTCCAGAACCCTCGCACGAGCTTCCGCGCGCCCTTGGCTATACCGGATCGACGGCAATCGTCATTGGCACAATCATCGGGTCCGGCATCTTCCTTGTGCCGCACGACATCGCGCTGCAGGTGGGGTCGGTCAGAGCGCTGATGCTCGTCTGGCTGATCGGGGGTGTGCTGTCACTGGCCGGAGCACTCTCCTTGGCGGAGTTGGGGGCAGCCAATCCCTCGGCAGGGGGCATCTACGTTTACTTGCGCGACGCTTACGGCCGCCTGTTTGCGTTCCTCTATGGCTGGGCTTTGCTTCTCGTCATCAATTCCGGCTCGCTCGCCACGCTGGCTGTGGCTTTCGGGATCTACAGCACCAGCTTTCTTCCGTTGTCACCTCTCGAGCAGAAGCTCGTGGCCAGCGGGGTGATCGCGCTGCTGACGCTGGTCAATATCCTGGGAGTCCGCAAGGCATCCGCCGTTCAAACCCTCTTCAGCGTGGCCAAATTGGCCGGCTTGGCAACCATCATGGGCGCCGCCTTCTTTTCCTCCCACGTCGCTCCCGCGCAAACTGGTCGTGCTCTGCCCCTGTCCCATGTTACTGCGAGTTCCTTCGGCGTCGCCATGATTGGGATTCTCTGGGCCTATGAGGGGTGGCATATGCTTTCTTTCGCGGCCGGGGAGGTCAAGAACCCCACACGAGTGCTTCCGCGCAGCTACCTTGTGGGGACCGTCGTGGTCGTGGCGGTTTATTTAGGTGCGAATCTCGCCTACCTGCGAGTGCTGCCCATTCCCGAGATGGCCTTGCACCAGCGCGTTGCGGCGACGGCCATGGAACTCCTGGCGGGACCGCGCGGCGCGACTTTCGTTTCCGCTCTGATCCTGTGCTCGATCTTCGGCGCCATTAACGGCACGGTGCTCGGCGGTCCGCGCGCTTACTTTGCGATGGCGCGCGACGGCGTCTTTTTTCCTTCCGTGGGGAAAGTTCACCCGCGCTATCGAACGCCGGCTGCCGCCTTATTGATCCAGGGCGTGTGGGCGATTCTACTGGCTTCGACCGGCACCTACAAGCAGCTTTACACTTACGTGATTTTCACCGGCTGGCTTTTCTACGCTTCGGCCACCTTTGCCGTGGTCGTCTTGCGGCGTAAGCGCCCGGACCTGTCGCGGCCTTACCGCGTTTGGGGGTTTCCCGTCGTGCCAATGGCTTTCAGCGCCGCGGCGCTCGCCATCGTGGGCAACGCCTTGATTCGCAGCCCCGTCGAATCAGGAATCGGGTTAGCTTTGGTCCTCGCGGGAGTGCCGATCTTTCTGATCTGGCAACGGAGAGCAAAGCAGAAAGCAGAAGGCAGAATGCAGAGGGCAGCCGCCCATACTGCCCGCGGCGGCTCCGAGTGGCCATGAGAAGGCAGTGATTCCCCTCCTTGATAAGGAGGGGTCAGGGGTGGTTGACCGAAGCGTCATCACCCCTACGCACTCCTCCTGCGGAGGAGGGGAATCGATCTGGGAACAAACCTGAATGAGGAGACTGGCAGATGAACTCGGAATCAGTACGCGCTTGGCTGGAAAGTTATCGCCAGGCTTGGGAGAACCGCGATCCCGAGGTTGTAATTAAGCTGTTCGCTGTCGACGCCACTTACCAGGAAACTCCGTTTAGCGATCCGATGCGTGGCCGCGAGTCCATTCGACAGTATTGGACCAGGGCTGTTGTCTCTTACCAGGAGCAAATACGCTTCGCCTCTGAAATCCTAAGTGTCACCGAGGTCAGCGCCATCGTCCATTGGTACGCCGCATTTGTGCGTATCTCCTCAAAAGCACAGGTAAGCTTGGATGGGATTTTCCTTTTGAGGTTCGATGAGGCCGGGTTTTGTAACGAACTTCGGGAATGGTGGGTCCGCAAAGATCAGTAGGCAGAAAGCAGTAGGCGGTAGGCAGAAGGCTGAAGTGTAAAGGGTAAAGGGCAAAGGGTAAAGGATAAAGGCTAAACGTGATTCTGGAGATTTCGAGTTTCCAGTTTCAATTTTCGATTGCCTGCTGTGCAGTTTCTGCTTTCCACTTTCTGATTTCTAGTTTTGCCTGGCGCTTACTTCAGGTTTGCCGGGACCAGATACTCAACGACGACCACGTCGTGCCAGTGGCCGCCCACCTTGGTGTGTTTGACGTGCACCCCCACCTCGCGCCAGCCGGTCATGCGGCAGAGCCTGCGGCCGGCATCGTTATGTGACAGAAACCGCCCCACGATCTTGAAGTGACCGGCAGACTCGGCGAGCACCAGCACCGCGCGCATGAGTTCCCTTCCCACCCCATGCCGCCGATAGTCGCGGTCAATGTAGATCAGGAGTTCCGCGATGCCGTCCATGGCGGGACGCACGCGGTAGGGGCTGAGCGACGCCCAGCCAAGAATCCAGTTATTCAACTCCGCCACCACGAGAGGGTATTTCCCAGAGTGTTCGTTCACCCAGTTCGCTCGCTCCTCCGGCGTAACCAGGAAGTTCTCAAAAGTTGCGAGGTTGTCTTGCGTCGCTTGGAGATAGATGCGAGCAATGTCGGATGCGTCCCGGAGCTCAGCCGGGCGCACGTTGAGCCGGAAATGCGGTCGGGCGGCAGCGCTCATGCTTGGTGTTTCCATAACAGAGTCAAAAGTCGAGAGTCAAAAGTCTAAAGTATTAAGTGTAAAGGCTAAACTCTAAAAACGCCCCCGGAGTCTTCCGTTCCATTTTCCAGTTTCCGATTGGAGTTTTCCGGTCTCGAATTTCGATTTTCGAATTTCGAGTTTCGGTTCTCTAAAATCGCTTACTATCCGCCCGGACCCGGTCTACGTACTTGCCGGAGGCGACTTCAACGCGTATGGTTTCGCCGGGCTTGATGAAATGAGGAACCATCAGTTCAAGGCCATTCTCCAGCGTAGCGGCTTTGAAAGTGTTGTCCTGCTGCTGGTGCACGGGCTGAGCGGTGGTCTGGACCTTCACCTCCACGATTTCCGGGAAAACGATGCTGACCGGTTGGCCTTCATAGAACTCCACCGGGACTTTCATTTCCGGCTGGAGGAACGTGGTTGCGGCGCCAATGGCTTCGAGCGGAATAAAGATCTGGTCATAGGTTCTCGGATTCATAAAAGTCGCAGAATCCGCGTCCGAGTACAGGAATTCCATATCCTGCTTCTCGAGTTGAGTCCTCAAGGCGCTCTTCCGGCCGGAATCGTAGCTCCTTGAAAGTGCCCTTGAGGACGTTGCGAAGTTTGGCGTGCACGCTGCCGGGCATCTTGCCTTGACCGATATGATATTGCGACTCGATGGTTTTGAAGAGGTCGTTATTTATCTTCAGAACCAGTGCCTGCGACGGAGCTGCAGATGCGATCACCATGGGTACCTCGAAGGCAGGCGCTGGGAGGCTGCGCCGGCGCAGTCAGGAAAAGGCAAAAGTCCGTCGCCGTAAGATTCGTCCAGTTATTCTATGCCACCACTTGCTCAAAGAGTCAAGCTACTACCAGACCTGTAGTGTCCTAATTTAACTGGTAGCGCCGACCTTTAGAGCCTGCCCTGAGCGCAGCGAAGGGTCGACAGATGCCGGCCTGGAGCTGCCGCTGGACTTTGGCCCTCTGAGGTCAGGCATTAGCGTAACAGACAGCCGATGCGAGAGGGAAGGAGGATTCTCCGGGCTTCGTGGCAGAAGGTGGGGCGGAGGCGAAGCCGGAGAAATTATCCAGGCCGAGTCCGCGGCCCCACACCTCGGCGCGCAGTTGCTGGATGGCCTGCTGGGTGGAGATGCGGGTG
>CAWIUZ010000369.1:0-5328 GCA_963838915.1 uncultured Acidobacteriota bacterium
GCCCTGTTAAACGACGATCTCCAGCTCGATCCACTCCACTGGCGAATCATCTTGACCTCGCTCCCGGAGCGGGATCTCGAGTATTCCCCCGCGCACCTCCAGGCGACTGGCTCGGGACGGGCCTCGGAAGTAGTGCTCTGTGACTTTGGCCTTTCCCGAGGTCTTGGATTTGCGCTTCAGCGTCAGGCGCCCTTCCCCGTACGGGATGACGCCGAGCTTCAACGCTTCCGGCACACTCTCCTGCGTCATTGAAGCGACGGCAACCTGCGCGGTGGTACTCACGCTATCCTCAAATTCGCCGATCCCCTTGCCTCCGTCGAGGCGGCGAGGGCGAAGAGCTACCAGCACCACCTTGCCGTCCTCCCTCCGTACCCAGGACGAGGCATGCGCGCCGCGCGTTGCGGATTCGAAGACTGCATCGAGAGGCTGGATGGTGAACAGGTTCGTGGGCCGCACCAGTTGCGTCAACCCGTTGTACTTCGCAAGACGTTCGGGGGTCGGCTTGCTGCCGTCCTCGACGTTGCCGCCCAAGCTCCCCAGGCAGCCGAGCGTACCAATGGCCACGGAGTCAAACCAGATGTCCGGCTGGGTAGTCCAATCGTAGCCCGACGAGCCGTAGGTCGGCATGCCGAACTCGCCGCACAAGCCGCTGAAAAAGAACCGCCGGTTCGCTTCCAGATCGTATTCACCCTTGGCCTCGAAAAGGTCGTCGGGGCTATGCAGATCAAAGTAATCGGTGAAGAGAGGAGAGAGCTCGTAGTACATCACAACAATGTCAGGATTTTCCTGCTGCATCGACTTCACTATTACCTCGAGCCCCTTGCCCAGCATTCGCTCTCCTGCCCAATGCATATCATGAGGCGCCGCCGCATCGAGGGTTGGTATCTCATAACCAAAATCGAATTTCACAAGGTCAGGCTTATAGCGCCGAACAAACTGCCGGGCCCGATCACGGAGCACCTTCTCAACCTCCGGCCGGGTAAAGTCCAGGATGTAGTACTTCGTGGATTCACCGCCGACAACATAGGGCTTCCCGTCCGCCTGGTGCAGCATCTGCTCGGGCGTCAAACCGAGATCCGACGGATCTTCGCAGCGCATGAAGGCCGCCCACATTCCAATCCGAAGGCCGTCTGCCCGGATCCTGTCGAGGAACTGCTCAAAATGAGGGAATCGTTCCGCCGAATGCTCAAGATTGCCGTATCTCCCTTCCCACTTGTCATCGATGGAGAACATCCCCGCATGCATGCCCGACGACTTAAGCTCCTCGTAGAACTTCTCCAGACTGGCCTGGTCAAGATGGCCGCTCGCTTTCTGGACAGCGACTTGTTCACCCCAGGTACACCACTGTGGTGTTAGCAGGGCTGCGTTTTTTCTGGCAGAATTCACCTTTTTGTGGATAATCCCTGCTGCCAGCAGCCCCTGGTAATATCTTCGAATCGCTTCGTAATAATTAGACGCGAAAGCCCAGTGCAGACCTGCGCCGAGCGTGAACTGCTCGGGACCACGCAGGTGTTCCCACAGGTCGCTGCGATAATCGAACACCAGGCTGCCACGGCCTCCTCTCTGCTCGACATATAAGTCGGAGCCGGGAAGGTCCGTGAGACCGCAGCAGAAGGCCCGCGCCATATCGCTCGTATCTTGAAGGTCGGCAGCCTCACGGTTGCGAAATCCGGCAAAGTAATGACATGGCAATGCCCATTGCTGCATGAGGCCGGTTCCGGCCCGCCCCAGCGAGGTTCGCATGTTCCAGTTATCTTCGGAGTTGGTGACAGGGCTTATCCCCTCGCTCTCGCAGATGCCGGGCAACACTAGTCCGCTTGTTTCAAGCGAGGGTTTGGCAGTGTCTTCATTGCCATCCGCAAAGAGGTTCAGGCTGACGATATCCTCGCGAACAGACGATCGGTAGACGACGGGTTCGATCCACAGTCCCGTTTCCTCGAGACGCCAGGCTACGGTAAGCTTCGCCGAGCCGTTCACGCTTGCGTAGGTCCATACGACGCGGTTCCCATGGACTTCGCGGCTCTCGAGCTTGCCGGGGGTCGATCGCCGGTCTTTGCTTTGCCCCAGTTGCTTGACTATCACCGCCGGCTGGATGGGCCCGCTGGCCAAAACGCGATCATGCAGATCGAGAATTCGGAAACGGTCGTCCGCCGCGGACCATTCCCATCGATAATTCTTTCCATCAAACGTCAGGGACTGACCGGATTCGCGGATTTCCGGCAAACCCAACGCCTTGAGCCCCAGGCTTCCCAACAGGTATGACGCCGCGGTGGTCCGAAGAAACCGGCGCCGATCCACATTAATCATATGCATTCTCCTTTTGCGCTATTTCATACGGCGCTTTCCCAGATTCAAAAAAACGTTCCTACGAACCCACGAGGCTGATTTCGACCCATTCAATGACAGACCCATCATCAGTGCGTTCCCTGACAGGGACTTGCAGGCGTCCGCCCTCTTGGGAGAGTTGAAAGCTCTTACTGCCGCCACCGAAGTAGTGTTCCGTCGCCTGCGCATTAGCTGCCTCGCCCGCGGAACGATGGAGCATAACTTCCCCTTGGCCAAAGGGAACCACTGTCAGCTTGGAGGCTCGCGCAAGACCGTCGCCGGTCTTCGAAGCAACCACGACCGACGTATTGCTGGAGATCAGATCGCGGTATTTCCCACTTCCCTTCCGCCCGTCCAAGCATCGCTCCCGCAAGGCCACCAGTACTACTTCTCCGTTTTCGATTCGGGCCCACGAGGAAGAATGCGCGCCGCGCGCGGGGCCAAGATAGGCGGCGTCAATCGGAACTACCGAAAATGTGTCTGAGGCTCTCACCGCCTGCGCCAGACCATTGAACTTGGCGAGGCGTTCGGGCTTGCAGTACTTTTCGGCCTCCGGCCCGGAGAGACTGAGTAGAGAGCCGAGCGCTCCCAGCGCGGCGGTGTCAAACCAGACATCCGGCGCGGTCAGCCAGTCGTAGCCACTGGACCCCCAGGTTGGCATCCCGATCTCGCCCAGGAGACTGCTGAAGAAAAACCGGCGATTGGCTTCCACACCGTAATCGCCCAAACAAAGAAATAGGTCGTCAGGGCTGTGCAGATCGATATAATCCAACAACAATGGGGAAAGCGAATAGTACAACACCACCAAGTCGGGGTTCTCCTCCCTCATGGCTTTGACAATAACCTCGAGCGCTTTGGAAAGGTAGCATTCGCCCGCCCAGGACTTGTCCTTGGGCGCGGCGATGGCAAGTGACGGAATCTCGTAGCCAAAGTCGAATTTGACAAAGGCGGGCTTGTAAACGCGCATGAATTCTTTCGCCAGTTGCCTGAGAGCTTGCTGCACTTGAGGTTGCGACGCGTCGTAGATGTAGTAATGGTCCGTCGTAATGTTCCCGATGACATACGGCTTGCCGTCAGGCTGGTGCAACACGTGCTCCGCGGTCAGGTTCAAGTCTCCCGGATCGGCACATCGCAGGAAAGCGGCCCAGAGCCCGAGATAGTGCCCCTCCGAGCGTATGCGGTCCAAAATCTCAAGAAAGTGGGGAAGCCTTTCTTGCGAGTGGCGTAAGTTCCCCCACTTGCCCTCCCACTTGGCGTCGATCACGAACAACTTCACCTTCATGCCGGATCGGCTCAACTCCTCATATATCGATAGCAGGGTCGGTTCGTCGAGTCTCTCGTCCGTATGGTCCCGCGCGACCTGCTCGCCATAGGTACAAAACGAGGGAGCCAGAGCCACTTCAAGCTTACGGGGTGAATTGGTTTTCTTGTGGACCACTCCAGCCGCCCGCAGCCCCTGGTAGTAACGTCGGATGGCCTGGTAATAGTTCGGCCCCACCGTCCAGTATTGCTTTGCGCTCAGGGCGAAGCTCCCCGGGCCGGACAAGTACTTCCATAGGTCGCTCCGATAGTTCACTACAGGGCTGCACTTGCCATGTCGAATTGCGATCAGGTGATCGCCGGCGGGAAGTTCGGCCAACCCGCAACAGAATGCATCCAACAATTGGCCGGGTTCGTCCTCTTCGATCTTCACACGAGGAGTTTTCTGGTAATCGAGAGGAGACATATGGCAGCCGCAAAAGTAGTGGACTGGCAATGCCCACTGTTGTAGCCCCTGCGTTCCCGGGTCCTCAATCATGCTGTGTCCCAACCAAAGTGTCTCCTCCAGGTCCGCGCCTAAGCCCTGCATTGGAATGATGGGACTCGACGCGGAGGACTCGTTCACGCCCGGAACGACAAGGTAATCGCAAAGCAGGGACGGTTGGGCATCCTTGCCGGTACCCTGAGCGAAATAGTGAAGGCTCACTACATCCTCAGACGCAGTCGTCTCGTAAGTAATGGGTTCCAGCCACATTCCTTCATCTTCAAAACTCCACCTCATGGAGAGCTTCGCCGAGCGGTTGACGCCCGCATAACGGATGGTCACAGCATTGCCACGAATATCGTACCCAGTGGGTTCGCCGGCGACGCAAAGGCGTGGTGGGCCTTGAGCGGTAATCTGTACTTCAACCGCCGGCTGCAATTTGCCGCTCGCGATCGTCATTCCTCGCTTGTCAAGGAGGCGAAAGTCATCCTTTTCCTCCGACCACTCCCACGTGTAATCCTTTCCCTTGGCCTTAACCGCCCCGCCGACTCCAACAACCTGTGCCTTCGTAGCGGGAGCGCTTTCCACGTTGAGGGCCGATAGAAAAAACGATGCGGCTGAAGCCTGAATGAACTCTCGACGATTCAGAATAGCCATGATTTATTCAGCCTTCTACCTTCGCTTGGAGATACAGCCCTCTCCCTTGGGGAGAGGGTGTCCGGCGACGGCGCTTTCTCCATCCGTCGCCGAATGGGTGAGGGGTCTGTTGTCGCAGTCCCGTTCATGATGGAACTCTCAGGTTTCCATATCCTCCGCTGCCCTCCCAAAGGAGGGGGATATTGGCGGTGTTATTCAAACTGAAGCGTCACGTCTACCACGCAAGTTTTGGGACTCAACAGCCTCGCACGAACGGTTTCGCCTTCAGCAGAAGTCTGGAGATCTGCTCCGGTGGCTTTAGCCTCCTTGAAACTCCAGCCGGCGGTGTAGATGGTGAGCGTAGTCGGGTAATATTGCACTAACGACACCTTGAGGCTCAACTGCCTTCTACCGGCATCCCATTTTTCGTTTTTTAACTCCACTGCGCCCACAGTAACGTGCCGGTCCGTTCCGACTAGTTGTGGATGACCTGAGGCCAGCCGCAGTGAAAGCACTTGGCAAGCGTGTGGAGGAAGGTCCACCGCGTACTGCCCTTGCACCTTGCCCAAAAATTTCTGATTCCAAAAGTCGAAAAGCAGGTAACTTTGATTCGCCTCGAGCCC
>CAWIUZ010000370.1:0-33460 GCA_963838915.1 uncultured Acidobacteriota bacterium
GACCTCGATGCTCATGTGGGTGATTTGGTAAGTGCGGTAGTCGAGCTGATCGAGCTCGAAGGCAAGCTTCTTAATCACGTTATTCTTGTTGCGCTCGCTGCGGTCCCAGGCAGGCCCCTTGGATCTCTTCCAGTCCTCAAAGGCATTCTTGATGGCCCACAGATTGTCCTGGTTCTTCGATTTGTTGTACTTCTCGATTGAAGCATCCAGCGCCTGGAGCACCTTGCTGCGTGGTTTCGTGATCCCCAGCGTGGTGTCTTTCTTCCATTGGTCATAGGTCGGAATGTTCATGGTGGCCTGTCGAAAGTTCTCCTTTGTCCATAGTTGTCAGGTGCTGGAAACTGCCCTGCTTTTAATATATTCCCGAAGCCCGTTCGAATGCAAACGCACACTCCGGAGAACGGCGCATCTTGTGCTGCTTTGAAAAACCGGTAGGGGTAGGGCTTGCCCTACCCTCGCGGGGACGGCAAGCCGTCCCCCTACATGCAGGTAAAGGAGGGGAATCGTTTTCATGGTTTGAGGGTGGCTCGCTGCCGAGAGTATGGCGCTGTCGCCTGTGTCGACTGTGTGTTGCACGGCGGAGGAGCAGAATGTAGAATGGACAAATTGTCCGGCTCGGCGACGCCGGGTGTTCCCTGATGCATGATCTATTCGGTCCCCATTTACGGTGACCGGGTTTCGCAGGTACGACCTGACTTCGGACGCGGCTTTGAATGGGAGTGCTGGCATGAATAGGTTGAAACGGCTTTCGGGGGAACTGCTTGACGCGGCCCCCGACGCCATGGTGGTGGTTACCCAGGACGGCAAAATTCTAATGGTGAATGCCCAGGTGGAGAAAGTATTTGGCCACCGGCGAGAAGAACTGCTGGGAAAAGAACTTGAGATCCTGATCCCTCCGCGTTTTCGAAATGCTCATCCTGATCACAGAAAGAGGTTCTTCGCCGAGCCGCGCGTGCGTGAGATGGGAGTGGGGCTGGAATTATATGGCCTGCGAAAGGATGGAACGGAGTTCCCGGTTGAGATCAGCCTCAGCCCCCTTCAGACGGAGATGGGCCTGCTGGTGTCGAGCGCCATTCGCGACATCACCGACCGTAGGCGGGTGGAAGCGGGTATTCAACGGCTCAACGAGACCTTGGCCCAGCGCAGTGCGGAACTCGAGGCCACGAACAGAGAACTGGAAGCATTCGCCTACTCCGTTTCGCACGATCTTCGGGCCCCGCTGCGCTCCATTGACGGTTTCAGCCAGGCACTCATGGAGGATCATCTGGAAAAACTCGACGCGGAAGGGCGCGATTACCTTCGTCGAGTGCAAGCGGCGGCGCAGCGAATGGGCGAGTTGATCGAGGGTCTGCTGGGGCTGGCGCGTCTGGCGCGCCGGGAGATGTACCGGGAAAGCGTGGATTTGAGCGCCCTCGCCGGCTCCACGGCGCAAACCTTGCGCCAGAGCGATCCCAACCGAGAAGTGGAGTTTTCGATCGCTGAAGGCGCAAAAGCCGAGGGGGACCGTCAACTGCTCGAAATTGCGCTTCAGAACCTGCTGGCCAATGCCTGGAAGTTCACACGTAAGCAGCCGAGCGCACACATCGAGTTTGGCGTGCGGGGAGAGAACGGCCAGACGGTGTACTTCGTCCGCGACAATGGCTCCGGGTTCGACATGGCGTATGCCGCCAATCTCTTTGGCGCGTTTCAGAGGCTGCACACGCAAGACGAGTTTGAGGGGCACGGGATCGGACTGGCCACGGTGCAGAGGGTTATCCGCCGCCACGGAGGGCGCATCTGGGCCGAGGGTGAAGTCGGCAAAGGGGCAACGTTTTCGTTCACGCTGTAGCGCCACGCTGTCATCCTGAGCGTGGCGAAGGATCTCGGCAGTTGTTCGTAAATCCGTGGCCCAAAAACCAACTGCTGAGATCCTTCGCTACGCTCAGGATGACAGCCGCACGGAGCACGGACGCCGGACACTACCGGGAGGAACCGATGAACGAGAAGGCCATTCTGCTGGTGGAAGACAACCGCGATGATGAGGTTCTTACGCTCCGAGCGCTTCGCAAGAATAACATCATGAACGAAGTCGTGGTGGCTCGGGATGGAGCTCAGGCTCTGGACTATCTCTTCGGCGAGAATCAATACGCGGGCCGCGAACGTCACGGATTGGCCATCGGTAGTTCTGCTTGACCTGAAACTCCCGAAGATCACCGGCCTGGAGGTTTTGAGGAAGATCCGGAGCGATCAACGCACCCGAAGCATGGCCGTGGTGGTTCTGACGTCCTCGAAGCAAGAAGAGGACGTGGCGGAGAGTTATGGCCTGGGTGTGAACAGTTATGTGCGCAAGCCGGTGGAATTCACGAAGCTGTTCGAGGCGGTGAAGCAGATCGGGCTTTACTGGCTGCTTTTGAACGAGGGTCCGATTCCGCCGCGAAGGAGATAGATGAGCACAGCTCTGAGGGTTCTTATCGTCGAAGACTCCCCGGACGACGCAGCCCTGGTCTTGAGGGAACTGCGCCGCGGCGGGTACGAGCCTGTCTCGGAGCGGGTCGAAACCTCGGAAGGAATGAGCACGGCCCTCGAGCGCGCCGAATGGGATGTCATCCTCTGTGATTACACGATGCCGCACTTCAGCGCGCTTCAAGCGCTCGAAACACTGAAGTCGAAACAACTTGACATCCCTTTCATCATCATTTCGGGGACCATCGGCGAAGAGACCGCGGTGCTTGCCATGAAGGCTGGAGCGCAGGATTACCTTATCAAAGGCAGACTGGCGCGCCTTGTCCCGGCCTTGGAGCGCGAAATTCGGGAGGCCCATAGCCGCCTGGAACGCAAGCTTGCAGACGCTGAGAATCGGAAGCTCGAAGAGCAATTCCACCAAGCGCAAAAAATGGAGGCGGTGGGCCGCCTGGCTGGGGGACTGGCTCACGACTTCAACAATTTCTTAAGTGCCATCAACGGCTACACCCAACTGACGCTGAATACTCTAGATCGAGCCGATCCGACGCGAGTCTGGCTGGAAGAGATCAAGAAAGCCGGTGACCACGCGGCTTCCCTGATGCGCGAGTTGCTCCTCTTCAGCCGGCAGCAGGTGCCGGTGCCGCAGGTTCTGGACCTGAACGAAGTCGTCGCCGGCGTCGAGAACATGCTGCGTCAGTTGATTGGCAACGGGGTAGATTTGGTAACCCTTCCCGGGCCGGCGCTCTGGCACGTGAAAGCCGACGCGGCCCGAATCAAGCAGGTGATTGTGAATCTGGCTGTTAACGCGCGAGACGCGATGCCCGAGGGCGGCAGGCTGACGATTGAAACCTCAAACGTCGAACTGGACGGCGCCTCTCGGCAAAGATGTTCCGTCAGTTTCGCCCGGCCAGTACGTGATGTTGGCGGTGAGCGATACGGGGATCGGAATGGATGCGGCAACGCAGTCGCACGTCTTTGAGCCGTTCTTCACTACCAAGCAAGAAGGCAAGGGAACTGGGCTCGGCCTGGCGATGGTCTACGGAACGGTGAAACAGAGCGGCGGCGCCGTCTGGGTGGACAGCGGGCCTGGCCAAGGCGCCATGTTCACGATCTACCTGCCTCGAGTCGAAGAACGCCCCGCCACTTCGGATGGCGTGCACGCATCTCGCCCTGACCTGCGCAGTGCGCAAGTTCCTCCTTGCCGTCCGAAGCCCGCGTCGGGACCAACCTGAAGAGATTCCTATCCGCCCAATCAGCGCTGCTCGGAAATTCCGGTTGACTTGAAGCCTGGCGAAACGCAAGATGATGGCCGAATTTTGCGCTGTTCTTCATCGCCGGATATGGTACTCTAGCGGCGGCGTCCAGCCATGACTGATCTCGCTGTTGAGACGAACGGGCTTTCGCGCCGCTTCGGAGAGTTGGAAGCGGTGCGCAAGGTTAACCTGCGCGTGGAAGCGGGTCAGTTCTTCGGATTTCTGGGCCCCAACGGTGCGGGGAAATCCACCACCATCAAGATGCTCACCGGCATGCTGGAGCCCACGGCGGGGCAGATTCGGATTCTCGGCCTCGATCTGGCCAAAGATCCCATCGGTGTGAAGAGCCAGATCGGCGTGGTGCCGGAAGGCCTTGCCCTTTTCGAACGTCTGACGGGGCCGGAATACCTTATCTTTGCCGGGCGCATGTATGGCCTCGATCGCGTTACCGCCGCCGAGCGCACGCAGGAGCTGCTCGACTTCATGGGCCTGGCCGATCGCACCAAGTCTTTGATTGTGGACTACTCGCACGGCATGAAGAAGAAGCTGGCGATGGCCGCGGCAGTCATCCACGGACCTAAGGTGCTTTTTCTTGACGAGCCCTTCGAGGGCGTCGATGCCATTGCCGCCGGCACCCTCAAGGCCATGCTGAACCGCATGATCGCGCGCGGCGCCACCATCTTCCTCACTTCCCATGTGCTTGAGATCGTCGAGAGGCTGTGCAGCCACGTGTCCATCATCGATCGCGGCGAGCTGGTGGCCCAAGGCTCGATTGACGAGCTGCGTTCTGGCGTTTCGGCCCGGCGCGATGATGGGCAGAAGCTTAGTCTGGAACAGATCTTTCTCGAGATTGTGGGCGGCGAGCGCGCCGCCGTCCCGGAGCTTTCGTGGCTGGAGTGACCTCGGCGCCCGACAGATCCACCCAGCTCTTCTTGGTGGGCTGGCTGCGCTGGCGTCTTTTCGTGAACAGACTGCGGACCTCAACCGGCAAATTGAACCTGGCGGTCCAAATCATCACGAGCGCCGGCATGGGCCTCGGGGTGATTGGGTTCGGGTTTGCCCTGAGCCTCGGTAGTTGGTATGCGATCAGCCGGGGCAAGCCCGCTTTGCTTGCGGGCGAGCTTTGGCTGGTGTTTCTGGTTTGGCTGCTGCTTCCCCTTCTCATCTCCGGGTTTGGGGCGGAATCTGACCCGGTTTCGCTGCTGCGGTTCCCGCTCCGGTACTCCACGTTTGTGTTGCTGGCTTTGGCGCACGGAGTCTTTGACCCCGCGGCTGCGGCTTGTTTGTACTGGCTTGCCGCGATGCTCCTGGGCATCGCCGTCGCGTCATTCGGCGCTCTCGGGTGGGCGATCCTGGCCTTCGCGGGGCTCGCGCTGCTCAACCTGCTGCTCAACCGGGCTATTTACGCCTGGCTCAGCCGCTGGATGGCCGAGCGCCGCACGCGCGAAATCTTGGGCGCGATGGGCATCCTCCTGGCGATCAGCGGCCAGTTCATAGGGCCCCTCACTCGGCGCTATGGCCATCTGGCATTGCCGTGGGTTTCGCGCCTGGTTCTGGCTGCGCGCTTCCTGCCGCCCGCCATTGCGGTGTCAACGATTGCGTCTGGACGCGGGGGCTCAGGAGGTAAGGCGTGCGCTGAGCTTGCGGGTCTCCTGATTTACAGTGGGATTCTGGGGTGGCTGCTCGCCGTTCGCTTGCGCGCCGAGTATCGCGGCGAAAACTTGAGCGAGGCGCGCCGCCCGTCCGTCGAAGTTCATGCCCCTGTGCGCGCGGGTTGGAGCGTGACAGGAATCTCCCCCATCGTGGTGGCCTTGTTCGAAAAGGACCTGCGCTATCTTCTTCGAAACGTCATGGTGTATCTCACGTTGCTTATGCCGGTCGTCGTCATCGTCGTCGCAAGTATGGGGCGTCATGGCAGTCCGCACCCCAAGGTAACGGGTTTCATGCTGGGCCCCTCGACCTACTTCCCCATGGGCGTCGCTTACGTTTTGCTTACCATTGTGGGTCTTGCCTTTAACAGCATGGCCTATGACGGGCCCGGGTTGCCTTTGCTTTTCGCAGCGCCCATCCGGTTCCGTGACGTGATGGTGGCGAAGAATCTGCTTCACACGATGATACTCGTGGCCGAGGTCATCCTCGTTTTTGTGATGGTCCAAATTGCCGCGGGCCCTACACCCTCGCGAGTGGTGGGATTGACCCTGGCAGGGGCGCTATGGGCGCTGCTCTTGAACTTGACGGCCGGCAACCTGGTCTCGCTTTACTTTCCACGCAAGATGAAGCTCGGGCAGATGCGACGGCAACAAGCGTCGGGCCTGGCTATGCTGGTCAGCATGGGAGTTCAAGCGTTCGTGGCCGCAGTGGCTGCGGCCTTGTACTTTCTTTCGCGCTGGGCGGGAAATACGGCCTGGTGCGGGATTGGCTTCCTGGGGCTCGCCGGCATAACCTGGCTTGCCTATCGCCGCGTGCTCAATCTCGTCACTGGCATCGCCTGGAAGCGGCGCGAGGCCCTGCTGGCCGAGTTGTCGCGGCCTGACTGAAGGACAAAAGCGTCTTCAACAGAGCAAGCTGTTGACCTCCTCCAGCCTATGCGTTATCGTGTTCTTGTGCTGCACAAAGGAATTTCGCCATGATGATTGAAGTCAAGCCTGAACAGGCACAGACGATTGACGAAGCTATCCAGGCCGGTCTTATTAAGAGTGCCGATGAGGTCGTGGAAGCTGGCCTTGAGGCCCTGCGTGACCGGCTTCACGCCACGTCCACCTCCGTTAGGTCCGACGAATGGATGAGCAAGTTCCGCGCGTGGGCCCACAGCCACTCCACGAGCGCGCCTCTCTTGTCAGACGAAGCGATCAGCCGGGACTTTATCTACCGCGGGCGCGGCGCATAGATGGCCATTCTCGCTGATACCAACATCCTGCTGCGTTCGGTCCAGCCCCACCATCCGCACTACGCTTTCGTGGAGCACGCCTTTGCTTTTTTCCACGCCCAAGGGGAAGTACTGTTTGTAAGTCTTCAGAATCTGATTGAGTTCTGGGCGGTGGCAACGCGACCGCTAGTACTCGAGAACGGGCTAGGCATGACCACCGACGCTGCAGCCAACGAACTGGCCGCCATTAAAGATCTGTTCCCGATACTGCCTGAGCCGCCATCTATCTTCCAAGAGTGGGAGGAACTGGTCATCACCTACAAGGTTTCAGGCAAGAATGCCCACGATGCCAGGCTGGTAGCAGTCATGAGACTCTGCGGCATCACCAAGATCTTGACGTTTAATGTCTCCGACTTCACGCGTTTCGCTGGTATTGAGGCGATTTCCCCGATAAGCCTCTCTTAGACCCAACCCGAGGATAATAGGAAGATTGCCTGTCTCCAGCTTTGAGGGTGTGGCGCACTCCGTCCCGCATTGAGAGAGGCCGCAGACCTTGAGAAGCACGATTTCTGCCGCCCGCACTCGTGCTTGCGTCGTGGGCAGTCTCTGTCGCCGATTAGCCTGCGGTTTCTCGCCTCCTTAACGGCTGCAAAACTCCCAGTCAAGTTCTCCCGCAGATTGCCGATGGATAAAGCTGAGTTGCGAGCGAGCGCAGGGGCGGCGGTAGTTGTGATTATGTCGAGCAGCCACCAGGTTCGCGCCCGCACAGGACTGTGGCAACTCCGTTCGAACGCATTCGTTTCGCGAGACTCCTCGAGGCTTGGGAAAGACGGACGCACCGTGATTTCCATAAAGAAATACCTTGACCTGGATCAGAATGAACTGAGCAAATACCGCCCGCCGACCACTGACGAACTTCTGTCGGGCATGCTGGAGGCGTACCGAGCCGTGCTCGGCGGCATGGGGAACAGCGCGTTTCGGGCTTGTCCGGCTGTAGGCGAGGACCTTCAGCGCCGCCTGATGCTGCTTGCTGAAGACTTTACCAAAGCCCTCACCGTTGCCCTCATCCGTGAAACGGAGGGTGAGGTGGAACAGCACCTTCGAGCCTGGGGAGAGCAGACAGCCGGGTACTTACAGCAGCGGGCGGCGGATGTCAAGGAAATCGTCCTGGTGCTGGCGTGCGCAGCGGAATCGGTGACTGAACGTGACCAGCGTTACGCCACTCACTTCAACGAGTTCACCAAGCGCCTGCAAACGCTCGCAAAACTTGAAGACTTGCCGGAACTCAGGGCTGCGGTGGTGAGCGGGGCCAAGGAACTGAAATCGTGTGTGGACAAGATGCAGCAGGAAAGCCGTGAATCCGTGGCGGCGCTGCAAACTAAGGTTACAACTTATCAGGCCAGACTCGAGGAAGCCGAGCAGCGCGCCTCACGCGATTCCTTGACGGGACTCGATAATCGCCAGGGAGTGGAATCCAAGGTACAACGCTGGACCGCCACCCAGCAGCGTTTCTGCGTGGCTATGCTGGACCTCAACGGATTTAAAGAGGTCAACGACCTTTACGGGCACGAAGCGGGCGACGATCTGCTGCGTCAATTCTCCGCCGAACTGCGGTCGACCTCGCGCGCTAGTGACGTCGTCGGCCGGTGGGGCGGTGATGAGTTCATCGTAGTCCTCGACGGGTCGCTGGCGGATGCTCAGGCGCGCATACAGCGAATCCAGGAATGGGTTTTGGGCAGCTATACGGTTCAGAACCTCCCCGCGGAATCCAAAATCGACATGAGCGCCGCCGTCGGCTTGGCCGAATGGCAACCCGGCGAAACTTTCAAAGAGGTTGTGGCGCGCGCCGACGCGCTCATGTACCAGGAAAAAAGCGCCTCACGCAAGAGAGAAAGACCCCCATTAGGCCTGCCGCTTGATCTACATCCGATCGTCTTCAGTCCAATTTGATTCGCAGCGCCGGCCTAGACGGGCTACGGAAAGATCCTCGCAGCCCGTCATTCTGAGCGAAGACTTCATGATGCCTCCGCTCACCACTTGTCATAAGAATGCCCTCTCCCCTTTGGGGGAGAGGGTGGCCCGCGACGGCGCATTCACCAGCCGGCGCGGGTCGGGTGAGGGGGTCCCGGGCCCTCTGTTTTCATCGCAGCGAAGAATCCCAGCAGTTGCAGTGTTAACGAACTGCGGAGATCCTTCGTCGCCCCGATCTGATCGCGGCTCCTCAGGATGACAGTAAAAGGGGATTACTCGCGGACTGTTTAGGCTCGTTTGCCGGCCTGAACCTCGGCCCTACTTCTAAACCAGCGAGTCTTCGCCGTGCGCTGAATCGGTCAGAGGGTTTTAGCGGCCGGGATTGTGGCTGCCGACCACCCCCTGGTTTGTGTATACTGCGGTGGGCAAGCGGCCCCGAGCGGCGTTCTGCTTTAGCGTTCCTTCGCCGCGAGGAACCACTCCGGCATGTGGCCACGAAGAGCATTCGCGGTTTTTCTTGGTTTGACATTCTGCGCTCATGGGGGCGTGGCGCAGGCTCCGCTTGCGGGGCCAAACTGGGTGGGGTCGTGGGCGGCTGCCCAGCAAGTTCCGGAGGCGAGTAACTCTCTCGCGCCCGGGGACCTGCGCGACGCCACGTTGCGCCAGGTGGTGCACCTTTCGATCGGCGGTGAAGCCCTGCGTGTACGAATCTCTAACGCATTCGGCACTGCACCGCTCGAGTTTACGTCCGTGCACATTGCCCGGCCGGCTGCGGCGGCATCGCCTCGCATCGACGCCTCGACCGACCGCGCACTGACGTTTGCCGGACGCCCGGACGTCAGCATTCCCGCCGGCGCCTATTTTATTTCCGACCCTATTGCCTTTGCGGTGGCGGCGCAGTCCGATCTCACCGTCACCTTCCATGTCGGCCAGCCCCCGGCGGTCGAGACCAGCCATCCGGGGTCGCGCGCTACCTCTTACCTCGTGCACGGCGACCATGTGGCCGATGCGGACTTGCCGGGAGCATTCACCTTCGAGCATTGGCTCAACATCTCCGGCGTGGAGGTGAGCGCACCGCCCTCGGCGGCTGCCATCGTCGCGCTGGGCGACTCGATCACCGACGGGCGCGGCTCGACAACCAACGGCAACGACCGCTGGCCCGACGACCTGGCGCGCCGATTGCTCACCGCGCTGCCCTCGCGATGCCTTGCGGTTCTCAACCAGGGCATCGGAGGGAACCGCCTATTGCTCGACGGTCTGGGCCCGAACGCGCTCGAGCGCTTTGACCGTGACGTACTGGCCGAGCCTCGAGTCCGTTACCTGATCGTTCTGGAAGGCATCAATGATATCGGCACACTCGGCCTCGCGGGCAGCACCGCGCGAACAGCGCATGACCGTCTCGTGGGCAGTATCATCGCCGCTTATGAGCAGATCGTACTGCGCGCTCACGCTCACGGCATTCGCGTTTTCGGCGGCACGCTCACGCCCATCGCCGGGTCCGCCTACTCGAAGTCCGGACCGATGAGCGAAGCCGATCGATCTGCCGTGAATCAATGGATTCGGGTTCCCGGCCATTTCGACTCCGTGATTGACTTTGATAGAGCGCTTCGCGACCCGCGACAGCCGGAGCGGCTTCTGCCGGCGTTCGACTCGGGCGATCACCTTCACCCTTCGCCCGCGGGATATCGCGCCATGGCGGACGCCGTTCGCCCGGCGGATTTTACGCCCTAGTGCAGTCCGTACGATTTGGAGGATTCCATGAGATTTGCGATTCCCAAGCTTCAGGCCTCGTACGTTCTGGTTTTGATCGGCAGCGCATTGTCGTGCAGCCTCCTCTTCGGCCAGTCCGCGCCCGCCTTCGAGCAGTCCGCCTGTCAGCCCGTCACCTACACTGCCGAGCAGGATCATCAGAACATGCAGCGGCAGCTTGGCATCAAGGCGCTGCGTCCGGGGGCAAGCGGCGACGAGAAGGCGCCGAATCACGCCAACTATGATGAGTCGAAGGCCAATCCATTTCCGAATCTGCCCGATCCATTGACGCTCAAGAACGGCCAAAAGGTGACGATGCGGGACATGTGGTGGGGCGAGCGGAGGCCCGAGATCGTGGAAGACTTCGAGCGAGAGGTTTACGGCCGCGTTCCGGCGAACCTTCCGAAGGTGACGTGGTCAGTGAAGGCGGTCGATAAGGAGAGGATCGGATTCAATCCCGTCATCGCCAAAGAGGTGATTGGCCACGCAAACAACTCTGACTGCCCTGCCATTGACGTGAATATCCGTATGACCTTAGTGACGCCCGCGAATGCAAAGGGGCCGGTTCCAGTTTTGATAATGTTCGGCCGCAGCGGTTTTCCTGCGCCTAACCAGCCCTCGCCGGAGGAACTGGAGCGAATCAACTCGGCGCTGAAGGCTCTGCTGGTTCAGCAGGATCCTTCGCTGCGCGAGGTTCTCGAGAGGCATCCTGCCTATCAACCGGAAACTCCGCCTCCATTCCAGATGCCGCAGTTCAACGCTGACGGCAGCCCGCCGCCGACCTGGCAACTGATCGCGGACGGCTGGGGCTTTGCCACCCTCGACACTGCCAGCATCCAAGCCGATGACGGGGCTGGAATAACGCGGGGCATCATCGGCCTCGTCAACAAAGGACAGCCTCGCAAACCTGACGACTGGGGTGCTTTGCGCGCCTGGGCTTGGGGTGCGGGACGCGCGCTCGACTTTCTCGAGACCGACCCGGCGGTAGATGCGAAGAATGTGGGCATCGAAGGCGTCTCGCGTTTTGGGAAGGCGGCGCTGGTCACCATGGCCTTCGACCCGCGCTTTGCCATGGTTCTTGTTGGCTCTTCGGGCAAAGGCGGCTCAACGCTGCTGCGTCGAAATTTCGGCGAAGCGGTAGAGAATCTCACCGGCGGGGAGTATTACTGGATGGCCGGCAACTTCATGAAGTACGGCGCGTCAGATTCTGCGCTCGGCAGCAAAAATGCCGGAGACCTGCCAGTGGACTCTCACGAACTCATCGCCTTGTGTGCGCCGCGCCTGACTTTCATCAGCTACGGAGTGCCGGAAAAAGGCGACGCCAAGTGGCTCGACCAACAGGGCAGTTTCATGGCAACTGTAGCGGCAAATCCTGTTTTTGCCCTCCTGGGGGCCAAGGGGCTGGGCGTCTCCGAAGGCTACCACACCGCCATGATGCCGCCTGTCAACGTCGGTCTGCTCGATGGCCAGTTGGCCTGGCGGCAGCACGACGGCGGACACACCGACGCACCCAACATCAAGTACTTTCTGACATGGGCCGACGCATTCATCGGCTACGCCCGGCCTGAGTAGCGTGAGGTCAACCGGACGACGAGTAGGGGCGGTTCGCGAACCGCCCCTACAAATCAAGTCTGCGCTACTCGGCTACAAAATGAATAATTTGAAAATCCACCGTTGATAAGTTAGTCTAATCGCGGCAAACGCGCCTTTGCGCGGGCGCGACATGCCATTAAGCGTCTCACGGAGACAAGGAATGGAGCCGCCTCCGACTCTCACAGATCCGCAGGCCGTAACTCGCGCTCCGATCTTCGCTTGGGGCGGGTTGCTGGAGAGCCTTCGTCCCCAGCAGTGGGTCAAGAACGGCTTCGTCTTCGCGGCTTTGATATTTTCCCGCAGCATCATTGACTGGCACCGCAACGTGCGCGTCATGGCGGGCGCCTTCCTGTTCTGTCTCATCTCCAGCGCAGTTTATCTGCTCAACGACATCCTGGATGCGCCGGAGGACCGGAAACATCCCCTGAAAAGACTGCGGCCCCTGGCTTCGGGGAGGTTGGGGGTGGGCACTGCCGCCATAGCCACGATAACACTGGGGGTGGTCGCCCTAGGCGGCGCGTGGGCGCTCGACCGGACGTTCTTCTTCATCATGGCCGCCTATGGCGTTATCAACGTGCTCTATTCCTGGGTGCTGAAGCGTGTAGTCCTCCTCGACGTCTTCGTAATCAGCGCCGGCTTCGTCTTGCGGGTGGTGGCCGGCGGTGTGATCATCCACGTCGAGATCTCACCTTGGCTCGTCGTGTGTGCCACGCTGCTCGCCTTGTTTCTCGCGCTGAGCAAGCGCCGGCATGAACTGGTTGTCTTGGGAAAAGAGGCGGGCAACCATCGCTCGATCCTGTCGAAATACTCGCCGTATTTTCTGGACCAGCTTATTGGGATTGTTACCGCATCCACCGTAATGTCGTACGCGCTCTACACGCTTTCGAGCGACGTACAGGTTAAATTTCCCGGCAAGCGGCTTGACCTCACCATTCCTTTTGTTCTTTTTGGGATTTTCCGTTATCTCTATCTCGTGCACCAGAATGAAGAAGGAGGCAACCCAACGCGGTTGTTCTTGACGGACTCCGTGCTGCTTTCGGTCGTGCTATTGTGGGCGGCGAGCGTGATCTTCATCATATATCTCTAAAGGCTGTTCCCCTCGTTGTTGAGGAGACGTAGGGGATGGTTGAGCCGCCTGCTCTGATTTGCGCCCGTCAGCCCCATTCACGTCCGCCACCGGCAGGGGAGTTCTCGTCATTGCTCGGAAAGAGCGCGTAGGGGCGGTTCGCGAACCGCCCCTACACAAAACGTCGATATGGTGGACAACTTCATAACTCAACCACTCTCCGGCTGGGGACGATTTCCGGTCGAGACTTGTAATGTCTATCGCCCCGAAAGCCGACGGCAACTGGCGGCCATTCTGGAATCCAGTTCCCAGCCGTCCTTGATATCGTACGGCTTGGGACGCAGCTACGGCGATGCGCCGCTCAACGCGCAAGGCGGAGTCATTTGTGGCGCTCGGCTCAACCGCTTTCTCGCCTTCGATGCGCAGAGCGGCGTGCTGGAATGTGAAGCGGGCGTGAGCCTGGCTGAAATCCTCCGCTATTTTCTGCCTCGCGGGTTCTTCTTACCGGTAACGCCAGGGACCAAGTTTGTGACTGTTGGCGGAGCGATCGCCGCCGACGTGCACGGCAAGAACCATCATCAAGATGGCACCTTCGGGAATTTTGTTTTGGATTTCAAGTTATTAACGCCCAAGGGCGACACCCTCTCCTGCTCGGCGAATGATAACAGCGGAGTGTTCTGGGCGACATTGGGGGGAATGGGACTGACAGGCGTCATTCTCAGCGCCAGGATTAAGCTGCGGCCCGTCACCTCAGCGTGGATGCAAGTGGATTACCAGCAGGCGGCAAGCCTTGAAGACGCGCTCGGAAGCATGACGGAGTCCGACATTCATTACCAATACTCGGTAGCCTGGATTGACTGCCTGGCAACCGGCTCGCACATGGGAAGGGCCGTCTTGATGAGAGGTAATCACGCCCCGGCAAGGGATTTGCCGGCGAGCATCAGGGATCCCTTGGCCGAACCCCGGCGCCGCCGGTGGACGCTGCCCTTCGATTTTCCCTCGCTGGCCTTGAATAGTCTTACTGTGCACGCGTTCAACTCCGTTTATTACAATGTGCATCGAAATGCCGTCCGCCAACTCGTTGAGCTGGAGACTTTCTTTTATCCACTCGATGCGATTCATCATTGGAATCGCCTGTATGGGCGCAGGGGCTTTGTTCAATATCAGTCGGCTCTGCCTTTGGCAGGGGGACTCGCGGGACTCAAGAAAGTTCTGACTCGACTGTCGCAATCGCGCCGCGCTTCCTTCCTCGCCGTCCTGAAGCGTTTTGGGAAATCGAACCCCGGCCCGCTCTCTTTTCCGATCGAAGGTTACACCTTGGCCCTGGATCTTCCCGTCGCGAACGGCCTCGTTCCTTTGCTGCGAGAATTGGATGGGCTGGTTCTGGATTATGGCGGCAGAATTTACCTGGCGAAGGACGCATTGATGACCGCCCCGGCTTTTGCCGCCATGTACCCGAAGCTGGAACAGTTCAGGGAGATCAAGAACCGGCTCGATCCGCGCGGTCTGCTCTCTTCATCCCAGGCGCGGAGGCTGGGGATTGTTCCTTAGGCTGCCAATAACTGAGGTGAGAGCGTGTCAACTGTACTGATTCTGGGCGCAACTTCGGGTATTGCCTCCGCCTTGGCAAAAGAGTTTGCGGCGCATAAGTTCGACCTCGTTCTGGGCGGCCGCGATCGAGACGAATTGAACGCGCTCGCCTCCGATCTCAGCCTTCGCAATTCGGTTCGCGCCGGCATTCTTCCCTTCGATGCCCTCGACACACAAACCCATGCCTCAAGCTTGCGCTCTTTTCTTGCGGAGGCGGGCAACGCTCTCGAGGGCGCCGTGGTTTGTATTGGCTACCTGGGCGATCAGGTCAAGGGCCAAAGCGATTCGGAGGAAGCTCGCCTGATTCTCGAGACCAATTTCACCGGGTGCGTTTCCGCCCTCAACATTCTCGCCAACCATTTCGAAGCCCGGCGGGCGGGTTTCATCTGCGCCATCTCCTCGGTAGCCGCCGACCGCGGCCGGCAGAGCAATTATCTCTACGGGGCTGCGAAGGCGGGGTTGAGCGTCTATCTTCAGGGTTTGCGGAATCGGTTATTCCCAGCGGGCGTCAAGGTAATTACCGTCAAGCCGGGATTTGTGGACACGAGCATGACCTACGGGCGTCCGGGAATGTTCCTGGTTGCCTCGCCGGAGAACGTGGCGCAAGGCATCTTCAAGGCGATCGCCAAGGGGAAAAGCGAGGTATACCTGCCGTGGTTTTGGCGTCCCATCATGCTCATCGTCCGTTCGATTCCCGAAGCGATCTTTAAAAGGCTGCGAATGTAGGGAGACGGCTTGCCGTCTCCTCTCAAGGACCTGCGCGAACTGGCGAGGGAACTCACCCCGCGGTAGCGTCCATGTTGAATTCGTAGCGCTGGCCTTTAGGCCAGCATTTGCCGACCCTTCGCGCCGCTCGGGGCAGGCTCTGAAGGTCGGCGCTACGTTCGAACGAGGAGCGAGCCCTACCGCTAAGTTGACATCACTCCAGGTGGTGATTAACCTAGCTTGAGAGGGGTAATGGATATCTTCTCTGAAATTGCGAAGCTCAGAAGGGAAGGGCGCAAGGCGGCGCTGGCTACCATTATCCAGGTGCAGGGCTCCATCCCAAGCTACGAAAGCGCCAAGATTCTGATTCGCGACGATGGCTCGATTGTGGGCACGGTGGGCGGCGGTTGCGTCGAGGCAGAAGTGTGGTCCGCGGCACAAGAGGTGATGCGCGAAGAGAAGCCGCGCCGCCTGCACTTCAACCTGAACACACAGCCCGAATACGACAACGGGTTGGTGTGCGGGGGATCGCTGGATATCTTCGTCGAGCCCATCCTGGCCACTCCTACCCTCTATCTCTTCGGCGGCGGGCACGTTTCGCTTGCCGTTTCGAAGATGGCCGGCCTCGTAGGGTTCGATGTGATCGTTTCGGACGACCGGGCGTCGTTTGCCAACCCCGACCGCTTCCCGGAAGCGGTCGAAACCCACGCCGGACCTTGGGCAGAGACTTTCCAGAAGCTCAAGATCAACGAACTGTCTTACCTGGTGCTGGCCACACGCGGGCACAAGGGCGACCTGGATTGCCTCCGGTGGGCGATCACAACTCCGGCGCATTACATCGGGATGATTGGCAGCAAGCGGAAGCTTATCGAGGTCTCGAAGGTGCTGGAAAGTGAAGGCGTGCCGGCGGAGAAGTTCCCGCGCGTCTATTCACCCATCGGTCTTGATATCGGGGCGTTGACTCCGGAAGAGATCGCGGTCTCCATCGTGGCGGAACTGATCGCCGTGAGGCGCCAAGCCTCGTCACCCTACGCCTCTCTCTCGCACAAACCCAAGGCCGTTGAGATCAGCACTGCCCCTCAGTCTCTTCCACGCTGAGTAGGGGATTAAGGGGTGGCGCCATCCTATGATTGCCGGACTAATCCTCGCTGCCGGCGAGTCCTCCCGCATGGGAACCCCCAAGGCCACACTCGCCTATCGCGGCCGCACATTCCTCGAAGCGATCGTGGAGACGCTTCGCGAGGGTGGGCTCGAGCGCATACTCGTTGTACTGGGCCATCAAGCGGCGGAGATTCAGCAGCAGGTTCACTCCGTGCAGGTGGTCATCAATCCTGATTATCGGTCCGGCCAGACATCGTCCCTGCAAGCGGGATTGCGGGCGCTGATCGCGGACGATACGGAGGCTGTGCTCCTCTGTTTGGTGGACCATCCCGCGGTTTCAGCGGAGACGGTGAAAACGATCGCTTCGGTGTTCCGCGAGAGCGGCGCTCCCGTCGTGATCCCAACATATCACGGCCGCCGCGGGCACCCGGTGCTGATAGGAACGTCATCTCTTCGCGGAGCTGTTGGCGTTGACCGCCGGCGCCGGAGCCGATTCGCTGGTGCGGAAATATCGCGCTGTGACCAAGTTCGTCGAGGTCGAAGATGAAGGAGTGATCATTGACGTGGACGACCCTGAAATCTACCGGCGGCTGATTGGTTCCCCGCAAACGAATCCGTAGCCCCTCCCTGTTAAGACACCTTCGATAGATGTTAGAATCTCAACTTTCGTTATGAGCAGTACGGCGGTCGCTCATTCCTCGGCGGGTCGTTGGCTGGTGGCGGTGGCAGTGATGTCCAGCGCGATCATGGAAGTGCTGGACACCTCTGTGGTCAACGTCAGCCTGCCGCACATCGCGGGCAGCCTATCGTCCACCGTCGATGAATCCACTTGGGTCCTGACCTCTTACCTGGTTGCCAACGCGATTGTTCTTCCCATCACCGGCTGGCTGGCGAACTACTTCGGCCGGCGGCGATTGCTGTTGACGGTGGTGACAGGTTTCACGGTCTCGAGCCTTTTGTGCGGCATCGCTCCGAATTTGCCGGCGCTGATTCTCTTTCGTGTACTGCAAGGCACTACTGGCGGAGGGCTGCAGCCTATTTCCCAGGCCGTTCTGCTCGAGGAATTCCCCGGCGCCGAGCGCGGCAAGGCCATGGCGTTTTGGAGCATGGGCATTATCGCCGCTCCCATTCTTGGCCCCACTATCGGCGGCTGGATTACCGACGCTTATTCGTGGCGCTGGGTTTTCTATATCAACCTCCCCATCGGCATCGCCAGCCTGATCATGATCGGCCTGTTTGTTACCGATCCTCCTTACCTGCGGCGCGGCAACTTGCGCGCCGACATCTTGGGGTTTGGCATGTTGGCAGTGGGCATGGGGGCGCTCCAAATCATGCTCGATAAAGGTCAGGAGGATGATTGGTTCGGAAGCCGCTTCATCATTTCGTTGGCAGTTTTGGCGGCCGGTTTCCTGGCGGCTTTCGTCATTCGTGAATTGATCACCGAGCAGCCCATCGTGCATTTCCGGCTTTTGAAGTTCCGCAGCTTTGGGGCAGGCATCGCGTTGGTCACGCTGCTCGGCTTCGTGCTTTACGGCAGCCTGGTGACTTTGCCTCTGTTCATGCAAACCCTGCTCGGCTGGACGAGCGCGACCGCAGGGCTTTGGACCAGTCCGCGCGGCATTGCCACGGCCTGCTGCATGCCGCTGGTGGGATATCTGCTGGGTCGAGGGTGGGACGGGCGCTGGATGCTGGTGTTCGGCTTCACGGTCGCAGGCATTGCTTTCTTTGGCTACTCGCACATGGACCTGGACTCCGGCACTTGGGACATCCTCACACACCTGCTCAACCAAGGGGCCGGGCTGGCTTTCGTTTTTGTGCCTCTGACCGTGCTTACCATGGATCAGATTCCAAAACATGAGACCGGGTATGCCACGAGCCTTTACAGCGTCATGCGAAATATAGGCTCGAGCATGGGCGTTTCTTTCGTCACCACCTGGATTGCCCGGCGCTCCCAGTTCAACCAGTCGCTGCTCGCCGCGCATGTGACGGACATCAGCCCCGTCACCCGGCAAGCGCTGGAACAAGCTCAAGGGCTGTTCCTGCGGGGTGGCGCCGACCCTGTCACCGCAAGTCATCGCGCCCAGGCGATGCTCTATGGAGCCGTGCAACAGCAGGCAACCTTGCTGAGCTTCCTGAGCGTGTTTCGCTTAATGGGGTTTCTGTTTCTGCTCATTATCCCGTTGGTGTTGCTCTTTCAACGACAACGAAGACATCCGGCAGCGTCATAAGAGTCTGTGTGAAAACTCGATTAGTCTGTCATTCCGAGGAGTTTCCATGGGCCTTTCGCCCACCCCAGGCGATGAAATTCGTCGTCGTCCCCGCGAAAGCGGGGACCCATTGTCGGTCAAATGGATTCCCGCTTTCGCGGGAATGACACAGAGGGCGCGATTTTCAGCAGAGCCGCAGGCGGCGAGGAATCTCGCCCTGGTTCCTGTTCAGTGATCCACTCTACGCAGAGCGAGATTCCTCGCTTCGCTCGGAATGACACCCTGAATTCGGAATGGCGCCCTAAATAGGGTTCTCACACAGACACATAAGCCGTCCCGTTACCGGTTCGGCCAGGACACAAAAAACTTGTATTTTTTCGGTGGATTCAGAATACTCTAAGTATCAGGTTAAAGGGCTTGAGAACGATGCGCAGTGGCAGGATCTCTCTAGTGTCCGTTCTGTTACTTGTCTGCCTCCCGGCAGTTTTGCTGGCGCAGGGGAGGATTCAAGGCGTGGTCTCGAACGGCACTGATGGCCAGCCGGCAGCGAACCAGACGGTGCAGTTGTTGCTTCCGCGAGGCGGGATGCAGCGTGTAGCGGCGGTCACGACCGATGCGAGCGGACGTTTTGTTTTTCCCTCCGCCAACATCGATCCGACGTCGTTTTACTTGGTGCAGGCGCCTTATTGGGGAGTGGATTATAACGCCCCCGCGCAATTTGATCCGGAGGGAACTGCCACCATCAGCATTACCGTGTACGACTCCTCCGCGAATGTGCCGCCGTTGCGCATTCAATCGGCGCGCGTAGTCGTCCATGCTCAGGGCAGCAAGGCCCACGTGCAGGAGATGTTTGCAGTCCGGAATGCGAGCGACCCTCCACGCAGCTATGTCAACCCGGCAGGGACATTCCAATTTCATCTGTCGCCGGGTATCGCTGAGCCGAATGCCGCCGTGGCAGGGCTGATGAACATGCCGTTGCCGCAGGCAGTGAGCGCCGGGAAAGGCCGCGGAGATTATTTCCTCCAGTATCCTCTCAAGCCCGGCGTGACCGTCGTCATGGTTGCCTACGATGCGGATTACGCTTCGAACCGTCTTGAGTTGGGTGACTCGTATCCTTATCCCATCACCAACGCTGAACTGTTGGTTTCACCTCCGGGCCTGACGGTGGATTCGACCCTATTTACCCCTGCAGGAAGTGACGCTGAAACGGGCAGCGAACGGTATGTTGCCTCGGGCTTAGTTCAGGGGACGAAGCTTGAAGCCCGCTTGAGCGGCGAAGCACGCGCCGACAATGCGGGGGGCGAAGGAGCAGAGTCGGGCCAGGCGCAGGCGCAAGTCCAGATCCTCCCTAACCCCATCACCCGGCTGGGTGTTCCTTTGCTTGCCTGCTTCTTGTTGCTGTTGCTGTGGGCGCTCGGCATTCGCCTGGCCAAGGAGTGGCCACGATTTAGGGAACAGCAGAAAACGAGCTCAGTGCAAAAAGAGCTCGCGGCCACAGTGGAAGCGTTGTTTAATTCTCTGGCCGATCTCGATGAACTCTTTGCCGAGGGCAAGGTACCCGACAAACAGTATTGGAAAGAGCGGCTGGATCTGAAGGCGCGATTGACCGCGACGCTGAAGAAAGCATCGCCCTTGCTGCTCGAATCTTATGCCACCCGACACACCTCCTCCCGTTAGAGCCGGCCTCGAACTTCGAAACGTCTCCAAGTATTTTGGCGACCTTGCGGCGCTGGTGGGCGCACAGTTGCGCGTAGGGCCGGGAGAGTCAATTCTGCTTTACGGCCCTAACGGCGCAGGGAAGACAACCCTCCTCCGCGTCCTGGCGACAATTGCGCGGCCGAGCGAGGGCGAGGTCTTCTTCGACGGCAGAAACGTCCGGCAACACGCGGCTGCGGCGAAAGCGGCCATGGGGTTTGTTTCTCACTCGACTTTTCTCTACGGGGATTTGACAGTGCGCGAGAACCTGGAGTTCTTTGGCACGTTGTTCGCGTTGCCGGAAGCTGAAAAGAAGATCGCTGCCGCGCTGGAACTCTTCACTCTTGGAAACCGGGCCCATACGCAGGTGAGGAAACTCTCCCGCGGCCTGCAGCAGCGCGTCTCGCTTGCCAGGGCTCTTTTGCACGAGCCGAAGTTTTTGTTGTTGGACGAGCCTTTCACGGGGCTGGATGCCGCTACCGTGGCCACCTTGGAGACCCTGATGCGTCAACTTCCGGCCGAGGGAAGATCGGTGGTATTCTCCACTCACGATTTCGAACGTGGCGCTGTGCTGGCGCGAAGACTCGTCAAATTGGAGGCCGGAAGGATTCGCTACGATGGCCCCTTCGAAGGCAGGAGTCAGGAGCCAGGAGTCAGGAGCCAGTGAGCGGAAGGCAGAAAGCAGAAGGCAGAAGGCAGAGGGCAGAGAGCAAGGCAGAAGCTAGCATCCAGAGGTTAGAATTGAATGAACAGCCCTCTCCCTTGGGGAGAGGGTGGCCCGCTGCCGGCGCTTTCATCAGCCGGAGCGGGACGGGTGAGGGGTTTCTCCGTCGCCCATCAAAGTCGTCGCGCCAGACTTCTGACTCCTGAATCCTGAATCCTACGCCCGTGCACAGCCTGAAGATTATCGCTGCAGTTCTCACCAAGGACCTCCGATTGGAGTGGCGCAATCGGGAGACGCTGGCTTCCGTGTGCGTCTTCGGCATCCTGGTCGTCTTCATTTTTAACTTTGCTTTCGAGCCGGGACGCGAAGAATCGCTGCGCCAGCTTCCGGGACTATTGTGGGTTGCGTTTGCTTTCGCGGGCGTGCTCTGCTTCAACCGATCGTTCGCACTGGAGCGTGAGAATGCCTGCCTGGAAGGGATGGCGCTTGCCCCGGTGGATCCTGGTTTGGTTTATCTGGGCAAGATGCTGGCCAACTTGATCTTTCTGTGCATCGCAGAAGGCGTCATCGTTTTCGCCGCGAGCCTCTGGTATAATTTCTCCTTTGTACCTTCGCTCAAGTGGTTCGGGTTGATCACATTCTTGTGCACGCTGGGCTACGTGGCGGTGGGCACTACGTTCGGGGCTGTCGCTGCCAACCTGCACATGCGCGAAGTCATGTTGCCGGTGTTACAGTTTCCTGTTGCCCTTCCGATCTTCATCGCAGGAATCGAAGCTTCCACGGGGGCGCTTAAAGGTGATCCACCCTCAAGTTACATGAGCTGGGTTAAGCTCGCGGCGGGCATCGCAGTGATTTTCGTCGTGCTGTCATATCTGCTGTTTGAGTATGTCCTTGAAGAGTAGGTCCGTTGTCAGTTGTCCGTTGCTCGGGCGCTCAGGAGTGGAGAAGTGTGCGCTCCGAGGTCCATGGGGCGCCGGACATCGCACGATAGGTAAGTGACAACGGACGACGGACCACGGACCACTGACAATGGCCAAAAGTCTCCACCCAGTACACTTTTTCGTAACCCTGGCCTGGACGCTCCTGGCGTTCTGGATGATATTTCTGTATGCGCCGCAGGAACTCACCATGGGCGAGGTGCAACGGATTTTTTACATCCATGCGCCGTTGGCTTGGGTGGCTGGCACGGCCTATACCATCGTTTTCATCTGCAGCGTGATTTACCTCTGGAAACGCTCCCCGCTCGCCGATGACCTCGCGCACGCCTCAGGGGAAGTCGGCTTCATTTTCTGTTCGAGCCTCCTCTTTACCGGGCCGTTATGGGCAAAACCGGTATGGGGCATTTGGTGGACTTGGGACCCTCGATTGACGGCGACCTTCGTTCTCTGGCTGCTCTTTGTTTCGTACCTGATGTTGCGCAGTTACGTATCGAGCCCTGGGCGCGCCGCGACCCTCGCCGCGGTGGTGGGTATTATCGGATTTGTAGATGTCCCGATCGACTATATGGCGATCCGGTGGTGGCGGACCCAGCACCCTCAACCGGTGATTGCGGGCGGGGAGGGTTCCGGCCTCGACCCGCGCATGTTCCTGGCTTTCATGGTTTGCGTGGGCGCCTTTCATTGCTTGTTCAGTTACCTTCTGGCGCAGCGTTTGCGGCTGGCGAGAGCGCGGCGGGAAGTGAGCGCTCTGCGGCGGACTCTGGGCCTGCGCTACACTGAGGAATAACGTGCTCAACAAGTATCTGTTCGTGGCTTTCTCTGCACTCTGGGTGCTCTTCTTCGTCTACGCCTGGAGTCTCTCCCGGCGGCAGGCGCGCTTGCAGAAAGAGCTTGAAGAACTGAAGAGCAAACAAGGAGTCAGGAGTCAGAATTAAGTGACCTCACCCCCGACCCCTATAGGCGCTAGAATAAGCTCGATCGGGTTTCGGAGCCCGCCGGGGCGGGCGCAAGAATGTGGCCCACGGCGACAGCCGTGGGGAGAAAGCAGGGCCGATGCACCTGAAAAGCCCCGGGAGGGGCGACAGAGATGTCTTGATGATCGCTAATCTTCTGTCGCCACTACGTGGCTCAGCGTGCTCTCTGTGTGCCGTGATCCCACGGCTGGCGCCGTGGGCCACATTCTTGCGCCGCTGACGCGGCTTGGCTTGGGGTCACGGGCTTATTCTACCGCCGATGCCCCCGGCCCCTCTCCCCCAAGCGGGCGAGGGGAGAAATAACCCGGGTTTATGCCCTCGCCCCTTTGGGGGAGAGGGTGTCCGTCAGCCGACGGACAGGTGAGGGGGTTGGCCTGTCACGATATTATGTAACCCTCAGTAGACTCGCCGCGACGGCCACCCAGCATGTAAATAAATCGACGGCCCGCCCTGACGCGTGCTAACATTCCATAGTTCGATGAGCTTGGCAGGGGAAGAAGCATCGAACTTGTCAGACTTCGGGCTCTGTGCGACGGATGTTCGCGAACCCCGCCAGGTCCGGAAGGAAGCAACGGTAACGAGCCTCTCCGTGTGCCGCAGATCAACCCGAAGTCTGACCCCAATTCGAAACCGGAAAATAGAAACTGGAAAATGGAAAACTGGAAATAGGAGAACGAGTCAGAATCCCTAGTGGTTGTACGGCACCGCTCCATCGGCCGAGTTTGTATTTTCCATTTTCCAGTTTCTATTTTCCGGTTTCTGATTTGCATGTCTTACCAGGTTATAGCCCGCAAATATCGGCCCCAGGTCTTCGAGGACGTGGTGGGGCAAGGCCTGATCACCGACACGCTAAAAAATGCCATCCGCAGCGAGCGCGTGGCGCACGGGTACATCTTTTCCGGCGCGCGCGGAGTGGGTAAGACCACCACTGCCCGGGTTCTGGCCAAAGCCCTCAACTGCGTTCAGGGCCCAACGGTGAAACCCTGCGGTGTGTGCCCCTCGTGCCAGGAAATCGCGACGGGCAATTCCATTGACGTGATGGAAATCGATGCTGCGTCTAATCGCGGCATCGATGAAATCCGGGAATTGCGCGAAACGGTGCGCTACCTTCCAGCGCGCGACCGGTACAAGATCTTTATCATCGATGAAGCGCACATGCTGACCACCGAGGCCTTCAATGCCCTGCTCAAAACCCTCGAGGAGCCGCCGCCTCGTTCCTTGTTCATTCTTGCCACGACCGAACCCCACAAGCTTCCATCCACCATTCAGTCGCGGTGCCAGCACTTCTCGTTCCGCCTACTCGACTACGGAGAGATCTTCGGGCGCTTGAAAGCGGTTTGCGAAGCGGAACAGATCAAGGCCGACGAGGGCGCCCTCAGCGCCGTCACCCAGGCTGCCGAAGGAAGCATGCGCGACGGCCTTTCTCTGCTCGATCAGGTCATCGCCTCCTGCGGGAACCAGCTTGAGGAGAAACACGTCCGCCAGGTGCTGGGCGTGGTCCCCATCCAGTTACTGAGTGACGTTCTGGAAGCGGTCAGCGAACGGGACGCAAGGCGAGTTCTCGAACTCGTGGGGCAACTGGCGACGGAAGGCTATGAACTCGGGCACTTCTGCGGAGAACTTACCCGCACGGTGCGCAACTTGATGGTGGCCAAAAGTTGTGGCGCTGATAGCTCCTTGATGCAGGTGGCGAGCGACGAGCGGGCGCGTTTGGCGCAGTTAGCCCAGCTTTTCAGCGAAGAAGATCTGGCTCGCTTTTTCAATCTCTTATTGCGCGCTGAGAGCGAGATGCGTTACTCACTTCAGCCGCGCTTTCACCTCGAGCTGGGCCTGATGAAATTGGTGCATGCGCAGCGGCTGGCTTCGCTCGAAGGCTTGCTGTCGAAGCTCGGGCAGGCCGCACCGGCCCCGAAGACGATGGGACCGGCAGCTCCCCGGAACCAGTCCGCCCCGGTCCCCTACCGGCCTGCGCAGCGAGCCACCGTGCGTGACGATCCCGTGGCTGAAGCGGTGGCAGAGCCGGTCCGCGCCCTGCCGCCAACCCCCCCTGCAACTGCACCTCCCCGAGAAAGGGCTGCGCCGGGAGTCAGTGCGCCGATCAGTACGGAAAGTCGGGCGACCACAAGGGTCACCCCTACAAACCTTGCGACTCCCGCGGAAGATGCGCGGCTCTCCTCCATCAAATCGACTCTGTTCGACCAATCGAAGCGCTTCCTCAGCAGTTGCCTGGATCATTTGGCGGGCTTCCGCGTCGAGGACGGCGAAGTCCATTTTGTTTTTAAGCATAAGGACTCCCTGTACGCCGACCTTTTGCAGGCTCGCGAACAACAGGAGGCGTTGCGGGCAGTGTGCGGCCAGGTGCTCGGCCAGCCCGTCAGGATTTATGTTACACTTGAGGAGCCTCGAGCAGAGTCTCAGGCTCCCAGGCTTAGCGCTCGCGAGCGTGCAGAGCGCGACCCAGGGGTTGAGGCCTTCAGGAAGAGATTTGACGGCGTTTTGGACAGTGTGCAAGACCTCAGCCAGGAGTGAGCGATGAAAAACCTGCAACAGATGCAACAGATTCTGAAGCAAGTTCAGCAGTTTCAGGAGCAGCTTCAGAAGCAGTTGGACGAACTCGAGGTACAGGGGGCAGCGGGTGGCGGGATGGTGACAGTCAGTATGAACGGCCAGAAGCAACTTAGCGAAGTTCATATCGAACCGGAAATTTTCGCATCCCGTGACCTCGAGATGTTGCAGGATCTCATTCTGGTTGCCGTGAATGACGCGACCCGGAAGGTGGATGAACAACTCGCCAGCCAGATGGGAAGCTTGGCGGGTGGACTCAGCATCCCCGGACTCACGTAAGGAAAGCCGAAAATCGAAATTCGAAACTCGAAAGTGGGGAATTGTAGCGCCGACCTTTAGGTCGGCAAGGGCTGTGCTGACCTAAAGGTCAGCCCTACGACATTCCCAGTCTTTCGAATTTCGAGTTTCTATTTTCCATTTTCCGTTTTCCATCGCTATGAAGGACTACGCCGAGCCTTTGGCTCGCTTGATCGATGAGCTGAAACGGCTCCCTGGCATCGGGCAGAAGTCAGCGCAGCGGATTGCATTCCACCTGGAGCGGGTGGGGCGCGAAGACGCCGAGCGTCTGGCGGGCGCCATTCTTGACGTCAAAGACAAGATCAAGCTTTGCAGCGTGTGCAATAACCTTACGGAAGATGATCCGTGTGAGTATTGCTCCGATCCCCGCCGCGATCCGGAAGTGATCTGTGTGGTCGAGACGCCTTACAACGTAGTCTCCGTCGAGAAGACGCGGGAATACCGCGGGCAGTATCATGTTCTGCATGGCGCGCTTTCGCCCTTGCAGGGCATCGGTCCCGAGCAGTTGAAACTGAAAAACCTGGTCGAGCGGCTGAAATCCGGCAAGGTTAAGGAGCTCATCGTTGCCACCAGCCCCACGGTGGAAGGTGAAGCTACCGCCGTTTACCTCTCCAAACTCCTCAAACCACTTGGCGTCAAAGTGACACGCATCGGCATGGGCATTCCCGTTGGCTCCGAACTCGAGTTCGCCGACGAGGTTACCATGCTCAAGGCTATCGAAGGCCGGCGAGAAATCTAAACAAGTCGAGAGTTGAAAGTCGAGAGTCGAGAGTTCTCACACACCTGAAGTGTGCGAGGATGCGGGCGGCCCCCTCACCCGTCCCGCGTCGGCTGAAGAAATCGCCGACTCGGGCCACCCTCTCCCCCAAGAGGGAGAGGGGATTTCCCGACATTTTCAACGAAGCAGCCACGGGCGCCGGTAAACGACCCTTCCACCAACCACCGTGGCCGTAACAGCGCCCTTCAACGTCCAACCGTCGAAAGGTGAATTGCGGCTTTTGGAGCGGCCTTCGGCGGTGCGGTAGGTCCATTCGAGGGTAGGATCGAAGATCGTGATGTCGGCCGGGGCACCCACTCTAAGTCGCCCATAGGGTTGGTTGACAATGCGTGACGGGTTGGTGCTCATCAACGAGATGAGGTGCCACATCGAGATTTTTCCCGTGTGGACAAGTCGAGTCAGCGCCAGGCCCAACGCTGTCTCGAGCCCGATAAGGCCGAAAGGAGCATCGCTACTCAAGGGTCTGGCTTTGAGTTCGGGCGCGTGCGGAGCGTGGTCCGTGGCGATGGCGTCGATTGTTCCATCCTGAAGCCCGGTCACGACGGCTTCGACATCCTGCTGGCTGCGCAATGGCGGGTTCACTTTGGCATTGGTACCGTGTTCCAGCACGGCCTGGTCTGTAAGCGTGAAATGGTGCGGCGTGGCCTCGCAGGTGACGCGGACGCCACGGCGCTTGGCGAGGCGCACCAGATCGACAGAGCGCGCGCTTGAGACATGGCTGACGTGCAGGTGTGCGCCCGATGCCTCGGCGACAATCAGGTCGCGCGCCACGCAGACGTCCTCCGAGGTGGTCGGAATGCCGCGGACGTTGAGTTGGCTCGAGACGGGGCCTTCGTTGATCACTCCGGAGGCGCTCAGGCTAGGGTCCTCGCAGTGGTCCATCAGGGGAGCATTGAGCTCGTTCAGCACTTTGAAGGCACGCTTCAACAAGCCTGCGGTTTTCACCGGCCGTCCATCGTCGGAAAAGGCTACCGCACCGGCCTCCACCAGCGCGCGGAAATCTGTGAGCGACTCTCCCTGACTTCCCATGGTAACTGCGGCGACAGGAAGCACGCGGGCGAGGCCGATCCGCTGAGATTTTTCGATGGTGGTGCGCACAAGTTCCGGGCGGTCGATGACCGGCTTGGTGTTGGGCATGGGGCAGACGGCGGTAAAGCCTCCGGCAACGGCCGCTGCCAATCCGGTCTCCAGTGTTTCGGAGCCCTCGCCGCCCGGCTCGCGTAAGTGAACATGGATATCCACGAATCCGGGTGAGACGACTTTGCCCGCGGCTTCGAGGACTTCGTCCGCAGCCATGTCGAGGTGGGGCGCGACCTGACGAATTACACCATCCTCAACCAATACGTCGAACTCGCCGTCCAGTTGGTCTTCGGGCGAGATAACACGACCGCTTTTGATAAGTAAGGACGCCATCACCATTCACCTCAGGTACAGAGGCGCAGCCTTGGAGGTTCGCGCTTCTTCCTTGGACAATTGAAGTGACCCCTCACCCGTCCGGTGACGGCTGGAGAATGCGCCGTCGCCGGACACCCTCTCCCCAGGGAGAGGGCTCTTGTTTACACTTTTGCTACGTCGTCTCCGAAAAGGGAAAAAGCGGAAGCAGGCAATCCATCACCGGCTGATAAGACTTCCTGTGCTCGGCACACGGGCCATGGGCAGCGAGGGCTTCGAGGTGCACCGCCGTCCCATACCCCATATTTGTAGCCAAGCCATACTTCGGGTACAAGCGATCGAGTTCTCGAAGATGCGTGTCGCGGGCGACCTTGGCCAGGATGGAGGCGGCCGCAATAGAAACCGAGAGGGCATCACCGTGGACCACGGCGCGATAGGGAATCGGAAACCCGGCGGCTTGGCCGGAGACTTCAAGCGGCATGGCATCCGTTAGCACGAACTCCGGAGCCGGTACGAGCGCCAACACAGCGCGGATCATTCCTTGCCTCGATGCCTCGTAGATGTTGATCGCATCAACCTCGGCTGCGGAAACGGAGACGACCTTGAAAGCTATGGCCTTCTCAGTGATTTCTCTGGAGAGCGATTCGCGCCGGACTGCGGTGAGTTTCTTCGAGTCATCAACACCCAGGATGGGTTTGGCGGGGTCGAGGATGACGGCAGCAGCGTAAAGCGGTCCAAGCAGCGCGCCGCGTCCCACCTCATCACAACCTGCCACGAGGCGGCATCCCGATTGGAAGACCTGTTTCTCCAGTTTCCAAGTACACTTGAACGCGCTGGACCTAGGTGAAGTCGGCATGGTGTGAACCATAACCGTTGACGAAGTGTGCTGTCAACAAATCAGTAGGGCGACCCTCGTGGTCGCCCGCGGGCGGCCACAAGGGCCGCCCCGACGATGAGGCAAGGCAGCCGGCGAGGCCGCCGGTGCGATCTAGTACTCAGTAATAAGCGTCATTGCGAAGGTCTTTGGGAAGGGCGGGGCTTTAGCCCCGCCGCTCCATGTTCGCGCCTTGAACGGGCCTTTAGGCCCTGGAGCCACGGTTGTTTCAGGGGCTAAAGCCCCTGCCGTATCTCCCGGCGGAACCGGCGGGGCTAAAGCCCCGCCCTTCCACTTGGAAATTAAAACCGCATATTTCTACAACTAAGTACTAGCCCATAGACGCCGTCCCTCAGGCTTCGTGTTCCGTGCGCACTTCGCGCAAACGCGCTGCCTTGCCGCGCAGCTTGCGAAGGTAATAAAGCTTGGCTCGGCGCACGCGGCTGGAGCGGACCACCTCGATCTTACTGATGGTCGGTGAATGCAAGGGGAAGATTCGCTCTACGCCCTGGCCGAAGGAAATCTTACGCACGGTAAAGGTGGAGTGATTTGCGGCCCGCCGTTGGCCGATGACCGTGCCTTCGAAGACCTGAATCCGTTCCTTATCCCCTTCTTTGATGATGACGTGCACACGCACCGTGTCACCAGACCGGAACTGCGGCAAGTCTTTCTTCAACTGTGACTGTTCAACTTTTTCGAGCGCATTCATAGTTCCTATTCTCCCGAACTTGGAATAACAACCGGTTCGCACTCCTCCGCCCGGAGCGCATCCAGCCAGCGCCGCTCTTCCTCGCTGAGCGGAAAACCGGCCAATAAATCGGGCCGCCGGCGCCATGTTTTCTCGAGCGCGCGCTGGCGACGCCAACGGCGAATCTCTTCGTGATTTCCCGAAAGCAGGACTTCCGGGACTTTCCAACCTTGATACTCTGCCGGCCTGGTATAGTGCGGAAAATCGAGCAGGCCATGACGCAGGGGTCCCGCAGCGCGGGATGATTGCCCTTGGGCGGCCACGAGGGCTGCCCTTGCACTCGATTGGCGCACATCGGCGCTCGACTCGGCGGCGGTGAAGGATTCCTGGCAGGCGGATTCCTCATTTCCGAGAACACCTGGCAGCAGGCGAATCACCGATTCCATAATCAACGCCGCGGGCAGTTCTCCGCCGCTTAGCACATAGTCGCCAATCGAAATCTCTTGGCTGGCTACGTGTTCCGCAATGCGCTCATCCACACCCTCGTATCGGCCGCAGATCAACGCCACGCGTTCCTCGTTCGCCAGTTCCTCGGCCAGCGCCTGGGTAAAGAGCCTGCCCTGCGGCGAGAGCAGGATTACTGGAAGGCGATGTCCCGGCGATTCGGATTCGAGCGCGGCGACAGCCTTGAAGATGGGCTCGGGTTTGAAGACCATTCCGGGCCCGCCGCCAAACGGCCGGTCGTCCACGCTCCGGTGTCGATCCTCGGTGAAGTCTCGCAAGTCATGCAAGCGAATGCTGGCTTGGCCGCCGGCCAGGGCGCGCTTGAGCACGCCGTAATCGAGCACGCTCCGGAAGAAAATCCGGGAAGATTGTGATGACATCAAAAGTCATGCGTTCACATCCAGCAAATCTTCGGGCGGGTCAATCACGATAGTCCTTGCTTCGGTGTCGATCTTGGTACAGATGGCCTGCGCCAGAGGAATCAGTACTTCTCCCTTTGCCGTCGCCACATGCAGGACGTCCACGCCACCCGTCGGCTCGATGCTTGTGACTGTGCCCACTTCCACTTGTGTTCCGCTGCGCTCCGCGATTACCCGGCAACCTTCCAGTTCCCAGAGGTAATAATGGTTCGAGGGAAGCGGCATTCGGTCTTCCGCCAAAATCAGCACGTGCCGGCCCCTCAAACCAGAAGCGTCCGAGATGGAGTCGACTCCCGAAAACTTGATCACCACCCGGCCCTTGTGGGGCCAAACGTCTTCGACCTTAATGGGTTGAGGATCCGTTCCAGGACTCTCCAGGAAGACATCGCGGAGTTCGTTGAAGCGAGCTGCGAAGTCTGTCAGCGGTTCAGCCAGAACTTCCCCGCGGCGCCCCTGGGGGCGAACTACGCGCGCAACGGCAAGGAAACGATCAGGAACGTTCTCGGCCACGTCTCCCCCAAAAGTTCGCACCGGCCCCCCCGACGTCGCTCCTCCGCACAGTTTTTCATCTTGTGCTGGCTGAGGCGGGCATCAAAGGTGTTGCGAACCGCAGCGGGAGCAATTCCCCCCTCTACTCGAGGATCTCCAGGGTGAATCGTTTCTTCAACTTCATCCCGGCGGCGTTGAGAATCGTGCGGACGGAACGCGCAGTGCGGCCTTGCTTGCCGATCACTTTTCCCAGGTCAGAAGGGTGTACGCGAAGTTCCAGCACCGTCACCTGCTCGCCCTCGATGGCCCGCACTGTTACCTGGTCAGGGTTGTCCACCAGTGCCTTTGCGATTGCTTCGATCAGTTCCTTCATGTGGCCCTCCCTCGCACGCGACTGCTAGTTGTATCTCCAGACAGAAAGGCTGTGTCAGAACAAATGAGTGCAAGTCGCACCGGCATGACCCGGTGGCCCTCCCGAGCGCCGTCAGCTTGAAGTCGGCACTTCCGGCGCCTTCTTGAGTAAGGTCTGAATCGTCTCGGAAGGCTGGGCGCCTCGGCTGATCCAATAATTCGCGCGTTCTTTATCAAAGACTACCTCTGGGGGATGTCGGCGCGGGTTGTAGTGACCTAGTATTTCCAAGAAGCGCCCGTCCCGCGCTTTCTCACCGGCGATGACCACAATTCTATAACTGACCTTTTTCTTGGCTCCCGTCCGAGCCAAACGTATCCTTAACAATCGTCCCCCCCTGAAATCCAAGTTTTGCGGGCTGAGAAGCCCTGCAGTGTTTCACTGACTGCCAAGCCTGTCATTCCGAGCCCTTCGCTGTCATCCTGAGCGAAGCGAAGAGCCTGTCCTGAACGGAGTGAAGGAATCTCGCTCTGGCTGCTCAGGGTAAACTCCGCGAGGAATCTCGCCTTGCTTTCCCCTACCCAGAGCGACCTTCCTCAGCTCCGCTCGCTTGAAAGTCTGTCATTCTGAGCGAAGCGAAGAATCTGCATTAGCTCGCCTCGAACCGGAACTGCAGATCCTTCGCTTCGCTCAGGATGACAGCGACTCTGGTCGCCGCACATGCTCAGCAGGCCTATAACCGCTCGGAATGACACTCCTCACGATAGCGTCCTTCAAACCTTCACCCCGCCTTCCCCAACAGGCATCTTCAGCCGGCTGAGTTGCCGCCCCAAAAAGTTCTGGCTGAAGGATTTCATCATTTTGCGCATTTGGAAGTACTGTTTCAAGAGCTGATTTACTTCCTGGACGCTTCTGCCGCTGCCTTTCGCAATCCTCTTGCGCCGCCGCCCGTTGATGATCTCGTGGTTGCGCCGTTCCTGCGGGGTCATGGAGTTGATGATCGCCTCGATGTGAATCAACTCCTTCTCGTCGACGTTGGCTTTGGCGGCATCCTTAAAAATGCCCACCTTCGGAAGCATGCCCAGCATCTGGTCCATGGGCCCCAGGCTGCGCACCTGGCGAAGCTGATCGCGAAAATCCTCGAGGGAGAAAGTATCAGTCTGGAGTTTACGGTGAACCTCCAGGGCCTTCTGTTTGTCGATCTTTTCCTCAGCCTTTTCGATCAGCGACAGGATGTCGCCCATGCCCAGGATTCGCGAAACGATCCGGTCCGGGTAGAAGACCTCCAGCGCGTCATATTTCTCACCCACCCCGATGAACTTGATCGGCTGTCCTGTCACGTGATGGATGGAGAGGGCGGCGCCGCCGCGCGCATCGCCGTCAAGCTTGGTCAGGATCACGCCGGACGTTCCCAGTCGCTCGTGGAACTCCTGGGCGCTGCGCACGGCGTCCTGGCCAACCATAGCGTCGGCCACCAGGAGCACTTCGCTGGGGCGAAGGCGTGTGCGCAGGTCGCTGACTTCCCGCATCATCTCTTCATCGATGTGCAGGCGTCCTGCCGTATCGACGATCAGCACATCGTGTCCGCGGTCCGCCGCGTCTCTACGGGCCGCCAGCGCCAAATCGATGGGCGAGTCAACCCCCTGTGCGGCGAAGCAGGGCAATTGGATAGCTTTGGCAATCACCGCCAGTTGCTCGCGGGCCGCGGGACGGTAAACGTCGGTAGAGACTAACATCGGCCGCCGCTTGCGGCTGGAAAGCCAAAGCGCCAGTTTGCCTGCCGTGGTCGTTTTGCCGGAACCTTGCAGCCCGACAAGAAGGAAGACCGTCGGGTATTCCTTCGAAAACGTCAGAAGCGAGGCCTCGCGCCCCAGAATCTCGATCAGCTCATCGCGAACGATCCGAATCACTTCCTGGCCGGGCGAGAGGCTGGAGCGAATCTCTTCGCCCAGGGCTTTCACACGTACCCGCTCGAGCAGGGCTTTGACCACGTTCAGGCTGACATCGGCATCGAGCAGGGCTAGCCGCACTTCGCGCAAGTTTTCGTCGACTACGTCCTCGCTCAGAACTCCCTGCACGCGCAAGGACTTGAAAACTTTCTGGAAACGACTTTGAAGAGCGTCAAACATATTGTTGGGCAGAGAACTGGCCCTGATCCGCTCGAGCTGATTCTTTCACTCGGCTAAGTTCCTATTGTACATCTGTAAACATCTTAAAGGAAGCATGTTTCTATCTGGTAGCGCTGACCTTGAGGTCAACACAAGGAAAGTGCGGACCTAAACGTCGGCGAT
>CAWIUZ010000371.1:0-16388 GCA_963838915.1 uncultured Acidobacteriota bacterium
GTGATAGATAAAGTAGCCGTGCGTTTTCTCCCCGTGCTCTCCCAGTCCCTCGCCGTGGTCGGAGGTGAGTACGATGAGGCTGTTTGCGAAAACGTCGTGCTGCCGCAAGGACTCGAGCAACACGCCCACCTGCTCGTCCACGTAGCGAAGCTCGGCATCATAGCCCGTGCCGAAGCGCGCGCGATAGCTCGCCGGCAGGTTGTAGGGCGTGTGCAAATCATAAAGATGGACAAAGAGAAAGAACGTGCTGCCGGAGTTTGCGTCCAGCCACTTATTCGCGGATGCAACCACCTCGGCGCCCAACCGCTTGACGTCTCCTGTGTCGGAATCCGCCTGGCGATGCAGGTCGAAGGTGCTGTCGTACCAGTCGAAGCCCTGGTCCAGCCCGAAGCGCCGGTCGAGCACAAATCCGCCCACCACAGCTCCCGTGCGGTAGCCGTGAGACTTTAGGACGGTGGCCAGCGTTAGGGCGTTGGGCCACAGCGTTTCGCCGTTGTCCTCGATGCCGTTCGAGAACGGATAGGTGGAGGTAAAAAGCGAAACGTGCGAAGGGAAAGTCAGGGGAACCTGCGAACTGACGGCGGAAAATAACGTGCCGCCTCTTGCCAGCGCGTCGAGGTGCGGCGTCGCCATGCGCCGGTAGCCATAGCAGCTCAAGTGGTCAGCGCGTAGTGTGTCGATCGATATCAGGACGATTGTAGGCGGCTTCTGCGCAGCAGCGGAAAGAGAATTCCCCGCCCCAACGAAAAGCGCAACCAACCCAGCGACCGCCCATACGAACACGTACCTCGTCATTTCGGACTTGTCTCCTCAGCCCACGGTTATGCTAACACGCCGATCGAGGTCATGTCAGTGAGTCGCAATTTGAGAGTCCGCCCTCTCCCGTGGGGAGAGGGTGTCCCGCGACGGCGCTTTCATCAGCTGGCGCGGGACGGGTGAGGGGTTGCTTCTGCGCCCGGGGCTTCGGTCACAACTCAGAGGGCTTTGCCCCGCCGCGCCAAGCCACAGACCCGAGCGTCAGTCCTGCGGCCCGCCGCCCAAAACCCTCGTTCTAAGGTAGTATTGTTCTGTTCAGGGAAAGACGATTCGAGGCATTACAACTCGCATGTTTCACCGAGCGCGCAACTCTGTGAAGGACCCCTCACCCGTCGCACTCCGGCTGATGAAAACGCCGGAGCGCGACACCCTCTCCCCAGGGGAGAGGGCTGCAGATTCGAAGCCGGTAGCGCGGAGTCTCTGCCGTCGAGACTCCGCGGCTCTTAGTGTGGTTCGAATAAAGCCGCAGACTTCGAAAGGCACGAAGTCTGCGCTACCCGGTGTGTACTCTGTGGCCTTTGTGGTGAGCCTTTTCTTGTCTGCCCTTGCTATGGCGCAATCGTCCCGTCAATCGACCATCCTGGACCTGGCGGCGAAGGCGGAAAGCTTCGAGGCCCAAGGCCGCTTCGAGGACGCGGCGGCGGAATACCGGCAGATTCTGAAGATCGATCCCCGTTCCGTTCCCGCGCTGAATGCTCTGGGAGCCCTGAGCGTGAAGCAGGGCGATTTCAAGGAGGGAATCTCCTACTACCAGCGCGCATTGAAAGTAAGCCCTCGCGAATTTGGAACGAATCTGAACCTGGGGATCGCACTGATCAAAATGCAGGATTACAGATCCGCCACGCCCGTGCTGGAGAGCGCAGCGGAGATTAATCCTGCGAGTTTCCAGGCACAGGAATTGCTCGGGGTCGCGCTCATCGGCCAGGATGAATACGCGCGCGCCATCCCGCCGCTCGAGAAAGCTTCGGCGCTCGAGCCTCGTGACGCGGGATCAAATTACTTGCTGATCCGTGCCTACATCGAGTCGAAGCAATTTAAGAAGGCGTTGGAAGGCTTCGACCGCCTCGAGCAGCTTGACCCCGGCTCGCCCTGGGTGCGCATTCTGCGCGGCCAGGCATACGACGGTCTGGGTTCGTTCGAGAAAGCTCTCGAAGAGTTCGAGCAGGCCAAGAAGCAGTTGCCCGGCGACGCGACACTGCGATTTTCGCTCGGGTTCATGTGCTGGAAGCTCCACCATTACGATGAAGCCGTCGGAGAACTGCGCGAGACGCTTCGGCTCGACCCGCGTTTTGAAGAGGCCAGGTACTACCTCGCCGACGCGTATCTCTCCGAGTCGCAGCCGCAGTTCGCCCTGCCGATCCTTCAGGATTTAGTGCGGAATTCGCCCAAGGATTATCGCGCGCGATTGGATCTGGCGAAGGCCTTGGATAAGCTCGGCCGGCCCGAGGAGGCCGTGCCGCAATTCGAGGCAGCCGTCCGCCTCGACGCGACGCGCCCCGAGCCTCACTATCTGCTGGGACGCACCTACGAAAAGCTGAAGAAGCCAGACGATTCGCGCCGGGAATTGGAGTTAGCCGAGAAGCTACGAACCCAAAAGCGCGCCGAAGAGGAATCCCTGACGCGAGCCGTGGGCGCGCGAGGAGATCCCGCCCGTGGATTGGGCCTGGTCCCGCCGCCGCCGCAAAAACCGCCTCAACCCTGACGCGGGTTGCGGCAGATCCAATTACCTCGATAGACCTCTCCCTGATTGTGCTTGAAGCGTTTGCCGGCGCATTCAGCAGGTAGCCCAGCCATAAGTTTGCGTCAACCGGGCCGCAAAAGCAGAGGCCGGAACTCACCGCTTGGGGCAGCGTGGCGGGTGCGGAAATAACCGTGTAGCTGTTGCTGCTCGCGCCCTTGATCGCGACTGGAGACGGCCCGCCATTTGTGCAGCCGACGGAGGCGAGAGCCGCGAGCACCGAGTCGCCTTGCGCCGGATTGCTCTGGAGCGTCCGCGTGAACGAGCAGCTCGTCCAGTCGCTGGTTACCCGGGCGACCGCGCCTTCGGTAGGGCTGAATGGCTTCGCGAAAAGCGGCGAGGAGTGAGAAGTGAGAAGCGCGAAAAACAGCAGCAGCGCAAGCGCGCTCGCGAGGTCAGCGCCCCTTCCCCGCCTCATCGATTTGTCGACTTCCGCAGCTTCTACCATTTGATCTGCTCTTTTTGTCATCAAAGGTAGCCTATCATGCCCGGAATGGGACAGTGGGAAAAGGCGGAAATGTCGCGAACGAATCTTTCATCTGGCTAGGGTTAAAGGAGATAGTCGTCGCGCGTTCTTTCACATTGTGAAAAAATGCCCTCCGGCTGTAGCATTTTGCCACACACATGCAAACATTTGCATATTTGCCCCGAAGCCTTGTAGCGCCAAAGGTGGGTGCATTTTACCGTCCTCCCCAATCCGTCGACACCCGCCCCGCCGTCGGGGGACGGCTTGCCGTCCCCGCGTTTCCGCTGGTCCCGACGAGGGTAGGGCAAGCCCTACCCCTACACCGTGCTTGTCTGGGCAGAGAAGAGCCGGCAGACTACGATCACATCTGCGCTACAAGCTCTCCGGGGGAACGACGGTAACGCCGGGTACCCGTTTTCGGCTATACTTCGTCCGCCGTCCAGATAAGACCGGGAAGAACCGCAGAGGTAGCCAAACGACGGCTACCTCTCGGCTACGCGGCGAGGGGAGAAAGATGGATCTAGACACGAAGTGGGTGCCGATGAAGTGGCCGTGCGGGCCGCTCGAAATCGCGCGCCGCAGCAGGTTAAGGAGTTTCAGCCCTGAACTCAAGGAGACGCTTGAAGCATGGGCGCAGCCGTCGGCCTTGGAGCTGCTCAAGGGTTCGCCGGTCAACTGCCTGGTCGTTGACTGGGCGAACGGGAAGCCCGAGGATTCGGCTCAGCAGCAGGCCTTGAAGCCTCTCCTCGAAGCAGGCCTCTGGCATGGGATCAGCTTTGTGGGGAGGGTCGCCATGAAGGACGGTGCGGGCGCCGCCGTTGCCGCCGCGCGCGCCGCAGGCCTGTCGGCGGTGCTGCTCCGCTATGCTTCGGGTCAATCCTTCGAACTTCCGGCCATCATGCAGTTGTCGCGTGAGAAGGCGGTGGGGGAAACCGTCTCGACCATCTTCTGCACCAGCGACAACGTCTGGCCGGGAGTGAATCTGGAAACCCTGGACGAAGAGAGCGCCCGCGCGGGCGCCACGGCCAACCCCTGGGTGGACTCGAACGCCTGGTTCTCGCTGCTCGCAGGCGCTCTGGAGCCCGGGAAAACCCTGTGGCTCGACTCCGATCCTCCCGATTCGTCGAGCCTCCTTCACCCCGCCAACTACGGCCTGGCGGTAGCCGACAGCCGAGCCTACGGCAGCCGCTGGGTCATCTCGCTGGATGATAAACTTCGGGGCGCCCTCCCCAAGGGCGATCCCCGGGCCAAGGGTGTTTGGGAGAAGCTGTGCGAGGCGCTCGCCTTTTTCGAGACCCACCGGGATTGGCAAGCCTTCCAATCGGAAGGTACCCTGGCGGTTTTCTCGGACTTTCGCGGGGAAGATGCCTACTTCAGCGGAGAGGTGTTGAACCTGCTCAACCGCCGCCAGGTTCAGCTCCAGATCGTTGAGCGATCGCGGCCGCTGCCCGCCCCGGACCAGGAACTGAAGGCGGCCCTCTGGCTCGATAAAGACGCACCCAGCGCGGCACAACTTGGGCAGTTCCTCGCCTTTGTCCGGCAGGGCGGATTGCTGATCGCCACCGCTTACTGGGGTCCTCCGGAGGTAAAGCCAACCCAGGGAGAGCCCTCGCTTCACTACGATCTCTATAACCTGGGCTCGGGACAGATCGCAGTGGCGGAAGAAGGCTTCCAGGCGCCTGACCAGGTCGCCGTGGACGCGCACCTGCTCCTGAGCCGCCGGAACGATGTCGTTCGCCTCTACAACCGCTCCACCGTGAACTGCCATTCGAGTGTCGATCCCGCCCACAAAAGGCGGGTCGTACAAGTGCTGAACTACTCGGTGAAGCCCGCCGATTCCGTCACCCTCTGGGTGAACGACGAAGTCAAGTCGGCCCGTCTCTGGCAGCCGGGAACAAACCAGCCTGTCACTCTTCAGGGCGTCGCGACGTCCCCGGGGATGGAGTTCAGGCTTCCCCCGCTCTCGCTCTATTGCGCCCTCGAGTTCGAGGGCGCGACCCTGTGACGGGCATGGCACATGCCCTGTTTCCATAGCATGACGGCCCTCTCCCCGCGGGAAAGGGCTGTTGATTAATTTTGGCAATCCACCTGCTCCAATCAGAGGTTTTGGGACGGGGAGGGGCGAATTTTCACCGCACATGCGTCGAACAACGCAATGGGAGCCGCGCGCGGCCGGCAACGTGACACTTTGTCTACATTTTGCCGCGCCCCTTTGTGGCCCACGGGAGAGTCTTCATGATTAATCGCAGGAATTTCATAAAATCGTCGTCATTGCTGGTTGGCGCGGCGGCGTTCACTGGCCGCTCTTCCGTGTTTGCCGGCGAGTCGGCACCCTCAGGGTTTTTCGGCGTTCATCCGTTCGTCGAGCAGCACCCCGAGGCGGTCTTCATCCTGCGGACGCACGTTGACCGCAAGACGAATTCTGCCGCGTGCAAGCAGGTCGGACTCGATCTTGGCCGGTCGATCTTTGTTCCCATGGACAGCACCGGCGTTCCGACGACTCACAACATTGCCACCAAGCCGAACCTGACTGCCCACAATCCGGTCGATACCGAAAGAGGATTCACTCTTGAGGACACGATGGGCATTGCCACCGACGCGTTCTTCATCGAAGGTCTGTTCGAATCGTTGAAGGAACTGGGAGTAGCGGGCAACAGAATGCATACCCGCGACGTCAATGGCGGCGGAGTGCTCGACGCCCGCGGGTACCTCGCGATGGGCCGGCGCGTGGGCGCCACGGTTCGCACCGCGAAGAACACCATCAAGACGGAAGACGATGCCAGCGACGAGCGGGCGTTTGTCTGGAAAGAAGTGCCCGGTGGCGTGGTCTGGACGCAGGTTCCTTACCTCTGGCCCTTCAACGCCCGGGATTCGTGGAACCTGAATGTGGCGAAGTTCAAGGCTCACGAAATGGGTTTAACCCTCACCTCGAAGAACTGGCAGGGCACCCACGCTGCCCCTTATCAGGGCTACTGTCAAAAATGGCAGAATATTGATGAAATGCAAAAGCTTGAGGAAGTGATTAATAAGGAGAGTATCAATCCTAAAGTTCATGAACTGGTCGAAGCAAGTTTCAAGCGGCACGCCGAGTATATTCCCCGGTGGAACACTCCGGACGTGCCGAAGAACGATCCCGCCTTCAACGACGCCTACTGGTACAACACCCTCTGCATGGAATTGTGGGCGCAGCGGACGATCGACAACCATGCCGCGTCACCGATGGGACTTCACATTATCGAGGGCATCTACGGCCGCGACGGCGACTTCAACCAGGGGCCCAATCCCCTGGGCAACGAGAACAATTACGATGGCCGGGCCTGGGACTACATGACGAACGTCGTCCTCTTCGGCAAGAACCCTTACCTGGTGGATATTGTGGGCCACTGGCTGGGCGGCCACGAACCGGGGAACTTCGGGCTCTTCCACATTGCCATGGAGCGCGGCAAGCTCGGTATGCTCAACCCCATGCACATTCCCGTCTATGAGTGGCAGGATGGCATCGCGGTCCGCCGGCCCTTGACGAGCTTCACGCGCACGCCCTTGAGGTCGTTCTACCTCCACCAGCGCGGCAAAGAACCGCTTTGGCACCTTGTTGACCAGCCGTTTGACTACGCCAAGGTCAGCGAAACGAAACTCAGCATTCCCCCGAAACCCACCACGCAGGTGTTCAACCAGCATTATCCCAACTCCGGCAATCCCCAGATGGCCATCGAGTTCAGCGTCCCTGAGAAGGGATGGGTGCTCGTCGAGATCCTCGATCAGGCGGGCAGAAACCTGGAAGTGATCTCAAACGCCATCTGCGAGGCCGGCTACCACATGGCGGCCTGGAACACTGCGAAGTACGCCTCCGGCAGTTACCAGTATCGCCTGCGCTACAATGGTCACACCGAACTGCACGAACTGGTCCTGAACAAAGCCTGACATCAATCATAACCAACCGCTCTCGCACCGCCGAGGCATAGCGCCGTAAAGCCGCAACCCAATGCAGAGTGTTCGCGCAGTTTACCCTGAGCGAAGCGAACGGGCTCAGAATGACGTGTCATCCTGAGCGAAGCGAAGGATCTGCTTTTCTTCGCGGCGCTAATCCTCGTTGCCCAGTCCGGCCCGAAAGGATTACTATACTTGGTCAAACATCAGGACACTAATTTACAAGAGGAGGAGACATGATCAGTTCCACAATGCAAGAAGCCATGAATCAGCAGGTCAACGCTGAACTTTATTCCGCCTACCTCTATCTCGCCATGGCGGCCGATTTTGAAGAGTCGAACCTGCACGGCATGGCCCATTGGATGCAAATCCAGGCCAAGGAAGAGGCTGGCCACGCTCTCAAATTCTTCAAGTACATCGTCGAGCGCGGCGGACGGGTGACCCTCGCTTCCATCGCGGCCCCGCCCTCTAAGTGGGGTTCACCGCACGCTATCTTCGACGAGGTCTACAAGCACGAGCGCAAGGTGAGCAGCTTGATTGACAAGCTCGTGGAACTGGCGGCGGCCGAGAAGGACCACGCCAGCAACGCCTTCCTCCAGTGGTTCGTTACCGAACAAGTGGAAGAAGAAGCCAACGCCAGCGACATCCAGCACCAGCTCAAAATGATCGGGGAGTCCAAACAAGCACTGTTTATGCTGGACCGCCACCTCGCCCAGCGGCAGTAAGCCCCGTCGACATTGACGTGCCGGGCTCGCGAGCCGGACATACTCTGTCATTCTGAGCGAAGCGAAGAATCCCCGCAGTTATCTTCCTCCGGGGGGGCGCGGCGACGAACTCCAGAGATTCTTCGCTTCGCTCAGAATGACACGACAAGGGTCTCGTACGGAGTGGATCCTAGTGGGTAAACCCGCTTAATCCGCGGATGAGCTCGTCTCTCATGGCAACTTTTTTCGGTCACCCTCGCGGGCTTGCGACTCTCTTCCTTACTGAATACTGGGAACGCTTCAGTTATTACGGAATGCGTGCCCTGTTGATTCTTTTCATGACAGCTTCTCTCGAAAGAGGAGGGCTGGGATTCGACGTTGTCAAGGCGGGCGCGATCTATGGCATTTATGCGGGGATGACTTATCTCATCACGCTCCCCGGGGGATGGCTCGCCGACCGCGTGATCGGACAGCGGAAAGCCGTGCTTTACGGCGGCCTGGTGATTGCCGCCGGCAATTACGCACTGGCCATGCCGCTGACCCTGACCTTCTACCTTGGCCTGGGATTGATTGTGATCGGCACGGGCCTGCTGAAACCCAACGTAAGCACCATGGTCGGGCAGTTGTACGGCCAGGACCACTCCCGCCGCGATGCCGGCTTTTCGATCTTCTACATGGGAATCAATCTGGGCGCGCTGGTTTCGCCGCTGGTCTGCAGCTACCTGGGCGAGAAGATCAATTGGCATCTCGGCTTCGCGGTCGCCGGACTGGGCATGACGCTCGGGGTCATCCAGTATCGCGCCGGCTGGAAGCACCTTCCCGGCATCGGCGCCGCTCCTCGGGACACTCTCTCCGCCCGGCGCCGTCTCTGGCAATCGCTGGGCCTGGCCGCGCTGCTGGCCGTCCTCGCCGTGGTCCTGGGATGGATCGGAGTTTTCAAAGTCACGCCTGCCGGCCTTTCGAAATCCCTCGGGCTCATGCTGCTCATCATCGTTGTGGTGACGTTTTCCTGGCTCTTCAGGATGAAGGGGTGGACGGCTGTCGAGCGCAAGCGCCTCACGGCCGTTCTGGTTTTTTTCTTCGCTTCCGCCTTGTTCTGGTCTCTGTTCGAACAAGCGGGCTCGACGCTGAATCTCTTCGCCGAGCTCAACACCAATCGCAGCCTGTTTGGAGGCTTCCCGGCCGGATGGTTTCAATCCGAGGAGCCGTTGTTTGTGATTCTCCTGGCGCCGGTATTCGCCTGGCTGTGGGTGCATTTGGGCCGATGGGAGCCCTCAACCACATCGAAGTTCGCCGCGGGTCTCGTCTTCGCCGGGTTCTCATTCCTGATCCTGGTTCCGGTCGCCGGGCGGACGAACAACAGTCCTCTGTGGCTTACCTGGAGCTATCTTCTGGTCACCCTCGGCGAGCTCTCGGTGAGCCCGGTGGGCCTCAGTGTAACCACCAAGCTCGCGCCCGCAAGAGTCGCGGGCCTGATGATGGGCTTCTGGTTCCTCTCCGATTCTGTTGGTAATTACGTTGGCGGCACTCTCGCTTCTTTTTATCAGTCAGTCGCTTTGCCAAGATTGTTTGGAAGCGCAGCGGTTGCGGCCATCGCCGCCGGTCTTATCATGTTCCTCTTCGTCCCGTCCGTGAAGAAGTTGATGGGTGGAGTGAACTGAGTTCTGGAGGAGTTCAAATGAACGACAAGCGTGGCGCGGGCGTCTCGCCCGCGGCCGGTGGGTTTGAAACGGCTGCCCTCTCCCCTAGGGAGAGGCTGCGTGACGGCTCGTCCAAGGGAGGGAGGGCGCCGCAGGCGCTTTGGAGTGCGGCAGCTTGCTGCCGCTTTACTCCAGGCCAGCTTGCTGGCCGGCATTGGAGACTCTACCGAGAGGGCGCGAGCAAGCTCACGCCCGGAGAAATCGGCAGCAAGCTGCCGCACTCCAAAGCCGGGCTCACGCCCGGCAGGCGTGCCCTATTCGTGCCGGTCGAGTCATCACGCAGCCTGCAAGGGAGAGGGCTGCCTTCCAGATTCGCTGGGCTACTTGCCTGTCTCGTGGCCCTGTGCATCTGGCCCGGACTCGCGCGCGCGCAATTCTCATCGCAATTAACGGAAATGCTTCACCGAGTCTTTGTAGGCAACGAGGTTGACGGCAAGTGGTTCGGTCCGGCGCGCTGGGTGAACGAAGGTGAATCCTACACCACGCTCGAAGCCTCGACGGAAACCAAGGATGCCCGGGACATTGTGAAATACGACACCGCAACCGGCGCCCGCGCCGTCCTGGTACCGGCCAAAGAGCTTACTCCTCCCGACGCGAAAGCCCCGCTCGCCATCGATGACTATTCCTGGTCAAAGGACATGAAGCGCCTTCTGGTGTTTACGAACTCGCGCCGAGTCTGGCGTGAGAACACGCGCGGAGATTATTGGCTGCTCGACCTCGCGACCCGGAAACTTCAGAAGTTGGGCGGGAGCGCTGCGCCTTCCACGCTGATGTTTGCCAAGTTTTCGCCCGACGGCTTGAAGGTAGCCTACGTGCGGGAGCAGAATATTTACGTCGAGGATCTCGCCAGCGGATCGATCGTCGCCCTGACCACGAACGGCTCTCCCACCTTAGCCAACGGAACTTCCGACTGGGTTTACGAAGAGGAATTCGACCTTCGCGACGGATTCCGCTGGAGCCCCGATGGGCAGAGCATCGCGTACTGGCAGATTGATTCTTCGGAGGAAGGCAATTTCCCGCTGATCTATGACACCGGCGGCCCGTACAACGTGGTCAGCCAGATTCCTTATCCGCAGTATGGGGTATACCCTCACGTCGTGAATATTCCCTACCCCCAGCCCGGAACTACAAACCCCGCTGCCAGGGTGGGCGTCGTGAAGTCATCGGGTGGGCCGACGCAATGGCTTGACGTGCCGGGCGTCCCGCGAAACAACTACATCCCCTACATGGCTTGGGCCGGCGATTCTATTGTTCTCGAACACATGAACCGCCTGCAAAACACCAACGACGTGCTGCTGGCGGACGCCCAAACGGGCTCGGTGGCGGAAGTCTATCGCGAGCACGATGATGCCTGGCTGGATGTGGTGAGTGATCTCAAGTGGATTCACCAGGGAAAGGATTTCCTTTGGCTGAGCGAAAAGGACGGCTGGCGTCACGTGTATTTGGTCTCGAAGGACGAGAAGCAGTCGCGGCTTGTGACTCCGGGCCAGTTCGATGTCATCGGTCTCGAGGGCGTTGATACGCAGGAGACGTGGGTGTACTACATCGCCTCGCCTGAGAACGCTTCGCAGCGCTACCTTTACCGCAGCCGCCTGGATGGCTCCGGCACGCCGCAACGGGTGACTCCGCCCGGTTCGGCCGGTTCCCATTCCTACCAAATTTCTCCGAATTTCGAGTGGGCCATCCACACCTTATCGACTTCGGACACGCCTCCCGTCATCGACCTGGTCACGCTGCCCGCTCATCAGGTGAAGCGCCTGCTCGAGGATAACCACGACCTACGAGCCAAGACGGCCCAGCTCTTCGCGACGCCCACGGAATTCTTTCCCGTCGATATTGGCCACGGCGTCACCCTAGACGCTTTTATGATCAAGCCTCCCCAGTTCGATCCTGCGAAGAAGTATCCCATCCTCATTCACATTTACGGCGAGCCGGCGGGGCAGACGGTCGTCGACGCATGGGGAGGCAAGACGGCGATATTCCATCGACTCCTCGCCAAAGAGGGATACTTAATTGCCAGCGTGGACAACAGGGGCACGCCCGCGCCCAAGGGCCGGGCCTGGCGCAAGATCATCTACGGCTCAGTGGGCGTGCTCTCTTCGCAGGATCAGGTGGCGGCGCTCGAGGCCATGGAAAAGGCACGCCCATACATTGACGCCGGCCGAACGTCCGTTTGGGGCTGGAGCGGAGGGGGCACCAACACGCTCAACCTGATGTTCCGTTATCCGGATGTTTATAAACTCGGTATGTCCGTGGCGCCGGTCCCCGATCAGCGGTTATACGACACGATATACCAGGAAAGGTATATGGGACTTCCGCAACAGAACACAGAGGGTTACCGCCAGGGATCGGCGATCAATTTCGCCGCAGGCCTGAAGGGACATCTCTTGCTCGTCCACGGCTCCGACGACGATAACGTGCACTTCCAGGGTAGCGAACTGCTGATCGATCGCCTTGTCGAGCTTGGAAAACAGTTCGATATGATGGAATATCCAGGGAGGACACATAGCCTTTCAGAAGGCAAGGACACTCATTACCATCTATTCTGCCTGCTGGCTCGTTACCTGGAGGAGCACCTGCCGCCCGGGCCGCGCTGAAAAGGAAAGAGAAGATTTCACGCAAAGGCGCAAAGTACGCAAAGAGCGCAAAGAAAACCACTGCCCCCCGCTTTGCGTTCCTTTGCGCCTTGGCGCCTTTGCGTGAGCTGTTCTTGGGTCTTCCCAGTCCACAGGGAAACGTCACCCGAGGAATCCCCGGAAGCGATTCGGTGAAACCGTGAAGCCCGGGAAAATGCTTTCCGGCCGTTGCGCGCCCAGATGGCGCACGGCCACTTCCGCAAAGACATCGCGGAAATCGGTAGTCAGCGCAAGGTCTCGCCCCTCGTTGAGGTCGTCAGGCTTGAGTCCCGGCCAGTGCCCGTATACCTCACCACCCTTTACCGGCCCGCCCAGCACGAACATGCAGTTGGCGTGGCCATGGTCTGTGCCGCGATTGCCGTTTTCGCGCGCGGTACGGCCGAACTCCGACATGGTGAGGAGCACAACCTGCTCCATGCGGTCACCCAAGTCCTGGTGAAAAGCGGCCAGCGCTTCGCCGAATACCTTCAATCGCGCCGCCAATTGTCCTTGCACGCCGCCTTCGTTAACGTGGTGGTCCCAGCCGCCCACCTCCGCAAACGCGACCTCGAGCCCCAAATCCGCCTTGATGAGCTGCGCCACTTGCTGAAGGCCCCGGCCCAGCGGCCCCGGCGGGTATTGGGCGGCGTTCGCAGGTTGGTAATTCTCAACTCCAATACGTTGCAAAGTGGATATAGCGTCAAACGTTTCGTGGGCGGCGCTTCCGAGAAGTGGATCGGCCGTCGAGGCATACATCGCTTCGAAGGCGCTCGCGAGCCCGCCAGCGTTCGGCCCGCCCCGGCCGAGATTGGCAGCCAGGCGGAAGCCTCGCAAATCCTGCGCGCAAAGCGCCGACGCCGGCCCGGCCAAGGTGCGCGGCATGCTGGGCGCAAACGCTACGGCCCGAAAAGGCGTGGCGTCCGCCTCCGGGTTCACCTGAAGAAGCCGGTTCAGCCAGCCGTCCGAGGTGGAACAAACTCCCGGCGTCGCTGTTTCCATATAATCTTGCGCGTCGAAGTGTGAACGCGAGTTATCGGGCGAACCGGTGGCGTGCACGATGGCCAAATGCCGGGCATCAAAGAGCGGCTTCAACGAAGCCAAAGCCGGGTGGAGTCCGAAAAAACCGTCCAGGTCGATGACGCCCTGGCCTTCCCCAACACTCCTGCCCGGCTGCGGGATGGCAATGGTGGGCCGCATCGCAAAGTAGTCCCGCTCCGCAAACGGCACCACGATGTTGAGCCCGTCCGCGGTGCCGCGCTGAAAAACCGCCACCAGAATTTTCCGGCGTGAGCTTGCGAGCGGCTGTTCGAGGGCGAACGCGGTACGCCTTAAAAAGCTCGGTACTAAGCCGACCCCGAAAAGGCTCAAGCCTGCGGTCTTTATGAAATAGCGACGCGGAATTTTCATGGTGAAGTTCTCCAAATTGCTGGCGAATGCCTGGGAGCGCGGGCATCCTGCCCGCAGCGCGCGTAGAATTGCGGCACAAAAGGCGGGCAGGATGCCCGCGCTCCCACACCAGTCATCTTCTCTGAAAATCCGGCGACCCGACCAAAACGGCAGCAACCTTCAGCGCCTGCGCGGCCATAGGGCCGCCCGATGCCGGCGTTTCGGAACCGTTCAAAGTCTTCGTAATTGCCTGATGCGTTTCGGGCGAAAGCTCTCCGCCGACTAACCGATCCGAAAGTCTTGTTACGACCTCGCCGGGATCGCTGTCCGGCGCGAGCGCTTCGAGATCCACACGGGTGCCGCGGATGCGATTGGCGGCCAGCAAAGTTGCGAAGTTGATCCGTTGGAGGAGCGTGCCGGAATTGATCCATGCGCTTCCCCGGTCCGGGAACCCGGTGGGCGCCTGATAGTAAAACAGCGGCTCTCCCATGCGCACCATCGCGGCCAGCAGCGGAGGCCCGGCGTCGGTCTGGCCGTCGAGGGCGCGAAGCGAACTGGCCACCAATTCGAAGGGCGATTTCACTTTGGCGCGGAACGCCGCAGTCGAGTTGAACTCCGGCGAAGTCACGATGCCGAGCAGCACGGCCCGCATGTCCCCCTTCGTCTTCAGAAAGGTCTTGGCGGCCCGGTTGACAACCGAAGCCGGCGGATCGTCCGCCACAAAACGGCGGCAGAGCTTAAGCGAAATGAAGTGTGCCGTGGAGGAATGGCGCGCCAGCAGATGAAGCACTTCGAGACCGTCTTTCTCTCCGCCACCCGGCTTGATCTTTTGCCGCAACACAACCTTTTCGCCGAAGTCGTGCAAGCGGGGATTGAAAGAGAATCTGCCGCCTTGCAGAGGACGGTTGATGGTCCATCCGGTGAAACATCGCGCCACTTCGCGAACGTCCTGCTGCGTGTAGCCGCCATCCACGCCAAGAGTGTGGAGTTCCATCAACTCGCGGGCGTAGTTTTCGTTCAATCCGCGGCGGTTCTGAAGTTTCGCGAAAGGGCGGGGCCGTGGTTGACCGGGGCCCTCGCGAAAGCGATTCCAGACCACAGGCCGCGCAACCGCCTGGCGCCCGGACTCGTCTGGGCCGGAGGGAATGCCGCTCAAGGTCCGATAAACACAGCCTTCGGTGGTCGTGTAAGGCGCCACACTCAGCCAGTTGTCGAGATAGAAAAGCATCGCCGGGCTCCGGGCTGTCTCGACCAGCAGGTCCTCGAACTTACCGAGCGCGTGGGGGCGAATGGCCTGGCGTTCGAACGACGTAATCAGCCAGCGGTCGGCGCCCTTGCCGGCGAAAATGTTGAAGTGATTCATCCAGAACTGCACCATCACTTCCTCGAGTTGGCGTTGGCTGTAGATGGCGCGCCAGAGTTGTTCGCGCGCGAGTTCCAGGGTGATGCGCCGCGGGCCATCCGGCTCCTGCATGGCGCCGGGTCCCTGCATGGCCGCCATCTCGCGGGCGGAGTCCGAGCCCTCGCTTCCCTTCCCGCTCTCTTGCGCCCGCGCCTGAGCCTGCTGTTGCGCCTGGTTCTTGGCGGGAAAGTTTTCGGCCAACTCTTCGGGGCTCATGGACAGTGTCGGCAGGCCGGCAATCTTTCTTTCAATCGCCGAGTCGTCAATCCGCTCAGGATGGAGCTGCTCTTCGAGAAACGCCTTGGCGCCCATGCGCCCGACGCGCTCCACATCACCGGAACGCGGGCCGAACGTGACTCGGTTCAACAAATGCCAAACTCGCTGCTCTTCCGGCAGCGGTTCACGCCAATCCGCCATATGACCGACCTCACGAGTGAAAACTAAGCCCTGCTATCCACTTCTCAGACGCACGGAACCGGGCTATGGTTGCAAGTCCACTCTCCGCGATTCCCCTCCTTGATAAGGGGGGCTAGGGGTGGTTGACCAACGCGCCACCAGCCCCTGCCCCCTGCTTTACCCGTTTGTAGGGGGACGGCTTGCTGTCCCCTTTTGAACCGGGTAGGGCAAGCCCTACCCCTGCACATTTTCAAGGCAGTGCGAGATTCCTCGTCGCCTGCGGCCCCTCGGAATGACAGGCCCTTCCACGGTTCGGCCAATCTTCGTTACACATGATCGCACCCAAAAAACGGCAAGCCATCTCCCATCAAGCTGCAACTACTTATAAGTTCACAAAGACGTGTAGAATAGTTCCAAAGAATCATGAGGAGGGCCGACATGACATCCCGCACCGCTTTGCGTTGGTTGGCCTCACGGCCTCTGCATTGGGGAAAAACGCGGATGGGTTCCGCACTCCGAGGCCCACGACCGCGTACTCACCGCGCTGCACTTCCTCTGGCGAAAGCTGCCCAACCACCGTGGCTTCTTTTTCCACTTCGCGGATGTGAACACCGGCGCCAGGCTCTGGGATTCTGAGGTTTCTTCCATCGACACGGCGATTCTGCTTTGCGGAGTTCTCACCTGCCGTCAGCATTTCCTGAGCGAGGAAATCCGCCGGTTGGCGTTCGAGGTCTTTAATCGCGTGGAATGGAACTGGCTCGCCGAAGATACTCCCCTCCTCTCGCTGGGCTGGATGCCTGAGATTGGTTTTCTTCCCTACCGCTGGCACGACTACAGTGAACTCATGATGCTTTACCTGCTGGGCATGGGCTCCGCCACATACCCGTTGAAGCCGGATACCTGGACTGCCTGGCGCCGCCTCACTTTCGAATACGATGGAGTCCGCTACATTGGTTCTTTCGCCCCGCTGTTCATCCATCAGTACTCGCAGGCCTGGTTTGACTTCCGGAACAAGCGCGACCAGTTCGCGGATTATTTCCAGAACTCCAGCGCCGCCACGGAAGCGCATCGTCTGTTCTGCATCGATTTGGGCAAGCAGTTTCCCGACTACAGCACGGATCTCTGGGGCATAACGGCCTCGGATTCCCGGTTATGTCGTGTTGGCGAGCCTCCCGCCACTGGGCCTATAGACGGCACCGTGTCAATAGAGCGCCACCGGAGGTTCGCTCCCTTCTGCC
>CAWIUZ010000372.1:0-4381 GCA_963838915.1 uncultured Acidobacteriota bacterium
TGCGTGAGAACCCGCGGGTTGAGGCCCGCCAGCGTGATAACATTGCCTGGCGGTTTTTCCCCTCCAAAACTCGACCGCCGCTTGAAGAACTGCTATTCCATTCGACGCCTGTCCCCACACTGACACAACTGCGCCTGCACTCTTTCCCCCGTGAATGTGCAAGCGCGGGTGGGAAACAAACGGCCCTCGGGTGTTTAGCAATAGCAGTCCGCATGTGGACCCCCAAAACCTCCGTTGATTGCCAAGCTGGAAGTGCGGACCTCGTCCTTTTGAGTTCCGCGGTCCTCCGCACGGGATAGCAGTCAAGCGTTTGGCGCGGGTTCCGCCTCGCTACTAGTGTTCATTTGATTGGCTCAGATGGCTAGAGTACGGCGGTACTAGGGGTCGGCAGATGGGCAGATTGGCAGGTGGGCAGATCGGAAGGATGACCAGTCGGCGGTTGCCAGAATGGCCGGGAATGGTCGACCCTGGGCGCTAAACGTTCACCGCACCGCGCTGCCAAGGGCCATCAACCCCCGTCGACTAGCAACCTGCCCACCTGCCTACGTGCCGATCCGCCTACTTCAGTACCACGTTACCCAGGAACCCGCAGTTCTCCCCCCGAGCGTCTTCGACAAAGACGCTCACGCGGAAAGTGCCAGCGGGCGCGGCGATGGACTTGTCCAGCCGGACAACCTCTCTGGGGTCAATGGCTTGCAACGTTACGTGACTCAATTCCTCGCCCATCACGCTATAGAAGTTGGCGACCAGCGCGCCAGGCGTGAAGACGCCAAATAGTCCCTTCAGACTAACCTGGCCGCCTTCCACTTTTCCGCTAAGCGGCTCGGAGATCGCGCCGGCCCAAACGGCGTTGCGCACAGGGTTCGTGACGGAGGTGGGCGACCAGTACACCGGGAAGGAATACTCCTCCCCCGGGTTGAGCGCCGCATAGGGGCTGAGCACCTCGGTTTCCAGGATGTATGGATTCTGCTTCGGATCGTCGAGAAGGGTCTGGTCCCACGGCCCGCGAGAGATTACGCCTGGGCCATTATTCCAAGTCTCTACGGCGGCCCCGTCCGGGTATTCCTTTTCCGGGAATGGTGTGAAGTTTTCGACGTAGCCAATGTTCTTCTGACCATTGACAACCGCGTACCAGCCACGGTCAGTATCCGCGGCGGCCTTGCCCACGCGATAGAGATAATGCACCTGCAACATGCGGCCACCATGCTGCAGTTGGTAGCTGGGGTGTCGCGCGTCGCCGTACGGATTGTAGTAGCCCTGGGGATACTGGCTGTGGGGGTTGAGCGGAAGATACATGTAAAGATCCGGATTGGGTTTTGTGGGATCGTGTGCGTCGGCAGCATCGTTCTGAATCAGATGCCAGATGCCCCATCGAATCTGCCGAGGGCTGATGTTGCGCATCACCTGATCGACCTTCAGGCGCGTTGTCCCTGCGTAAACGTGATACGTCCGCACAAACTGTACGCCGCTGCGCGGGTCGGCAGGGCTGGTAACGCGAACCGCAACTTCGGCAGGCGTCTCCGTGACCACCTCCGCGGCAAACCGGCTGCCGTCGAGGATGTAGTACGGGATGCTGGGCCACTGCTCGTCGTTCATCCAACCTTCCGGCGCCGGCCAGACTTTGTCGCCGCCATAATTGGCCCAGCCGGATTTCAGGTTGTTCTGCTCAGCAGGCAGAACGTTGCCGGCCAGGTCCTTGTTGACGAAGAAGAGCCCCTTCCCACCTAACTCAAGCTGAATGGCGCGGCCACCGATGTCCGGCGCGACATACAGGGTGATAATGCCGTTCGTCAGGCGATAAGCGTTCCAGCCGTTGAATTGAGTCTTTTCTATTTTTGCGGAAAAGGAATCGTTCTGAGCTGCCATGGCTAACCTCGCTGAAAATAGAGTAATGGGATTTGGCGCCGACGGATCGTCTCGCACTCCGAGCGACGCGATAACGGATACAAGCAAACCGCCGAGGGCACAGCCAACGAGAACCCTCGCAACTTTCGCAAAGACCGCCCTCTCCCGTAGGGAGAGGGTGGCCCGCGACGGCGTTTTCTTCAGCCGTCGCAGGTCGGGTGAGGGGTTACTTCCATATCTAAAACTTCGCATCATGCCCAACCTTCGCATCAGCAATTTTCGCCCTCGCAATTTCTCCGGAGAATTGAACTGTAATGACCGCGTAAGCCCGCGGCCTGTGATCCCGAACTCTGCAAAAGACCCCTCACCCGTCTCGCTTCGGCTGGTGAAAGCGCCGATGCGAGACACCCTCTCCCCAAGGGAGAGGGCATTAGGTACAAAATCAAAAACCTGTCGGCACAATCCAGAACGAAGCCTCAAAGGTCTTACCTGGCTCAAGGACGATCAAATGCTTGAATTTCCCTTCGTGCTGCAGATTGAAGGCATCCGTCGGACCCAACTGAGGTTCGGCGCAGATCAGGTCGTTATTGAGTGGAGCATAGACAATCGCGTAATCAAACGCCTTGTCGTACAGGACTTCAATCTTTTCGGTCTTGCCTTGGATCGTAACGCGGCCAAGGCCATTCCCGTCGCGCGCAAAATCGGAAAAGCCGTCGTCAATGAAAGTCTTATCGAGCGCTACGCCCTTGGTCGCCCCGGGCAGAAACTTGTCGGTAGGCTCGGTTTCGCCCGTCGGAATCAGTTGCTGGGTGACAATCCAGTGTTGCTGGGCGCCAATGGTCACCTTCCATTCCGGGCGCGGGCCGTCCGGGTGAAAGTAGGGATGAAATGCAAAATGGACGGGGAGGTCGGAGTCGCCGACGTTGGTGACCCGAGTCGTGCACTCAAGCTTGCCCTCCTTTAAGCGGTAGGTCATCTCATAAACCTGCGCAAAGGGAAACTGCGCCATCAGATCGGGGTACTTGTCGAACTCCAGCCGCGAAACAACAAACGCGCCATCCGCGGCGGTTTCCCCGGTTTTCACGACTTTCCAGCGGGGTTCGAAAACCAGCAAGCCGTGCATGGGCTGCTTGAAATTGTCACGGATGATGTTTCCAAGGTTATCATTCAGCAAATACTTCTTACCTTCAAAGTAATAGTAGTCGTGATCAAGACGGTTGGCCCACGGCGCCAGGAAGGGTATACCCCAGCCAAAGGTGTGCTTCGCGAGGTAGTCCTGGAAGGACTCCACCGGGATCAACACATCTTTCCCGTCCACGTTGAACTGGTAAGCAAAGTTGCCGATGTCCGGCACAATGCCCACGTCCATTTTGAGCTTCGAATCGAGCAGATGGTATGTGACGTGCCCTTCCACGATTTCTTTCTTGACCGCATAATTCTCCACGGCGAAGCCTCCCAGAGAGGGCGATGGGAACAAGCATAGCAATGCGAGTAGGGCGTGCTGGGTTTTCATAGTGATGTCCAAACCGAACCGGACTGCTGCCATCCAGGTTGGTCATGGGCCTTGGGCCCACCCCCAGAAACGAAAGTCAGCATTCGTCACCCCCGCGGAAGCGGGGGTCCATTGTCAGTCTAGGGACCCATGGATTCCCGCTTTCGCGGGAATGACGTCTCTTTCGAGGCGCGAAGCGAAGGATGACAATCCACAGGTGAAGACACTCTGCGTCCCTACTCGATATTCGCCAGAGTGTGCGCCAGATCCCGAACGGCCGGGTAAAGGGCGCGATACACCTGGTAATAGCGGTCATAAGCTTTGACGTTTTCCGCCAACGGGGTCATGCTCTCTTTAACCTGAATGGCTTCGCAGGCCGCCTCCGGAACGCTGGAATACGTCTTTGCCGCGACGCCGGCGAGCAATGCTGCGCCGAAGGCAGAACCTTCGGAAGTCCGCAGGATCACAAGATCCGTGCCAAATATATCAGCCTGGATTTGCCGCCAGGTGAAGTTACGCGAGCCGCCGCCCGAGGCGCGAATCTGCTCAACAGGAATCTTCAATTCCCGAAAAATCTCGATCGAGTCACGCAGACTGAAGGCCACCCCCTCGAGGATGGAACGAATCAGGTGTGCGCGGGTGTGAGCGGCAGTCAGTCCAAACCACATGCCTCGCGCCTGAGCGTCGAGGTGGGGGGTTCGTTCACCCATCAGGTAAGGCAGCCACAGCAGGCCGCCACTTCCAGGTCGAATATTCCGCGCCTCATCGATGATGAGGTCGTAGGGGTCGGCGTCCGTGTGGCGGGCGTACCAACTTTCTGAGGCGCCGAAATTATCGCGGAACCAGCGCAACGAAAGTCCCGCGCCTTGTGTGACTCCCATCACGTGCCATTTTCCGGGAACGGCGTGGCAGAAGGTGTGGATGCGGCCGCGCGGGTCGAGTTTGGGCGCTTCGGTGTAGGCGAATATCACGCCCGAGGTGCCCAGTGTGGCAGAGGTGAGGCCGGGCTCGACGATGCCGTTACCCACAGCGCTTGCGGCCTGG
>CAWIUZ010000373.1:0-6579 GCA_963838915.1 uncultured Acidobacteriota bacterium
GTTCCGGTTGGCTGACATGCTGGCCGAGGCGATGAAGCCTTTAGCGATGCGTGCTCGACAGAAAGAGCTGGAGTTCTGCCTGGAGATTTCGTCCGGCGTTCCGGCGGTTTTCGAAGGCGATCCCGGGCGGTTGCGTCAGATCCTGGTTAACCTCTTGGCAAACGCCGCAAAGTTCACAGAGGAGGGGGAGATTCTCCTCTCGGTCGAAATAGAGAGTGCCGACCCGGAGAATCTGCACTTGCATTTCTCTGTCCGGGATACGGGCATTGGAATTCCGCCGGAGAAGCACGCCTTGATCTTCGAGCCCTTTGCTCAAGCGGATGGCTCGACAAAACGCCGATTCAGAGGGACGGGACTGGGATTGTCCATCTGCGCCCGGCTGGTTGAGATGATGGGAGGCAAGATCTGGCTGGAAAGCGATCTGGGAAAGGGCAGCACTTTCCACTTCACCGCTTGCTTTCGCCCCGCTTCGCCGCTCCGGGTTGAATGCCCGCCACCCGACCTTCAGGAAAAGCGGATTCTGGTGGTGGATGACAGCCCCACGTGCCTGCGGATTCTGGGAAGTCTGCTCGCGCAATGGAACGCGCAGCCGGTCCTTTGCGCCAGCGGTCAAGAAGCGCTCACCCACCTGGGCTCGGCGGATGAAAGGACCCCTCCCTTTGCAGCCGTACTGCTGGACGCGCGCCTGCCCGGCCCCGATGGCCCCGCCCTCGTTCAACGAATCATGGCCGACCCCAAACTGGAAAAAGCCACCATCCGGCTCGCTAGCGGCTGCCTCCCAACCTCTGAGCCGGCGCGTGACCAGGAATCGGAGGCGCCAAGGTTTTTGATGAAGCCGGTTCTTCCACAGGAAGCTTCTGGCCGCGATCCAGAGCGTCACGGGTGACTCAGCAGCGAGGGCCGTGCCTGGGGCGGCACAGGAGCAGCGCGCCCAGTCAACTGCCGGCCGAAAGCTCCAGATTCTGCTGGTCGAGGATAACGACGTGAACCGTACGCTGGTGACACATTTGCTCGCCAAGCGCGGACACCACGTGGTGGAGGCGCAGAGCGGCGAGGAAGCCGTCGCGGCGATCGAGCACGCCCCCGGCGGAGTATTTGATCTGGTCTTCATGGATGTACAGATGCCCGACATGGATGGGTTCGAAACAACTGCTGCCATACGCGATCACGAGAAACTGTCTGGCGGCCACGTCCCCATCATTGCCGTCACTGCCTACGCAATGAAAGGCGACCGGGAACGTTGCCTGGCGGCGGGAATGGATGGGTATCTGCCGAAGCCTGTCGAACTGCACGAACTGCGTCAACTGTTGCGGCGCTATGAGGGAGGGCCTTGTGCCGAGGCGGGGGTTGCCTCACCCCAGGAGGAACTGTACGTCGCCTCCGACGCCCAGGAAGTAACTGGATCTCAGCCGCTCGGCGGCGAACACGAGCCAGTCGTAACAGGAGCCCTTCTGGATCGTCTGGGAGGGGACGTCCAGCTCATGAGCGAGCTCATCGAGATTCATTTGAGCCAATGCCCCGGCTTGCTGGCGGCGGCCCGACGCGCCTTCGAGCAGAATAACGGACCTGAACTGGCACGCCTGACACACACCCTCAAAGGATCAGCCGGAAATCTTTTGGCCCTTGAGGCGACTGAAATAGCTGGACGGCTGGAGGCCTTTGCCGAGCAGGGGGACTTCGAGCGAGCCCGCGTAACCATGGCTGCTCTCAAATGCGAAATGGAACGTGTCGAACACTGCCTGCGGGCGCTTCAGGCTCTGGCAGCGCCATAACACCTCATAGAAACCACCTTGACAATTCGTCCTCTTTAAGGTAAGTGTAAGATGTTGGGCAACAGGGCTGAGACATCCCTACAGAGTAGCGGCAAAGTTCGAAACCGCGGACGACATTCAAGCCGGAGCTTGTAGGCGTTAGCGACTTGGCCCACCTTGGCCGTCATCGGCATTCCATTTGTATTCCGTCGGGTCGTTTGGCGAAGGGCGAGGATCGTCCTTCGCACATCCGTATTCCGGGACAGGAGAATCGCTATGCGCAGAATCCAAATGCTGAGTTTACGTTCTCAACGCTTGTTCACCCTGGGGTTGCTGTTGGTGCTGGCAAGCCCGCTTGCCCGCGCCGCCGTCACAGGCAGTATCTCAGGAACGGTCACGGATCCTACCGGGGCGGTCATGCCCGGAGTCTCGGTGGTGGCTCTCGATACAGACACGGGAATTCAAACCACGACCCAAACCAATGCGGCAGGCTTCTATAACTTTCCGGCTCTTCCCACCGGTCATTACGAGATCAGGATCACGGAGACAGGGTTCGAGGAATACCGGCAGACGGGACTGGTCATTGATGTCAACACGGCCCTCCGCATCGACGCCACGATGAAGGTGGGTTCCGTGAACCAGGAGGTGAGCGTCACCTCGACGGCCGTTCACGTCGAAACCACCAATACCCAGATGGGCGAGGTCATCGGGAACACGAAAATGACCACGCTGCCTCTGAATGGCCGCAGCTACACTGACCTGCTGGCCCTGCAACCGGGCGTGGTGCCTTCATCCAGCGGTGAGAGTAGCGCCATGGGTGTTTCAGGAAACCTGAACCCAGGGGCGGTCGCGGTGAGCGGGCAGCGGGAAAGCGCCAATGGATTCATCTTGAATGGCGGAAACGCTGAGGAAAGGTTGTACAACGCCACCGCCATCATTCCCAACCTCGACTCGATCGCCGAATTCCGCATTCTCACCAATAACGCTGACGCCGAGTATGGAAGTTACACCGGCGGGTTGATCAACGTCGTTACCAAGCAAGGCACCAACCAGTTCCACGGCGACGCCTTCGAGTTTGTGCGCAATCCCCAACCTCGATTCCCGCAACTTCTTCTCTCCGAGCCGCGCCTCGCTGCACCAGAACATGTTCGGAGGCACGGTCGGCGGGCCCATCCTGCACGACAAGCTGTTCTTCTTCACCGACTACCAGGGAACGCGTCTGGTGGAGGGCGTGGACACTCCGCTCATACCGGTGCCGTCCGCCCAAGACAGGACCGGGGACCTCTCGTCGGATGAGGCCGACCAGCTTACCGGCACGGTGCAGGGTTCAGCTTGGGCCAACACGCTGTCCCAGCGACTTGGTTATCCCGTGGTCAACGGGGAGTCATACTACACGCACGGTTGCACGGGCAACGCTCAATGCGTATTTCCCAACGCGGTCATTCCGCAGTCCGCATTCAGTCCACCGGCCCAGTTCCTGATGAAATACATTCCACTTCCAAATGACGGCTCGGTCTACACCACCTCAGCCTACAAGGAAACGCTCCGGGACGACAAAGCCAGCGGCCGGATCGATGGCAACACCCGTTTGGGCATGGTCTCGGGCTACTATTTCTTCGACGATGACGTCCAGGTCAATCCTTACGGCGGAGCAAGCTTCCCGGGGTTCGCGTCGAAGAATAACGGCCGGGCGCAGATCATCAACCTGGGCATCACCAAAACGTTCGGCGCCACTGCCGTCAACGAACTTCGGGTCGGCTACATGCGCGATGTACAGTTCTCGAATGCCCCGCTGGGGGGATTGGGCCCGAAACTCTCCGACGAGGGTTTCACCGGCATCTTCCCCATGAACCCCAGTTACGAGGGCGTTGAGCCCATCGGCTTCAATAACTACAGCATCGGTGTGGCGAACAGCTTCCTGCGAGTCTACGACAACACCTACAACGTGGCGGACAACTTCTCTAAGGTGATTGGAACCCACACGGTGAAATTCGGCGGGGCGTACAGTTACGACCAGGTGGAATACCGATTCGCCCTGAACCTCAACGGCTCGTTCGGATTTCAACGGCATCGAGACAGGCTTTGATTTTGCCGATTTCCTGATTGGGGCGCCTACTGGCTATTCCCAGGGCTTGCAATTACCCGTCTATGGCCGTTCGCGGTCTTACGACCTCTATGGCCAGGATAGCTGGCGGGCCACCAAGAACCTCACGGTGAACTATGGTTTGCGCTGGGAGGTCAGTTCTCCCTGGTGGGAGGCCCACAACGAATGGGAGGCCCTCATTCCCGGCTGCCAGTCGAAGGAGTTTCCAGGATCGCCCATGGGCTGGTGTTTCCCGGGCGACCCGGGGATTCCCTCCACGCTCGCCCCGACTGGCCATCACAATTTCGCCCCGCGCATCGGGCTCGCTTATTCGCCCCATGCTTCCGGGGCTTCTTCGGCAAGTTATTGGGAGGACCCGGCCAGACGAGTATCCGGGCGGCCTTTGGCGTCTATTTCAACACTTTCGAGAACCGCATCCTGGAGCAGGAAAGCGGCGACGCGCCTTACGGATACTGGTGGCAGCCGAGCGTTCTCCCGGATTTCCAGAACCCGTTTACAATTCGCACAACCGGAGCAAACGAGGGCCAGCGATTCCCCGTCCCGGTACCCCCGTTGAACGTCAGCCCCTCAAACCCGGACACGACTCTGAACTGGGCGCAATTCGTGCCCCTCGGGAGTTCGCCGGCTTTCTTCCACGCCAACGCGCTTCCTTACGCCGAGCACTACAACTTCTCCTTTCAGCGCCAGTTTGGGTCGGCGACCATACTCTCCGCCAGCTACGTCGGAACGCAAGCGCACCGGCTTTTGGCCACTATGGAAGCCAACCCATCAAATCCGGCCCAGTGCTTTAGTCTGCTCGCTGCAAATTGTGGCCCTTAAGCGGAGGATGCCGGTCCGTTTACCTCCGCCTCGGGCGCCACGGTCTACAGCGTTCGTTCGCCTTACAACGTGGTGGTTCCCAGTCTTTCCGGTGCTCCTGTCGAAGCGTTTGCCAGCGATGGCTACATGGCCACCATGGCCAACTCCAACTACAATGCGCTCGAGGTAACGCTTCGCCGCACCCTGGGACGCGCCGAATTCCTCGCCGCCTACACCTACGGCAAGTCGCTCGACAACGCCTCCGGCAACGGCTTGGGCCAAGGCGATAACATCAACCCGATCGATCACGCGATCACCAAGGCGCTGTCTGCCTTCAACGTGGCGCAGAACTTCGTCGTGAGTTATTCCTACCGGTTGCCGTTCGACAAACTTGCCGGCCCCAAGCGCTTAACCGACGGCTGGTTGATCAACGGAATTACCCGCTTCGCCACGGGGTTCCCGGTGTACATCAATGAGAACGACGACTATTCGCTGCTGGGAACGGGTAGTACCGGGCAGGGCAATGATATCGACGAACCGAACCGCCTGCCAGGTAGCCTCGGTTTCAAGGATCCGCGAACGGCGGGGCTTCCCGGGACACCGGGATGCCCCCGCCCTCTCGGCTGTAATCCATACTTCAAGACGACGCTTTTCACTCCCGAGCCAAAACCCCAGATTTCCCCAACCGTCGTCATGCCACAACTCGGAAATTCCAGCCGCCGCTTTTTCGGCGGACCGGGTTGGAACAACTTCGACTTGTCGTTGACGAAAGATGTGAAGTTAACCGAATCGAAGAGCCTGGAATTCCGGGCGGAATTCTTCAATGCTTGGAATCACGCTCAATTCCAGTCTCCGCAGGGCACCATCAACAATACCTCGACCTTTGGCTTTGTGACCGGCGCCAACCCGCCGCGCATCGGCCAGGTGAGCATGAAGTTCTACTTCTAGTCCGCAGGGGCGGCCCTTGCGGCCGCCCGTTGTCCCGCCAGGGGCAACCACAAGGGTTGCCCCTACGACCCCCAACGTGAACCACGGGTGCGCATACACGAAAAGCCACGGGTGGCGCGCATACGTCCTGACGGTTTTTGTCAGGATGTATGTGCCACCCAGGTTTCCTGGCCTGCCAATCAACGCTCACCGGTCATCGGGATTCTGAAATCTGAAATCTGAAATCTGGGATCTGCAATCCGGCATGCTGACCCCTGGGAACAATGGTAGGGGCGAGGCGGTGCCTCGCCCTCGCGCCCGCGGTGCCCCGGGCAATTAGGAGTCCAGACGGCGTGTCGCCGGGACTTGAAATTGTAGGGGGACGGCTTGCCGTCCCCTGGCTGGACGGATCTCACACCATCCGGGGTAGGGCAAGCCCTACCCCTACAAATTCGCGCAGAAAAGGCGGCCATTGGCGCGGAACGAAGCGGCATTTCGCGGATTGTCACGGCTTGCCGTCCCCTGGCCGGAGCGGTATTACACGATCCGGGGTAGGGCAAGCCCTACCCCTACGAATTCACGCAGAGAATGCGGCCGTCGGCGCGCAACGAACCCGTATTTGGAAGCATGTCCACCTCTCTGGAGTTTTGGCCGCAATTCCGGGAAGTTGTGCTAAGATGCTCGGTCGCGCATCAGGGGCCCTTCCAGAAACTGTCGCTCCTGTGGTGGCTTCTGGAGCTTTGAATCTGACGACAGAGGCCACAGAGACGATGGAGCAAAAGCTATTCGCTCTTCTCCATGGTCTCCGTAACCTTTTTGGCGAGTCGTTTGCCGCTAGCGCCGCACAGGTGCACGGAGGTTTGGAATGGCGATCAAGAGGTTGGGAACCGCACTTATCCTGGGTGTAGCGTTCGTCTCATTTGTTCCAGCGGCCGTCGCGCAAACCGGCGGCGACGAACCGACCTATCTCGATCCTAACCAGCCCGTCGAGCGGCGCAT